>CAYULN010000347.1:0-14420 GCA_964445605.1 uncultured Caulobacteraceae bacterium | reverse complement strand
CATTCCGCCAGGTGTCGCTGAGGGCCTTGATGGCGTTGTTCACACTGTCCGCCATCGGCGAAGTCGACTGTGCCGCGACCGGTTGCGGCGGAGGCGCGGGCGGAAGCGTGCCGATCGCCACGGGGATGCCGTCGTGGCGGGCGATCGCGGTGTCGACGGCATGGTCGTCGATGCGCGCGCCACGGGTTTTCAGCGTCGCCAACTGCGCCTTGACCGCCTTCACCGGTTCATCGCCGTCGTCAAGCGCCTTGGCGTCGGAAAAATTGACGATCTGGGTGGCCTGTTCGCGGGTCGGTGTCACTTGCAGGTAGAGCGTGCCCTGGTCCTGGCCCAGGGTGATTGGGGCGTCGATGACCGTGACCTGTTCGCCGACCAGGGTGGCTTTGAACAGAGCCGCGATGTCTTCGGGGTACAGGCGGATGCAGCCGTGGCTGGAGGGCTTGCCGACGCTTGACGGATTGTTGGTGCCGTGGATCAGATAGCCGGGCCAGCCGAGATTGAGGGCAAACTGGCCCAGCGGATTGTCCGGCCCCGGCGGCATGACCTTGGGCAGTTTCGGGTTCTCGGCGCGGATCGAGTCCGGCACGGTCCAGGTCGGGTCCTTGCGCTTTTCGACCACCTTGGTGGGGCCGGTCGGCGTGTCCCAGCCTTCGCGGCCGACGCTGATCGGCGCGCTCTGGACCGTGCCGTCGGCGTTGAAGTGGAACAGGCGCAGTTCGGCCAGGTTGACGATGATGCCGGTGCGGGCGCCGGCCGGCAGCAGGTGGCGGCCGGGCACGGTCAGGGTGAGGCCGGGATGGATGGTGGTCGACGACACGTCCGGATTGGCGGCCAGCAGTTCCGTCAGCCCGACCTCGTTTCTGCGGGCAATGTCGGACAAAGTATCGCCGGCGGCGACCGTATATTGGCTCACCGAACCGATGACGTCGCCTTCGGGGCGGGGGTCGGCGAGGGCGGGCGTGCTCAGGACGAGGAGAGTGGCGAGGGCCAGAGGCAATTGAAAACGCAGGGACATTACCGAACTCGATGATTGGACGGACCGGCAGTTAAGCGCCTGCGTCCGGAAGGCACCACGCGGTTAGCCCGTCGAAAATGTCAAAATCCGATGCGGCATCCGAACGGCGATTACCCCGCCAGCGGCCGGGTGTTGATCGCCAGTTGCGCCGCGAAGGCGCGTTGATAGGCCGGGCGGGCTTCGCCGCGGGCCACGTAGGCGGCCAGGTTCGGGAACTCGTCGAGAATGCCCGACGGCCGCGTCCGCAGCAGCACCGACACCATCATCAGGTCGCCGGCGCTGAAGGCGCCGTCGAGCCAGTCGGCCCCGTCCAGGCGGGTGGCGAGTTGCTTCAGCCGGTCGCGGACGCGATCCGCGACCAGGGGCAAGCGCTCCCTGGCCCACGGCTTGTCGGCTTCGAGCACGCGGGCGGTGAAGAGGTCGAGGATCGGCGGCTCGACGGTGCTGAGCGCGGCGAACATCCAGGTGACGGCCCGGGACCGGGCGTCGGCGTCGGCTGGCAGCAGGCCAGCATGGTTCTGGGCGATATGGAAGACGATCGACCCGGTCTCGAACAGGGTGAGATCGCCTTCCTCATAGGTCGGAATCTGGCCGAACGGATTGCGCGCCAGATGCCCGGACTGCTTCAGCGCCTGGAACGACACCAGGCGGACTTCATAGGGTTGCCCCGCCTCTTCCAGAGCCCAGCGGACGCGCGTGTCGCGCGCCAGCCCCTTGCCGCCGTCGGGGGATCGCTCGAAGGCGGTAATGGTGATGGTCATGGCGGGGCTCCCTGTGGGCGGTTAGATGACCCGGTTCTGCCGGATGACCTCCTTGTACCAGGCGGCGCTCAGTTTCGGAGTCCGTTTTTGCGTGGCGAAGTCGACATAATGGATGCCGAAGCGCTTGGTATAGCCGTCCGCCCACTCGAAATTGTCCATCAGCGACCACAGGAAATAGCCCTTGAGCGGGTAGCCCTCGGCAATGGCCCGGTGGAACTGCTGGACGTAATTGCGCAGATACATGACCCGATCGGCGTCGTCGATATGGCCGTTGACGACGGGGTCGTCGGCCGAGGCGCCGTTTTCGGAGATGTACAGCACCTTCGGCTGCCACAGCTCGCTGACCATGCGGACGCCCCAGTAGGCGACTTCCGGTCCGACGATCAGCCACGGCGACGCCATGTGCGGCGACGAACCGATATGCGGAATGGTGACATAGCCGGCCGGGCCGTCATCGGCGCGCGCCCATTCCGGTGCGTAGACATTCAACGCCACGAAATCGAGCGGGCTGCCGATGGCCGTCATGTCGCCGGCCTGGACCTTGGGGGCGTTGGCGCCCTCCTGCTTGAGATATTCGTCAATATAGCGGCCTTCCATGATGGCCGTAAGGAACATGGCGTTCTTCTCACGGGTGGCTTTCTTGGCGGCGGCGATGTGCTCGGGCGTCTCCATGACCGGGGTGTAGAAGACCGTATTGTCGGCGAGGCCGACCTGGGTGCCGGCCTTGGCCTGCGCC
The DNA here is from genome assembly GCA_964445605.1 of uncultured Caulobacteraceae bacterium. Lineage (GTDB taxonomy): Bacteria > Pseudomonadota > Alphaproteobacteria > Caulobacterales > Caulobacteraceae > Asticcacaulis. The sequence goes on along the minus strand of CAYULN010000347.1, from coordinate 11,908 downwards.
CGGAGGGCCTGAACGGCCAGGCCGTGGGCCAGGACGCCGTGGTGGCGGACCTGGTTGACTTCGGCGGGCGTCAGCTTGAGGCCCGGCGCGTGGATGCCGATCTGGTGGCCCAGATCGGTAAAGCAGCGCAGCTCGTTGACCGTCATGAACTTGTGCACGCGATCGGAAAATTTTGACGCCATGAAGCCGGCATAGTCGGCGAAGGCCTTGGCGGTGTCGCGGTTCTGCCAGCCGCCGGGCAGGGCCTGCGGCAGGTCCCAATGGAACAGGGTGACATAGGGTTCGATGCCGGCGGCCAGCAGGCCGTCGATCACCTTGTTGTAATAGTCGACGCCCTTGGGGTTGGGCTTACCGCGGCCGTCGGGGAAGATGCGCGACCAGGCGATCGACATGCGGTAGGTGCTGACACCCAGGTTCTTGAGCAGCTGCGTGTCCTCGGCGTAGCGATGATAGCTGTCGCAGGCCACGTCGCCGGTGTCGCCATTGGCCACCTTGCCCGGCGTCTTGGCGAAGACGTCCCAGTTGGTCTGGCCGCGGCCGTCTTCGTGGGTGGCGCCTTCGACCTGATAGGCCGCCGTGGCGCAGCCCCAGCGGAAATCCTTGGGAAAGCTCAGATCGATGGGGGCCGCATTGGCCGCCTTCGCCGTCACCCCGCCCAGCGCCAAGGCCGAGGCCGCCGCCCCGAAAGCCTTGGCAAAACCGCGCCGATCCATTTCCGCCATATGTTCCTCCCTCGTTTTTTGGACCCTGGATGGGGCCATCATATACCGCCGGCTGGTTTGCCGAGCGCCGGATGACAGCGCTAGCATAAAGCCGCGTCCGAAGTAAGGCACGGTGAAAAAAGAGAGGGTTCGACCTGGAAAAAAACAGGTCCGGTTCGGCCGGTTTCAGCCGGCCTTACTGGAACAGCTTCAGGATATAGGACGAGGACTGGTTGGCGATCGACAGGGCCTGGACCGCCAGTTGCTGCTTGATCTGCAGGGACTGGAGGCGGGCGCTTTCCTTGGCCATGTCGGCGTCAACCATGTTGCCGATGCCGGCATTGAGCGTGTCCTGGAGCTTGCCGACGAAGGTGGCGTGGGCGTCCAGCGCCTTCGACGACGTGCCGAGATGGGCCAGGGCCAGCGAGACGTTGTTGATCGAGCTGTCCAACGTGGTCAGCAGATTGCCCGCCGAGGTGGCGGTGGCGAAACTGGCCGTCGCGGCCAGGGTGACGATCGTGCCGCCCAGTGACATGTTTTGCGCCGCCACCGTCATGCGGCTGGTGCCCTGGGCGTTGGCCAGTGCGGACGTGTTGGCGCGGGAGCCGTCGACCAGGTTGATGCCGTTGAAGCCGGCGTTGGACAGGGTCTTGGTGATCTGGTCGCGGATCGAGGTGAAATCGGCGTTCAGGGCGGTGCGCGCGGTAGTGTCGAGCGAGGTGTCCGACGCTTCCAGCGCCTTTTCGCGCAACTGCGACAGCAGGTCCGAAACCGAATTGCCGGCGGCCAGGGCGACGTCGATGACCGAGGAGGTGCGCGACAGCGAGTCCTTGACGGCGTCGAGCGAGCTGACCTGGACGCGCTGGTTCTGGGCGATCGCCCAGACGGCGCCGTTGTCCTTGGCGCTGCCGACCTTCAGGCCGGTCGAGATACGGTTCTGCGTCGCCGCCAGATCGGCGGTGATGACATTCAGGTTCTGCAGGGCGATCATCGCCCCGATATTGGTGTTGATCGACGACATGGTCTTGATCCTCCGGCGACATTCTGTCGACGGGTGTGGGTCCGGCAAAATTTAATATGGCATGGTCTGGCTAACGGTCGTTTAATGCGCGGGTAAGAAATTCACGGCGTCGCTTGACATGCTTCAATTCATAAAATACTCTGTAATACAGAGTTATCTGTCCCACTGGAAATATGGCTATGAACATCACGAAGGACGAAGCCGCCAGGGCGCTTTCGGAAATTGCGCAAGCCGAAGGTCGCAGCCACGCGCTCTTCGGCTACCGGATTGCCGGACCCATTTTTGTCGTGTGGGGCGTCATCTGGGTCATATGTTACGCCGCCATGGCCGTCGTCCCGCCCCAGAAGTGGGGTCTTGTCTGGCTCCCCGCCGATATCATCGGCTTCGCCGCCACCATTGCCATCGCGGGCCGCGGCAAAAGACAGGCGGCGATCAACGGGGACCGCGGCTTCGGCTGGCGCCTGCTTGGTTCCGTCGCCTTGATCATGATGTTCTCCGCCGGACTCTTTTTGATGGTCCATCCGACCGACCGGAACATTTACTTGGCCTTTCCGGCTTTGCTGACGGGCACGATCTATGCCGCCGTTGGCCTGTGGATCTGGATGCGTTTCCTTTGGGTCGGAATGGCCGTCATCGGTTTCACCCTGATCGGATTTTTCTTCTTTCCAGCTTACCTGGCCTATTGGCTGGCGGCGACCGGCGGTGGCGGACTGATCGTCGGCGGCCTGCTGGTGCGGCGGGCGTGACCGTGACGAAGGCGAACGAAGTCATTCATCAGCCATTACGGCTGAAAATCATGGCGGCACTCTATGCGGCGCGCAATCGGGAGCCGCTCGAGTTTTCGTTCCTTAAGGCGATCACGCAGGCGACAGACGGCAATCTCGGCAGCCACCTGATGGTTATCGAAAAAGCCGGATATGTCGAGATCAGCAAGGACTTTGTCGGCAAGCGGCCCCGGACGCGGGTGTCGATAACGCCGGCTGGCGGCAACGCTTTTCGCCAGCATGTCGCCTACCTGCGTGAATTGGTTGAGAGCATCGACGAGGACTGACTTTTCAGTCGAACACCCATCACCCCGACGCGTTTGCCGCGACCCATCTTTCTGGAGACATGACAATGGACATGCATGGCGTATCGTTCTTCGGTTGGCTGCACACCTTGACCTGCACCGGGGCCATTCTGATTGGCGCCTTCATCTTTTTCAATCGGAAGGGCACGCCGTTGCACCGGGCCTGCGGCCGCTGGTACGTCGCGCTGATGATCGTGGCCAACCTGTCGAGCTTCGGTGTTTATCATTTCGATATCAAAGGTTTCAGACCCTTTGTGAGCGGTCCGGACATTTTCGGCATGTTCCATTGGGAGGCGTTGTTCACCTTGCTCGTCCTGCTGCTCGCCTGGCTGGCGGCGACCCGGCAGCGCTATGCAATCTGGGCTTATCTGCATCCGGTCCTGATGTTGACTACCTATTACATGCTGATGGGCGGCCTGGTGAATGAAGTCATCGTGCGTGTGACCGCGATTCGTCAGGCCGTCCAGGCGTCCGCGCCACATGCGCTTAATCCGACCCTGACGCCTGTCGCCAGTGTTACCCAGGGGATCGTCCTGTTCATATTTATCGTCCTGGTCATCAAGTTTTGCGGCGATGTCACGCGTTATCGGCGCGAGCAAACGGCGCTCCGGCAAAGGATGGAAAGCTGATCCTGGTTACCATATACCGTCAGAGAAAATTAACCCAATTTGGTTAATCCTGAACCCTGATTTGCTGGCGTAGAACCTCCCCGGGAACATTTGAACGCGCATGGGCCTGATACCCGACAAGCGTCTGAATTTATTAACAGGACTGGTCAAGTCGCTGCCGCAGTCCTCGTTGCGTTCATTGGAACTGGCCTTGGGTTTGACCAAGGACGAACCGCTTATCCAGGTGCGCGAACTGGTCAGCGTCGAGTTGGAATTCCGCTATACCAAGGAAGCCGTTTTCGCGCCTTACATGCCGCTGTTCCAGACGCGTACCGACGGACTTAACGCCGTCGAGTTTCCGATGTGGCTGCTGGACAATCTGTGGCGGGCGCTGGAAAACCATGAGCCGGAGCTGTACGCCCAGTCGCGCTACGCCTTGCGTGGCTTGAGAGCCGAGGACCCGACGCCGGTGGTGTTCTTCCGCCTGGTGACGTCGGCGGCGGCGATCTGCCGCGAATTCCCGGACCAGCTGTTGCCGAAGAAGCCGGCCAAGGGCGACCGCGAGGAAATTTCCGAGTTCGCCAACTTCCTCGACCTGCATCGCATCCTGCGCACCGCCCTGGCCAAGCTGCCGGAACTGATGGGCCGGATCGACGCCGAAAAGGCGGCGGCGCTGCGGCTGATGTTCAAGGACGCCTGCGAGTTTTCCGAAGAGGGCGGCAACCGCTTCATGGAAACCCTGTTCGCCAATCTCGACGACGCCTCGCAGATCATCAAGTTCGTCGCCACGGTCTCGGATCGGCCGAGCGACCGTTTCCTGGCCGAATCCGAGCTGGCCGATTTCGGCGAGCGCTTCCTCGAGGCAATCGAAGAGGGCCTGGCCGACCTCAAGGCGTTCATGGGCGGCCAGGGCAAGTCCGGGCAGCTCGGCGGGGCCGGCGAACGGATCACCGCCTGCCTCAACCAGCTGCAATCCTTCGCCCACTATATCGAACTGTCGCGCGACGGCCCGTGGGGCAAGCGGGTCGGCGAGGCGCACAAGCAGATCGCCGAGATGGTCGAGGCCCAGCTCAAGGGCGCCGAACGGGTGTTCGAGGACGTGCTGGTGATGAAGACCGAGCGCGTCTACGGCCGGGTGAAGAAGGACGTGCCGCGCATGGACCGCTTCCCCAAGCAAGACCTGGTCGACCGGGCGCACAACACCGCCTCATTTATCCGCGAGGTGCGCAACACCGCCAATTCGGGCGGTTTCGCCACGCTGCACACCAAGACGGTGCAGGCGCTGGAAGTCATCATGGACGGCTATTTCGAAGCCCTGCTCGACATCGCCAACGGCGAGGACAAGTTCGATTCCGACCAGGTGATGAGCTATTTCGAGCTGGTCACCGACCTGATGCAGGCGCTGTGCGGCGAGGACAAGGCCATCGTGGCGCGCCGCCGGGTGGCGTCGTCGGACCTGATGCGGCCACGGGATGTCGCTTAAGACTAGCGGAAAAGACGCCGCCAGAAACCGCGCTTCGCAGCGTAGGTGCGGGCCAGTTCGGCGGCGCCGGTTCGGGCTTCCGGAGACGCGTACAGGACGGCGCGGTTGAACGAGGCGACGGCGTCCGCCTTGGCGCCCATGGCTTCGAAAGCCGAACCGGCCTGATTGGCGTAGTCGGCGTCGGCGGGACAAAGCTGTCCGGCCTTGATCAGACATTGGCGGCCCAGGGCGTCCCAGCCGATATGACGCAGGAGGTAGCCGCCCAAATACTGGACGACCGCATGGTCGGGATGCTGCGCGACCAGTTGCCGGGCCCGTTCGCCATCGCTCGGGTCCTTGCATTCCGCCGCCGCCTGAAGCCAGGTCTCCAAGGCAAGACGGGTATATATCCGCGGATCGCCGCTATCGAGGGCCGCCGCCGCCAGGGCTTTTGCCTCGCTGAATCGTCCGCCGCGGACAAGGGCCTGCGCCCGCACGATGTCGCGGTCGGGTGAGGGTCCGGGTGTTGCATCGAGGAGGGCGAGCGCGGCCGCGCCCCGATCCTCGTCCAATCGCATTACGGCCTGTTCAATGGCGTCATCGACGTCGTAGTCCAGGTAGGTCCGCCAGAATTCGCGGAAGGTGAACGCGCCCTGGTGGCGCAATCTGTACCGGGTGTCAGGTTTGACCCAGTTCAGGCCGAGCTTTCGGGCCAACGAAGGATGAACCGGCGTCTGATGCAGATCGAAATGATCGGTCATCGCCAGGCGGTTCAATACGCCTTCGACGGCGCGGATATCTCCGCCGACCCTATCGAGAACAAAGTCGCACGCCGCCTTGTAAGCGGGATGGAGGATCGACGGATAGGGATGATAAAAGCAATGAAAGGTCGGTTCGGCGGTGAACCGTTTTTCGACGCCGTCCCACAGGCTTATGTCGGCGTGCGTTTCAAGTTCCCTTATCATGGAGCGGTTGCGCTCGATCAAGCCGTCGATATCGACAAGCGCGCCATAGTCGAGAGCTTCGTATTCGTCCAGGAGCGCTTCGGTATGGCCGCCCCGCGCCATCAGGGCCTTGATCTGACCGTCATTGATGGGACTGCCGAAGAGCGCCGGGTGACCTTCGCCGTCCCTGTGGCCCTGCGAAAACGGCCATAGGGCCAGGTTGTACATGACGGGAAAGCGGAACCGGGGGGTGGACGGTTGCAGGTAATGCTCGATCGGGCAGCGTTCGTTCCGCTGCACCTGCTCGATAAAAAGGGTGCATTCGGCCAGTTGTCGAGCCTGAACCTCAGTAAAATCCCGATATGATTCTACGACATGAACAGGAATATCCGAACCCCGCAGAAGCACGCCCAAGGCGTTTCGCAGGGCTTCCCCCTGGCAGTTGGAATAAATAACAATACTGTGCTGGCTCATACACAAAACCCATTACTGCTCCCGAGGCCACCGGGAGTGTCGCCGAACCGGACGCGGCCGGCGACGTCGCTTGAACACTAACCAAAAAGACGCTGCCAGAAACCGCGCTTTGCCACGGGCGCCGCGGGCCGCGGCGTATTGTTGGCGGCGTAGGTCCGGGCCAGTTCGACGGCGCCGGGCCGGGCGCTCGGAGACGCATACAGGACAGCGCGGTTGAACGAGGCGATGGCGTCGGCCTTGGCGCCCATGGCGTCGAAAGCCGATCCCGCCTGGTTGGCATAGTCGGCGTCGGCGGGGCACAGACGCCCGGCGGCGATCAGGGCTTCGATGCCCAGCGCCTCCTGGCCGATGTGACGCAGGAGATAGCCGCCGAAATACTGGACGGCGGCGTGGTCGTGGTACTGCGTCACCAGCTGGATGGCCCTTTCGCCGTCGCTGGGATCCTTGCATTCCGCCGCGGCGCGAAGCCAGGTGTCCAGGGCGACCCGCCCGAATATCCGGGGGTCCTGCCTGTCGAGGACGTCCGCCATCAAGGTCCTGGCCTCTTCATACCGCCGGCCGCGCAGCAGCGCCTGGCCCCGGATGACGTCGCGGTCCGGAGATACGCCCGGTATCGAGTCGAGTAGGGCGAGGGACGCCGCGCCGTCATCCTTTTCCACAATCATCGAGGCCTTTTCGACGGCATCGTCGACATCGTAATCGAGATAGGTCCGCCAGAATTCGCGGAAGGTCAGGGCGCCCTGATAGCGCAGCCGGTAGCGCCGGTCGGGCTTGTGCCAGGCCAGGTTCAGCTTGCGCGCCACCGAGGGGTGGATGGGCACCTGCTGGAGTTGGAAGGTATCGGTCTTGACCCAGCGGTCCAATGTGCCGGGGACAGCGCCCGTATCGCCGCCGATGATGTCGACGACGAATTCGCAGGCCGCCTTGTAGGCGGGATAAAGCGCCGCCGGATAGGGATGATAGAAGGAATGAAAGGTCGGCTCGGTCGTGAACCGTGTCTCTATGTTGTCCCACAGGCCGATGTCCGCGCGGGTTTCCAGGTCCCGGATCATGGCGCGATTGCGGTCGAATAGGCCGTCCAGGTCGGCGAGGGCGGCATAGTCCATCGCCTCATAGGCGTCGAGGATGGTCTCGGTCTCTCCGCCTTGCGCCATCAGCGCGGCGATCTGGCTGTCATTGATCGGGTTGTCGAACAGGGGTGGGCGATCGGCCGGTTCGCCGACGCGGTCACCCTGCGCGAACGGCCAGAGGGCAAGTGAATACAGGACCGGAAAGCTGATGCGCGGCGTGTTCGGCTTCAGGTAGGTGTCGGTCGGACAGCGTTCGTTGCGCTGGACCTGCTCGATCAGGAGGGTGCATTCCGACATCTGCCGGGCCTGGACTTCGGTGAAGTCCCGATAGGAGGCGACCAGATGGACGGGTATGTCCGTGCCGCGCAGCAGGTCGAGCAGGCAAATTTGCAGGCCTTCTCCCTGACAGTTGGAAAAGATGACGACGCTGTGCGGGTGGTTCATTCGAAGGCGGGTCCTTGTAAGCCGAAGCACACTAGCACGGCGATGCCTGTGGTCCAGTACCGTCAGCACGCCGTGCGACCGCGGGACGCATCCGACGCTCGCCAAAAGGGATTTGGAATCGCTTCATTTTGTTCCCATTTTCTGCTTTGTCGCGCATCTTGTCCGAAAACCGCTTCACACTTTTCGGGATGCGCTTTATTGAGGCGCCATGCTTCTTTTCAGCGTCCTGTGTGCCCTGATCAGCGCAGGCCTCCTGGCCGTCGCGGCGCTTTGGCATCGGCGTTTGCCACGCGAATCCGGGCTGGCGCATGAAAAGGCGCTCTATGCCGCCTTTGTCGCCGATACCGACCGGCGGGTGGCGCGCGGTGACATCGACGCCGAACTGGCGCAGGAAGAACGCGTCGAAGCCGCCCGGGCCTTGCTCAGGGCCGAAGCCGCCGTCGTGCCCGCCCCGTCACCATTGAAGCCTTGGATGGGCGCCGTCGGCTGCGTCGTCATCGCGGCGATGATTTTCGGCGTCTATCTGTTTGTCGGCCATCCGTGGCTGAGCGACCAGCCTTACCCGGCGCGGCTCAAGGCGTGGACGGAAGCCGCCGCGTTCCCGGCGTGTCAGCCGGCGGACAGCTATGAGGCCCGGGTCAATGACTGGCTGAAGACGGCGGCGTCACGGCCGGAACTGCCGCAGGCCGAGGGCCTGGCGGCGGCCATCAAGGCGTCCGGCACGGGCTGCGAACAGGTGCCGAACTACTGGCTGCTGCGGGCGCGTATCGACAAGGTGGCAGGTAATTTCTATGCCAGCAACCAGGACTTCGCCAAGGCCTATAAGATAGCCCCGGAGGCGTTCGCCGCCTGGTCGGAATGGGGCGAGGCATTGGCCCTGTTCGCGCGCAGCGACGGTACGTCCGACGCACGCAAGCTGTTCGAGCAGGCCCTGCAGGCCGATCCCGACGACATGCGGGCGCATTATTATCTCGGCCGGGCCGATCTGACGGTCGGCAATTACGACTCGGCGCGGGCGCATTTCAGGGCGGCGCTGGCTGGCCTGGCGCCCGATGACGGCCGCGTGCCGGAAGTGCGCGCCGAACTGGCCGCCGCCGACCAGGCGGAAGCGGCGCAGGCGGCGTCGAACGCGCGCATCCGGGGCATGGTCGACACCCTGGCGGCGCAGCTCCAGGCCAATCCGGAGAATGCTGAGGGCTGGGCGCGGCTGCTGCGGTCGTATGACGTGCTGCATGACGAGGCGGCCAAGGCCAAGGCGGTGGCCGCCATGCAGGCCCACTACCGCGACCGGCCGCAGGTCGCCGCCGATATCCTGGCCAAGGCGCAGGCGGCGGTCGGCGGCGAAGACACGGGAGGGCAGTGATGGGATGGCTGCCGAAATCGGCGAAGGCTCCCGCGCTCAAGCAGCGAAGCGGTAGCGCAAACAAAAATGCGCGCCTTCAGGGAGAATGCTAATGGCTTTTCTTCCCAAATCGGCCAAGGCGCGCAGACGGTTGATGGTATTCGCCATCGCCGCGCCGCTGCTGATCGCGGCGGTAAGCTTGAGCCTGTATGCGCTCAAGGGGACGGCGGTTTATTTCTACACGCCGGCACAGCTCGAGGCCGCGCATGTGCCGGACGGGCGGACGGTGCGGCTGGGCGGCCTGGTCAAGGCTGGCAGCGTGTCGAAAACGCCGGATGGCACGGTGCGTTTCACCGTAATGGACAAGCTGAGGGAAGTCGCGGTCGTCTATCAGGGCGCCTTGCCGGACCTGTTCCGCGAAGGGCAGGGCGTGGTGTGCGAAGGCGATGTCACCGGTGCGATGCAGCTGCGGGCGACGCAGGTGCTGGCCAAGCACGACGAGAAGTACATGCCGAAGAACGTCGCTGACGAACTGAAGCGCCAGGGCGAATGGCGGCCGGAATCAGGGATGACGCAGGCGCCTTCCGGTCCGGAGAAGCCATTGTGAGGACGCTTCGATGAGCCTCGACGAAATCGGCGTGTTCTGCCTCAGCGCGGCGTTCGTGCTCAGCTTTTTCCAGTTCGCCCTGGTCGTCGCCGGGCAGTTCAGGCCGTGGCGCGGCATCGAGCGGTTCAGCGAGGGCCTCTCCCTGGCGGCGGCGTTGAGTATCGCCGCGGCGTTCGCCATCCTGATTCTGGCTTTCGTCCGGTCGGACTTCTCGGTGGTCAATGTCTTCGAGCATTCGCACACCGACAAACCCCTGCTGTACAAGATTTCCGGCGCCTGGGGCTCGCATGAGGGCTCCATGCTGCTGTGGTGCACCATCCTGCTGGTCTATGGCGCCATGATCACCCTGCGCGGGCAGGGATTACCCGCCGGTTTGCGGCACAAGGCGCTCGGCGTGCAGGGCCTGCTCGGGGCGGCGTTTGTCGGCTTCACCCTGTTCAGTTCCAACCCGCTCGGCCGCCTCGAACAGGCGCCGTTCCAGGGGCAGTCGCTCAATCCGGCCCTGCAGGACCCGGCCTTGGCCTTCCATCCGCCGATGCTCTACATGGGCTATGTCGGCTTTTCGGTGGTGTTTTCGTTCGCCGTCGCCGCCCTGATCGAAGGGCGGCTCGACCGGGCGTGGGCGCGCTGGGTGCGGCCGTGGGTGTTGCTGGCGTGGAGCTTCCTGACCGTCGGCATCACGCTGGGCGCCTTCTGGGCCTATTACGAGCTCGGCTGGGGCGGCTGGTGGGCCTGGGACCCGGTCGAGAACGCCTCGTTCATGCCGTGGCTGGCGGCGACCGCCCTGCTGCACAGCGCCATCGTCATGGAAAAGCGCGACGCCCTGAAGGCGTGGACGGTGTTCCTCGGCATCCTGGCCTTCACCTTCTCGATGATGGGGGCGTTCCTGGTGCGATCGGGTCTGCTGACCAGCGTGCACGCCTTCGCCGTCGATCCGCAGCGCGGCATCCTGCTGGCGACCATCCTGTTTGTCACCGCCGGGTCAGGGTTTGCCCTGTTCGGCCTGCGCGCGCCGGAGCTGGCGCCGGGCGGGCTGTTCGCGCCGGTGTCGCGCGAGGCGTCGCTGGTGCTCAACAACCTGCTGCTGTCGGCGGGCCTGACGTCGGTCGCCCTGGGGACGTTGTATCCGCTCGGTATGCAGGCGGTGTTTAACAAGACCATGTCGGTGGGCGCGCCCTATTATTTAAGCGTCTTCGCGCCGATCATGGTGGTGGCCCTGGTGGCCCTGCCGATCTCCAGCCTGATGTCGTGGAAGCGCAGTGATCTGAAAGGCGTGGTGCAGCGCCTGGCCCTGGCCTTCGGCATGGCGGCGTTGTGCGCGGCGGTGGGATCGCTGCTGTACAAGGGGCCGGATTTCGTCTCGGAGGCGGCCTATTTTGTCGGTTTGCTGGCCGGGGCCTGGCTGGTGTTCGGGTCGGTGCGGTTGCTGGTTGAGCGGGTTGGTACGAGTATTCCGGGAATATGGAAAAGATTTACGGCGCTGCCACTGGCGACGCACGGCATGCTGCTGGCGCATATCGGTCTGGGCCTGTTCGTGCTGGGCGCGGTGGTCGAAAGCCACGGCCGCGAAAGCGTGCAGCAGGCGATGCAGGTCGGTGATCATATCAAGCTGGGCGCCTATGAGATGACCTACACAGGCACCTATCAGGCTGAGGGGGCGAATTACAGCGCCGAGGGCGGGGTGTTCACCATTGCCCGCAATGGCACTCCGGTGTGCGAGGCACGGCCGCAAAGGCGGTTCTATCCGGCGTCGAGCGAGACCCAGAGCAAGGTGTGGCTGTGCTTCACGCCGTTGAGCGATCTCTATGTGGTGATGGCCGATCCGGTCGTAGGCCGCGACGGCAGGCCGGCGGCGATGGTGCGGTTCTTCTTTAACCCGTGGGTGCGGCTGATTTTCCTGGGGCCGTTGCTGATGGCGCTGGGCGGCGTGCTGTCGCTGGCCGACCGACGCTTGCGGCTCGGCGTGGCGGTCAAGGCGCGGGCGCTGAAGCCGGAGCCGGCGGAATGAGGGAAGTAAGAACCCCCTCCACCGTGAGCCATTCTTTGTGGGTCTTCGTTCAACGCTGGCTCACGGTCCCCCTCCCCGACAAGCGGGGAGGAACGATCAATAGCCGCCGGATATATTCCCTCTGTGCCTCCCCGCTTGTCGGGGAGGGGGACCGCGCC
>CAYULN010000346.1:0-16452 GCA_964445605.1 uncultured Caulobacteraceae bacterium | reverse complement strand
CCAGCTATGCCAAGACCGAACCGGACTATTATCAGGGCTCGCACAAATTGCCTAACGGCAGCAACGAATGTAACTGGCGCGGGCCGACCTGGGCGCCGACCAACTACATGATCTTCCAGGGCCTGCGACGGTACGGCTACCTCAAGGAGGCCAAGGTTCTGGCCGACCGGCTGTTCGAAATGGCCCTGCAAAGAAACCTGGTCCTGCGCGAATATTATGATGCGGAAACCGGTTTTGGCTTGGGCCAGACCCGGTTTTGGGGCTTTACCGCGCTCTATTACGGCATGCGACTGGAGTGGCAGGTGGGTTATGACGCCTCTAGCCTCGATAAGCCGTTCGAGGCCATTATACCTAAGGAATTAGGCGTGCCGTTTGAAAGTGCTGGCGAGCGCAGTACCTAAAACCCAGCTTTAGCGCGGCAAGGGCTGCGAAAGGGAGCGCACCGCGCCTGTATTGATTACCTTCTGCGTCATTCACCAATGCCATTTCCTACTACTATTTGTCAGGGTTATAAGGTATTACCAACGCTATTCGATCAAATGGGGCGCAATAATTGATGAACCGTGAAGTTGTTTTCGGCACGAGCATGGCGGTCAACCTGCAATACATGCTGGGTAAGGCGATTGTAGGCGGGGATTATGATGACAAGGAATTTCCCAATGAAGCGGAAATTGCTAAGTTATTTGGTGCCAGCCGACCAGTGACTCGAGAAGCAGTGAAAATGCTCACGGCAAAGGGGCTTGTTTCATCGCGACAAAAAAAGGGAACCTATGTTCTTCCTGTCACCGAATGGAACCTGCTTGATCCCGACGTTTTGGACTGGCTTAAAGCGCGTCGAAATCCGGAGGACCTTTATCTGCAAATGAATGAGATGCGGTTGGCATTTGAGCCCGTCGCCGCTTCTCTAGCAGCCCGGTGTCCGGACCGGCGGTTGGTAGACGCCATCGGCGAGGCGCTGGAAGGTATGTATACCGCCCAAAACCCCCACGCCGTACTCCGCGCAGATATTTCATTCCACGTGGCTATCTTAAAAGCGTCCAGGAATCCCTTTTTCTGGCGCCTTAAACCCATTATTCATCATGCCCTCGATTTGGTTATGCAGGTTAGCGACAGCATGTCAGAGGTCGATATTCCTAAGCATGAAGCGGTTTACATGGCCATCGCCAGAAACGATGCCGAATTGGCGGAAGAGGCGATGAGAAACGTGCTGCGTACTTTACCCAAAAGCTTTAGCCGAAAATAATATTCTTGAACGTTTCAATCTGTTTGGCGAATGACTTCTATTCGGAACCGTTTTACTAGAAAGCGTTCCTATGTCTAAAATAGCATTCCTTGGTCTCGGCCTGATGGGTACGGGTATGGCTGGGCGGCTGGTCCAGGCCGGCTTTGAAGTCGCCGTTTATAACCGCAACCCCGCGAAAGCAACGCCATTTGCAAGCGTCGCACGGGTCGCAGATTCGCCGGCCGACGCAGCATTTGATGCGGATGTGATTATTAGCATTGTCTCCGACGACGACGCGGCACGCGCTCTGTGGTTGGGAGACGTCGGCGCATTCAAACAAGCTAAGAACGGAGCAATTTGCGTCGAGTCGAGCACGGTATCACTCAAATGGATTCGCGATTGGTCAGTGGCCGCAGCTAAAGCCGGATGTGCCTGCCTTGATGCGCCTGTCACCGGAAGCAAGGTTCACGCCGAAGCTGGCGAATTGACTTTCATGGTTGGTGGAGAGATGGCCCACCTCGAACGCGTGCAGCCTGTGCTCTTGGCCATGAGCAAGGGCATCATCCATCTTGGTCCGGTTGGCAGTGGCGCTTTGTTCAAGCTGATCAATAACTTCGTTTGCGGTGTCCAACTGGCCTCACTAGCCGAAGCCGTAGCCATGATCGACAAGTCCAACCTTAATCGCGACCAGGCAATTGAGACATTAATCAACGCCTCTCCCGGGAGCCCATTGCTTAAGTTGGTCGCGCCACGCATGGCCAATCGCGACTCCACGCCCAACTTCATTATGCGTTTGATGGCCAAGGATCTAGCCTACGCGATTGCAGAAGCTGAAAAAATGGGTTTACAGCTTAAGGCGGGACGCGCGGCACTGGAGCGATTTTCTGAAGCGGTTGAAGCTGGTTTTGGGGATCATGATATCTCCATGCTCCATAGTTATATACGCGGCAAAACCGCACCCCTTTATGAAACGTCGGTTCAGCCACTCCACCCATCTTTAGGCTCTCCGTAAGCCGGCTGGCTGGGCATTATTTCAAGGCCACCAATCCCGAGCAGTGAGAGGCCGATATGGGAAACCTACCTGGCTGAACTTGCCGGCTGGACGTCAGGTCACAATCATCATTCCAACCCGGCCTTCGCTGTCCGCCAAAATAATGAGGCGCCGTAGCGCTATCGAGCCCGTAATCGGGCATATGAAGGCCGACGGAAAACTTGAACGAAACTGGCTCGCTGGCACCCATGGTGACGCCGTCAACGTCCTCCTCGTCGTCGCCGGTCATAACATCCGCATACTGCTCACGTGGTTGAAGTGTTTTTACGCCGTCGTTGTCGCCACCATATGGGCCGACGTCATGACCAAACCCGACCAACCCTACCGTCAGATAACGGCTTGAACCGAAAACCGCATTGTTCACGACCGACCAGCTAGGAATAGGCGGGCGCCCATCCACGCCTTATGACGCGACGCATTTTCATACCCGCGGCCATTTTGCATGTACCTTGAGCATCCCAAAACTTCCGGCATACCACGCCAGCAGCGTAACCACCTTGACCTCATCCGGATCATCCGAGGGTCTTGGATTGCCATTTTCCGTTCTTGGTACCCGAGTGACCGATGACGTTTTCCTAGTCGTGAGCCGTTAGAGCCGCCAGCGTTCGACTTCAATTTATAAGAAAGTCGCATATTTAGCCCCTTGTTTAAATTGAGACCAGCCGATGACTCGCTCATTGTGATTTCAAATTGATCGTTATCTCGGCATCTTTTAAGTGTGCCGCTTGAGCATGAATGATCGCCTTTCCGGCCGTTCCCGTCGACTGGACGATAAGCTGAGCGTAGCCGCCAAAAACTCGCCGCTGCCAAGGCCCTCCCGATTTTGCTATCCGAAGCGTCGCCCAGTTTATGCCCTGTTGGCTGGCGTCAGCGAGTCTTGAAATCCCACCTTCGGGCGTCGGAACGACAAGTGCCAAATTGTTACGTTCCTTCAAGGAGGCGCGATCGATATTCAGGACCCAGGCACCTTCGACTAGGCTCGGATGCACCGCTTTGCCATTCAAGAAAACCAGTTCCTCATCGTCAAGTCGAGCGACGTACATTGCCAAGGTGTCATCTTCGCCCACGACTGGAGCCGGAAATTCCCCGCGCAAAACCAATGCCTTTGTCGAAGCAGGCTGCCGCTCCGGTGGAAGCCAGCGAAATGGATCAAGCCATGAAGTCGTATCAACATCCGATGCGACCTCCGGAGGATCTACGATTGAATCGACGGGTTTCGCGTGCCAATTTGTCAATGAAACATAGCTGTACCGAACCGCGCTTCGGTCGGCTTCATGTGAGCCAGGGTCTCCGTTGCCCACGCCAATTATACGAGCAGGACCTGCGACGTCGAACTGGATTTCATCCTCTGCGATCGGCACTGGGCGGCCGACATTGTCGCAGACGTTAACCGTAATAACCGCAACATCCTTGCCATCGGCTGCGATGTTCGGCCGATCGGTCGTCAATTTGATCGAACTGGCCTTTCCGGTTGTGGACACTTGCGTCGTTGCGATCGCCTTCCCGGCCGAGTACCCTATGGCGCTTAACGTCCCAGGGGAATACGGCACGGTCCACACCAAATGTTGGCCAGAAGGCATAGGCTTTTTGCCCATGCTGTGACCGTTCAGGAAGAGTTCGACTTCATCCGTATTGGCGTAGGCCCAGACTTCAATGGGCTGGCCCTCTTTACCTACCCAATTCCAGTGCGGCAATAGATGCACCATCGGCCTGTCGGTCCAAATCGATTTCAAGTAATATCCGCTGTCTTTAAGGACGCCCGTCGTATCCAACATGCCAAATTGCGAGCTGATCGCCGGCCAGTCGAAAGGTGTCGTCTCTCCACGATAATCGAAACCGGTCCATACGAACATGCCAGCGAGAAAAGGCCTTTTACGGACAAATTGCCAAGCCTCTTCTATACTTGACGAATTTCCGGGCCGAGCTTCACGGTCATAGGCCGCAAGGTGAACTCGGTCGGGATCGTCAAAATAGATTCCCCTAGTTGCCGTCGTCGACCCCTCCTCCGTCATGAGCGAAGGCTTTTCGGGATGTTCCGCATGAAAGGAATCAATGTTATGTTGCGTATTATAGTTGAAGCCCATAACGTCTTCAGCCAATGACAGCCCCTTACCTGATCCGCTGGCGGCGGCGGTCGTGCGCCGCGTCGGATCGAGGCGATGAACAGTCCATTGCATCTCGTCCATCAATCGTGTGCCGAGTTCGGTCCACTCCAACGCCCATTCTTCGTTGCCGACAGACCATAATATGATGCTGGGATGGTTGCGATCGCGTCTGATGAGCGCCTCGAGTTCTCCGCGAACCTCGGGGGTCGTGCCCATTATCCTGTTTTCATCGATTATTAGCAGGCCAAGCCGATCGGCGGCATCGAGAAGTTCAGGTGCCGGGGGGTTATGCGACAAACGTAACGAATTAACACCGATTTCCTTTAATTTTTTGAGCCGCCAAAGTATGAGTCCATCAGGTGCCGCAGTACCAACGCCCGCGAAATCTTGGTGATTGTTGACGCCCTTCAGTTCGACATGTTGGCCGTTCAGGAAAAAGCCCTTGTCCGGATCAAAAGTGACGGTCCTGATACCAAATGAAGTGGTATAGGAATCCACAATTTCTCCATCCTTGCGAACGATTGTGATGAGACTATAAAGCGCCGGGTCGTCCAGCGTCCAAAGGACAGGATTTTTCACGCTTATATGGCTTGTGATTTCGGTTTCTGTGTCGGCATTGACGCTCGTCGGGGCTTCGGTCTTTTCCGCAATAAGTGGGCCATCGGGACCGAAAACTTGTTGTTCGATGGTAAAGTTCTGCGCATCCCGACTATCGTTTCTTACTCTCACTTGCGCTGCAATATCGGCGTCGCCATTGGCAACCGTCGTTTGAACAAACGTCCCCCACTGGGCTACGTGCAAAAACGAAGTCCTTGTCAGCCAGACGTGCCGATATATGCCAGCTCCTTCATAGAACCAGCCCTCTTCCCGCGAGGCATCAACCCGCACCGCAATGACATTGGCGCCGCCGTAATTGAGGTAGTCAGTGACATCATAGGTGAAGCTGGAATAACCGCTCGGATGGGAGCCTATGTAATGGCCGTTGACCCAAATGGTGCTATCCCGATAAACGCCATCGAAGACGAGCGAGATGCGCTTACCTAGGTCTCCAGAGGGTATGTCGATCGATTTGCGGTACCAGCCGACACTGTTTTCCGGGAAATTTCGGCCAATGGCCTTCGATCCGTGATTACCGTCGCCGCGGGGGTCGAATGGCAATTCCACCGCCCAATCGTGCGGCAAGTCAACTTTCCGCCATGCCCGGTCGTCAAACTTAATCGCCGCGGGCCCGTCACCATAGCCAGCCTTAGCGAAGAAAAAGGGCCTTGTTCCATAGCCGAAATCCCGGGCAGGGTCTGTGGCATGGCCAAACGCGAACCGCCAATCTTGATCGATAGATACGCGCTCGCGCGTCTGAATCGCCGGAATCAATTGTGCCGGATTTACGGGCTGAGCTGTGCACCCCAACGGAATCCCGCATCCCGCTACAAGGGCTACCAACCAAGTTACAATAATCCATTTCATTTCCGCGCCCCGCCCTGCTAAATTGGTTGCCATGAACGCTGGTCCTCCGGTGTCGGACGCAGAGGCATTGAATACTGCCAGGCGATTTTCCCAGCACGCACAATAAACATGGTATGCAAGCGCTCGCACATATCGCGTTCTGCGCGGTACAGAAAATCATGCTTTGTCAAGCCTTTGCCTGAAAGCGCATCTGGTGAATTTTGAACCGCCGGCGCCGCTTGCATCTGCGCGCCGCCAAGCATTGCGATTCCGCAAGATCCAATGACTAAGGCGTTGATCGCCGGAGATTTATCTGTCATTTAAAGCCTCTGCCAAGTTTAGCCTGTGAGAACACATCCGCGACTATCGGGTCGGCAGGGTAAAAAGGATTGAGCCGCTATAGTTCCCCGCTGTCTTGGCCGGTCCGCTCGACGGGCCCGACTTTTCCGGAGAGATAAATTTCGAGCCCATAGCCGGGATGGCGCTCATGAACGAGACATCGCCTGACGGGAAGTCTGGGGAGGTAAGGCTATGCCCCAACAGTGGGGTGCCGACGCGCAGATAGAGATCGGGCGAGCCGCTGGTTACCTGCCAGGGCCCGGCGTCCGTATTGAAGCGCGCCCAGCGCAGGCCGGCGAAATAGCCCTGGAATTCCGGATAGCCCAGGGCTTCGGGGCCATCGACATGGCGGGCGACGTCGCGAATGCCCAGCGCGGTGCCGCGCAGGCGATTCTGCCAGACACGGTACGGCCCCTCGCCCAGGCTGCGGACGGAAATCATCCGGTCTTCGGCATGGTCGAACGTAACGCCGTGATAGATGTAATTGCCGCTCAGGTCGTAGCTGTAGTCGAGCCGCAGCGAACCATCCGGACGCAAGGTCCAGTGGACGTCGGCCAGGCCGTTGCTTTGTTTGGCGTCGATCCAGGCACCTTCCGGCGACGTGCCGGTGGTGACGGTGGCGGGACCGGCGGCGGGTGTCAGGAATCGGTCGGCTTCGAAACCGACCTTGGCGGCCTTGATGGCGACGGGCGCACCGCTGTCGCGCGCGGCGTGGGTTATGCGGATGGCGGAAATGACCTGCGGCGGGAACGGGTAGCGATTGCCGTCACCGGCACGACGGGAGCTGTCGTAAACCGTCTTCCAGGTCTTTTCATCGGCGGTGATTTCAAGCTTGAAGCCACCGAAGCTGTCGGTCTTGGCCAGGTCGAGATCGATCTCGGCCACATTGGCCATTTGCGGTGTCGTGAGACGGCGGACTTCGGCCGTCGCCTCGCCCGGTGCGAAGTCCAGCCAGGTCGGCGGTGTGGCCGCCGGTTTTTCGTAGACGAGGCGCGGGCCGTTGCCGAGCGCTATGGTTTTGCCGCTACGGCCGAAAGTGCGCAGCTCCCCCGTCGCCGGATCGAAGGTGGCGCTGACGGCGCCAGCTGTGAGGCGGATATTGCCGTTGGCTGTGGCGACGGTCGATTTGCTGCCCGCCGTTGCGGCCGGCAGGGACGGTGCCGAAACAGGCCATGTCCAGGTCCACAAAGGCTGTTTGTCCGGTCCGTTGGCGGTCAGCATCAGGGCATCGGCCTTGGACCAATCCTTCGGCAGGTTGAGCTTCAGCGTGCCCGAGGCATGCGCTGCGATCGCCGGGCCAGTCGTCTCACCGTTCGACAGAATGACCGGCACGGTTCCCGTGGCGTCGGCGGTCGGGAAACGCACCAGTTCCCACTGGAAGGTGGTCTGCGCCAAGGAAGTAAAATCGTAGTCGTTGCTGACCTTGAGCGTGCCGTCAAAACCATTGCTCAAGTTTGGCGTTTCGATTTGCACCGGCGACCAGACGTCGCGAATGGTGTAATAGCTGCCTTCCTTCTCGAAATGCGGGCCGACGACGCCGTCCGGCGCCATGGTGCTGAAGACGTCAATGGCACCGCCGCGATCGGTGCGGGCGATCCCCTCGTCGGCGAAGTCCCAGATGAAGCCGCCGCCCCCGACCGGCGACGCTTTCATCGCCTTCCAGTAGTCGTCGAGCGCCGCGCCGCCGCCGCCATCGTAAAGGGCATGCAGCATTTCGGTCGGCATCAGGATATTCGGGCCAGCGAGGCGACGCGTTAAGTCATCGTAGTTTGGATAGTGCTTGGTATCGACATCGTCGTGGACCTCCCACGGGTGCAGGACATGGCGTTTCTGTGGGTCGTAAAAAGCAAATTCGCCATCGAGATCGCGGTTCCAGCCCCCCTCGTTGCCGTTATCCCACAGGATGATGCTGGGGTGATTGACGTCGCGTTCGACCATTTCGCGCACCAGCCGGCGGCCGACATCGGTATCGTGGGCGTGGTGCCAGCCGCTCAGTTCGTCGAGCACATAGAGGCCCAGCTCGTCGGCCGCTTCCAGGAAGGCCGGGTCGGGTGGGTAGTGCGACATGCGCACGGCGTTCATGTTCATCGACTTGATCAGCCTTGCATCGGCATAATTATCCTCGCGGTCGAGCGCCCGGCCGGTTTCCGGGCGGAAGCTGTGGCGGTCGACGCCTTTCAGCAGAATGCGCTGGCCATTGAGGAAAAAGCCTTTGCCAGGACGGACTTCGAAGGTGCGGAACCCGAACCGCTCGGTCATCGTGTGAAGGGCCGTGTCACCCGTGTAGAGTGTGACTTTCAGAGCGTAAAGATTGGGTGTTTCTGCTGTCCAAAGCTTTGGGGCGTCGATGTGCGTGCTCAGACGCAGCGGACTGCCGCCGCCGGCTGGCACGGCCACGGAAAACGACGCGCCGACCGGATGGCCGTCGAGCGTGGTCACCTGGGCCTCGACGCGGGTTGCGGTCTGGGCGTTGGCGATTTCGACATCGGCGGTCAATGTGCCGTCGGCCTCGGCGTCAATGGCGGTATGTTCGATCGATTCCATCGGTGCGGCTTCCAGCCAGACCGGCCGGAAGATACCGCCGAACACCCAATAATCTGCCGCGCGCTCACCCGTATTGGTGTCGGGATTTGCCGATTCCTTGGCGACATCGACCTCGAGCACATTCTCGGAGCCAAGCTTGAGCACCTTCGTGACGTCGTAATGGAAGCGATAAAAAGCGCCCTGGTGTGTCGGTCCGACCTGCACGCCGTTCACCTTGACGGTCGCGTCGGTCATCACGCCTTCGAAGACCAGACGAATGCGCTGGCCCTTCCAGTCGGCAGGGGGCGTGAACTTGAGGCGATATTGGCCGTGTTCGTCCGCGCGTGGCGTCCCCTGTTGCCCATAGCTGTAGGTGCCGAAACCGTGCTGCTCCCACACCGACGGCACGGGGATAGTCGTATGTTCACCGGCGCGGCGCCCACCGGAGACAGTGAATTCCCACGGCACGGCATCTTTTGGGCCGTGACCGGACAGGTAGAGCTGTTCGGTCTTCGGCGCGTCGGCGGCCAACGCGTGGTGTGAGAACAACGCAAGCATGACTATTAGCGGCGAAACCTTGCCATGCATAATCAGTGAGGACGTCATGTGCCACCTTATTGTTTGCTTGAACCTGCGACGGCCAAGACTACTTTTTTGTTAGGAATTCGCTTGAGCCGATCCAACATATTAGACCCAGGCGTCGCTTTATAAATTGTAATACAAAATAGTATGGCTACGATGACTGCCTGACAAGGGCGAATATCCGCGTTCGTGAAATGAATGGCTACTAGGCCAATCGCTCCATGCTGAAAATTCCTTCATTTGAGTCCGTTCAGTGGAAATCGACAATTCCATCCTTAAAAACATCGGCTTCCAAGTGGACATTGACAGCGCCGCTGATGCCAAAGGCCGACATTCCGACCATAACTTTGTAATCGCCCGCCACAATTTTCCAAGATTTGCTGCCCGCATCGAACACCGCCAGCAAACGGGGATCAACATTCACGGAAACAGTTTTGCTTTCGCCCGGTTGCAGCTCGACCTTGGCGAAAGCGCCCAGGCGTTTCGGCGCTTCCCAACCAGATTCGGAGGCAGGCGCCACGTAGATTTGCGCGACAGCCTTGCCCGCCATCTTGCCGGTATTTTTGACCGTGAGCGAGACTTTCACGCCCGAGCGGTCCGGTGCGGCGTTCAGACCGGAGGTTGCGAATGTGGTATAGCTTAGGCCATGTCCGAAGGCGAACAGCGGCTTCAGACCCTTCTCATCGAACCACTTATATCCGACTGCAGCACCTTCGATGTCATAGTTCGACGAAGGGTGGCTTTCGCTCTTGTCGGATTTGAAGCTACCTTTGACAACTTGACGCGGCAACTGGCTCAGGGAAGCTGGGAAGGTGGCGGGCAAATGACCGGACGGATTGACTTCGCCGCTCAGAATTCGGGCTATGGCTTCGCCACCGGACGTGCCGGGATACCAGGCTTCAACGACCGCGCTGACCTTACCCAGCCATGGCATGACCACAGGGCCCCCGGTTTCAAGTACGACAACGGTTTTGCGATTGGCTGAGGCGACCGCATCAATCAATTTGTCCTGATTATTAGGCAGGTTAAGGTCAGGCACATCCATCCCTTCGCCGGTCCATTGTTCCGCGAAGACCATGACCAAGTCTGATTGCTTCGCGGCAGTTACCGCGGTTTGGATATCTTTGCCATCAAGGTAGGTGATGCGAGCTCGGCTGCGAGATTGGAGAGCTTTCATCGGCGACGACGGATAATAGACCTTTGGTCCAGGGAAGCCCTTGCCGTATTCGTCAGACACGATCAGCCCGTTGTCAGGTCCGCCATGCGGATAAACCTGACTGGAGCCACCGCCGGACAGAACACCGATGTCAGCGTGAGCACCGACTATAAGAATTGATTTTGCCGATTTGGCGATCGGGAGAATGCCGTTGTTCTTAAGCAGAACAATGCCTTCCTCAGCGTCGGCCTGCGAAGTCCTCGCATGAACTGTAAAATCAATGTGCGCAGATTGATCTCCCGCGGGTCCGGCCGCGATTGGATCGTCAAACAGACCGTTAGCAAACATGGAGCGGACAATCCTCGTCGCCATGTCATCTAGGCGGGCTTGTGAAACATGACCATTATTGACAGCTTCTGCTAACGCAGGGCCGAAATAGGCTGATCGATCGAAAGCCCATCCCGATTCCTGATCGAGACCGGCTGTCGCAGCTGCCACGGTCGAATGGGTGGCGCCCCAATCGGACATCACATAACCTTTGAAGCCCCACTCTGTTTTCAGCACGTCGTTCAACAGCCAGCTATTTTCGCAGGCATAGGCGCCATTGACCCGATTATAAGAGCACATCACCGAACCCGGATTGCCAATTTCATAAGCAATCTGGAATGCCAAAAGATCACTTTCCCGCCCGGCCCTTTCATCAATCTTGTGATCGATGCTGTTACGGTCGGTTTCCTGGTCGTTGAAGGCATAATGCTTCATGGTTGAGATGATGTGGTTGGATTGAATTCCCCTGATCTCATTGCCCGTGATTGTGCCGGCCAGTAACGGATCCTCACCAGAATATTCGAAGTTGCGGCCGTTTCGCGGTTCACGCAATAGATTGACGCCACCGGCCAGCTGCACATTGAAGCCGGAGAGACGCGCCTCATTGCCGACCATTGCACCGCCGGCATAGGCTATTTCTGGATTCCAGGTCGCTGCGGTCGCGATACCCGACGGCAGAGCCGTATGCAGACTTGGTTTGTCGGTTCGTTGGACGGCGACACCTATGCCGGCGTCGGTCTGCCATTGTGGCGGGATACCAAGGCGTGGAATGCCGGGAACGTAGCCCGCTGAATGAGGTCGGCCGTCTGCAGGTTTCTCGAAGCGCCTACTGCCCGTTGTCATCCAAGGTGCGTCAGAAGAAAAGTACCCAAAGACCAAAGTCAGCTTTTCGGCCTGGGTCATTTCTTTGACCAGTGCAACGGCCCGTTCGTCAGGCGACTTCGTAATGTTCAGCCATGGGCTCTGCACAGCCTCCCCTTGTGCATGTGTATTGCCGCCAAGCGCCAGAATTAACACTGAAATATATAGAATTTTTCGAATTCTACTTTTCATTAAATTGACTCATCCTTCGGTATGTTGGCTGCATCGGCGCGCAAGAAAAGACCTTCGGGCGGTGATACCAACCATCGCAATCGGCAAAGGTGAGCTAATTAAAGACAGTGCTGTCAAAACTGGGGTCGAAACCTCAGACGCACAGTTTGGCTCCCCTTGAACGCGACTAAAAAACGGGCTTGATGCGCACCATGACGACCCCATGTGCCGGGACAATCGCGCCATAGCTCGATTTCACGCCGTTGCTTACCACCTTGGACCACAGATCCTTGACGTCGGCCCTTTCGCCGGGCGCCATGTTCAAGGTCGACCAATCGACCGAGAGGCGATGCGGCTGCGATGACCGGTTCAGCAGGACAACGGCGCGGTCGCCACCGGCCAGCGGACGAACCCAGGTCTCGAAGTCACCATCCTTGACGGCGCGGCGGGCCTGGATGCCAAGCGCATCCTGATCGACGGCGATGACATCGCCATTGGTCAGGATGGCTTGCGTGTCCGAGTTCATCGCCGACAGGTCGTTACCGGCGATCAATGGCGCCGCCAGCATAGCCCACAGCGAGAAGTGAGCGGTATATTCGGTCGTCGTCATGCCGCCATTGCCGACCTCTAGCATATCGGGATCGTTCCAGTGTCCAGGCCCCGCGAAAGACTCCAGTCCGACCTGCATGTCGAGGATATCGAGCATGCCGTGTTCCCACGCCTTGCTGGTCTGGTTCTTGACCCAGGCGTCGCTGATATCGCCGCTGGTCCGCCACAGATGGCCGGTGCCGGCGGCCCACAACCACGGCTTCGACGTTCCCCACTCGCACATCGAAAAGACGATGTCGCGGCCGGAGTCGCGTAAAGCCATCGCCATGATCGTGTAGGCAGCCTGGGCGTCTTCCGTGCCGGTGGAGCACCAGTCGTATTTCAGGTAATCGACGCCCCAGCGCGCATAGGTCGCCGCGTCCTGGAACTCATGGCCGCGCGAACCCGGCCGGCCGCCGCAGGTCTTGATTCCGGCATCGGAGTACAGCCCGAACTTCAGACCCTTGCCATGGACATAGTCGGCCAGAGCCTTCATGCCGGAGGGAAACCTGACCGCGTCGGCGACGATATTGCCGTCGGCGTCACGGCCAGTCTGCCAGCAGTCGTCGATGACGACATACTGATATCCTGCAGCCTTCATGCCCGACGACACCATGGCATCGGCGGCGCTGCGGATCTTGGCTTCATCGACGTCGCAGTGAAAATGGTTCCACGAATTCCAGCCCATCGGCGGCGTCTCGGCGACGGCTGGTTTCGGCTTGTCGAGCGTTATGATTCCTTCCGCCCGGGCTGCAGGGGCAAACGCCAGGAACAGACCCAGAAAGGCCACGATCGGACCGACGCGATGAAGGTGTGACAATCCCTGTCTGTACATTATTCTTCCCCGTTATATTTCGACTCAACTCGTGCACGGTCGACGACGACGTCCCGGCCAGCGGTCGCATATGGACCGTACCATATTCGAGCACATTGGCGCACAAGACACCAATAACCCCGAACGGATGTATCGAGTCACTGCTGAGTAAGACGGGCTCACAAGCAAGAGGCGAACCTGAAAAGGTTATTTTTTGACAGCGCTGCCATTTATAAAAATGTCATATGTCCACGTTTTTTTGCGGACTTTGGTCTGTCTATTCGAATCGTCAGAGACCGCACGACACATGGACTCAGCACGCAGCAACAATTTTAGGATACCGGCGGTTAGGTGTGCCGCATCACCCCCCCCGCCTCCCCCCCAGAAGCGGTCGCTAAATTCGTTAGTAACGCCTCTAGTTCAGCAATTGCAGCCATCGACATTTCAACTTTCCAGTCCTTCTTACGATTGACCAGTACCAGCGGCCTGTCACTTCTGGGGAAAAATCAGTCCTGTCCGCGTCCCCATCGATTTTTTTTCTGGCGAGGTTCGCCTGTCGCCTATTGGCGCGTCTCACTTGCAAAGCACAAATTCAATAATTGTGCATCTGGCAGGAGACTCGTGAATCAAAGCATTTTGAAAACAGTTGCTTCATAGTTTTTATGGATGTTTCTGAGTTGTTCTAGAATGCTTCAACTAAAATTTGATGAAAATATGATATCTAGGCTCACATTCGAAGTAAGCCTAGGATTTTTGTTGTCTTTTTTTATGTTGAATATTGTATATTTACAACATTATTACAGCATATTTTATCCAAAACGAAAAATGTCCTGCGCTGTCATAAAATTTATTGTATGAAAATTCATGGCGATTCTATTTTGCGCAATTTTAAATGAGAGCGCTATCATTTGGTCTCGCCGATATCGCTAGACGAGGACACAAAGCCGAAAAAAGATTGGCGCCGTGGCAATGCCTCGAGGGCACGATCATATTAATAAGTAGGGAAGAAACACCATGAAAGTTAAAATAAGTTCCACCAGATTTCTGCTTGGGTCGAGCGTTTCGCTGGTCGCCGTCTGCGCTGGCTTGGCAGTAGCTACGCCGTCTTTCGCGCAAGCCACCGCAACCGCATCAACAACGTCTGCCGCAGCGAAAGATGATGATGTCATTGTTGTCACCGCGCGGCGCAGAGCGCTCCAAACAGCTACTGATCGCAAGAAAAACGCGGACACTGTTATCGATTCGGTTGTCGCCGATGAGGCTGGCAAGCTGCCCGACAATTCCATTACCGAAGTTCTGCAACGTGTGGCCGGTGTCTCTATCGTGCGCTTTGGCTCACTGGGTGACCCCGATCACTTTTCGGCTGAAGGCTCGGGTATCCAAGTGCGTGGCCTTTCTGGCGTCGCTGGCTTCCTTAATGGACGCGAAGTGTTCAGTGCCAACGGCGGCCAGGGACTACTGTGGGGCGACGTGACGCCCGAACTGATGGCTGCAGTTGACGTCTATAAGGACTCGACGGCGGATCGACTGATTGGCGGCACCGGGGGCGCGATAGACCTGCGAACCAAAATGCCATTCGACTATAAGAAACCAGCGTTCCAGGCGAGCCTTGGAGCCTCTTATGGCGACCTGGTAAAGAAGACGACGCCGGAAGGGTCCTTTCTCGTTACCGACCGTTGGGATACCCCGATCGGCGAAATCGGCGCGTTGGTCGATCTGGCCTACAGCAAATATTCGTCGCACGACAACTTCATCCGTATGGAACCGTTCTATAAGCGCACCGTTTCGGGTCAGACGCGCTACATTCCAGGCGGTTTCGATTACGGCTATGACGACTTTAACCGCGAGCGCACCGGCTACTACGCGGCTTTTCAATGGAAGCCCAGCGATAACCTGCAATTTTATACCACTGTCTTCTCGTCCAAGTACAAGGCGGACAATACCGGTGGCGGTGAATTCGTGGTCGGGACCAATTTTACCGTCAATCCGGCTGGCCACAATACGTTTGACACGAATGGCGGCCTGATTAGCACCGACAGCCTGACCACATTTGACACTGGTACGGGTGCGCTAAGCGGCACGTCGTTTAACGTCGGAGGTGACGTCGGTCGCAGCAACAGCGATCACACAACCAGCGACTGGACGACCGGCTTTACTTGGCATCCGAATGATCGGACGCAAGTGACGGGATCCGTCCAATTCGTCGACTCCGAATCACACACCAAGAATTATGACCTGTTCCCATCTATCGCCTTCCCAGGTACGCTCGGGATAGATCTGTCCGGCAAGCTGCCTTTGATCACTGTGCCAGCGTCTGGAAACGCAACCTTCGCAAACGCGAAGAATTACTTCATCGGCGCCGACATGACGCACATCGAAAGCAATCACGGCTCAATGGGGGCCGCGAACTTCGATGTGGACTGGGCGGTTTCGGACACAGGCTTCATTCGCGACATCAAGTGGGGTGCAAGGTATGCTAGCCGCACAGAACGCGACGATGTCTCGGGCTATAATTGGTCCGATGTATGCCAAGGCTGGGACGGTTGCGACAATAATCCAGTGACCAGCACAAAGAGCTTTGCTAACGCGCCGGCAGGCGATGTCACTACGGCCGCCTTCCAAAACTTTTTCCGCGGCGATATAGCCGTACCCACCAATCTTTTGACCGCCAGCAATGCGCTGGTGTCCAGGTTCGATCCCGCCTATATTCGAAAGCAATATGGCTCGGGCAGTGGTACCAACCAAGTCGCCATCAATCCGAACACCGACTATGCGCACGGATCCGACATCACTTCTGAAATTTACATTGAAGCGAAGTTTGCCAGCGATACCAGTTGGTTCAATACCCCCTTCACGGGTAATTTTGGCGTTCGCTTAGTGAAGGTCGAACACGAGTCGATGGGGCACTTCGTTATCAATCCCGCATCCTACCTCAACGGCTCAACGGTATACACTCTCGCGGCGGTCAATAAGGATGTTTCCGGCGGCCTAACCACGACGAAGGCCTTGCCGTCCTTTAATATCGCATTTACGCCTGACCCAACCATCAAAATCCGCGTTGCCGCCAACACGACCATGGACCTTCCAAGCTATGGCGCCACCAAGGCGACCGGCGGCGGCGGCATCAGCGTCACCAACAATCCCACACCAGGGGGTTTGGGCTCTCTCAACAATTTCACCACCTTTGCCGGAAACCCTCAACTGAAGCCGATGTTCTCGGACAATCTCGATCTATCGGTCGAATGGTACAAATCCAACAGCTTCAACGCG
>CAYULN010000345.1:0-3120 GCA_964445605.1 uncultured Caulobacteraceae bacterium | reverse complement strand
AACACCATGAGCGACACTTCGCTCCCCCTGACGCCGCCGGAATGGCCGGAATGGGGCAATCCGCTCGAGGATACAAAAGCTTACGACAATATCCTTAGCTACAGCCCCTATGACAACGTCACCGCCAAGGCCTATCCGCCGGTGCTGGCGACCGGAGGTTTGAGCGACACGCGCGTCACCTATTGGGAGCCGATGAAGTGGATCGCCAAACTGCGTGAGAAATCGACGTCAGGCGCGCCGATGCTGTTGAAAATCAACATGGAAGCCGGCCATGGCGGAGCGTCGGGGCGGTTCGACTTCCTCAAGGAAATCGCCTTCGACTACGCCTTCGCCATCTGGGCCATGGAGCGCAAATGGGCGGATTGATCGACATCCGCACGGCGATCGAGGCCGATTTCGCGGCAATTGCCGCGATCTATGCCCACCACGTGGCAACGGGCACGGGCACCTTCGCGCTGGAACCGCCAGTGCAAGCCGAGATGACGGCGGCTTTTCACGACTATCGCCGGATGCGCCTGCCCTACCTGGTCAGTGTCGAGGGCGGAACGGTGACGGGTTTTGCCTATGCCTCACCGTTCCGCACCCGGCCGGGCTATCGTTATGGCGTGGAGGACAGCGTCTATATCGCCCCGGACCATACCGGCCGGGGCATCGGCAAGGCCTTGCTGACCGAACTGATCACGCAAAGCACGGCGCGCGGGCTCTATCATATGTACGCGGTGATCGGCGACAGCGCCAATGCCGCCTCGATCGGCCTGCACGCCGCCTGCGGGTTCAGCCAAACCGGCAGCCTGCCCCGCGCCGGCTTCAAATTCGGCCGCTGGCTTGACGTGGTGTTCATGACGCGCGAGCTTTTACCGGCGACGGAGCGGCCGGAAGGCGATGGCTGGGCGAGATGAAGACATTGGCTGGGGAACTAGGACTCGAACCTAGAATGACGGTACCAAAAACCGGAGTGTTACCATTACACCATTCCCCAGCAGGGACGCGCTAAGCTCAAGGCCCAACACGGGTTTTCGCTTTTGTCAGCGAAGAGCGGCTTCACTACATGAGGCGAATGGTTCATGCAATCCCCAAAGTCGAAAATTTCGACAGGTTTCTGATGACTAAGACGCCCCTTCCCCGGCTTATCCTTTTGCCCGGTCTGGACGGCGGCGGCGCGTTCTTTTCGCCGCTCATCGAGGCGTTGGGTGACGGGGTCGCGACAGGCGTTCTGACCTATCCGGAACGGCCGCTGAGCTACGAGGCTCTGGCCGACGCGTTGTTGCCGCGCCTGCCGGCGGACGGGGATTATGTCGTGCTGGCGGAATCGTTTGGCGGGCCGTTGGCGATCCTGCTGGCGGCGCGGGCCAAGGTGAAGCCGAAGGGCCTGATTCTAGCCGCCAGCTTTGCCCGGTCGCCGTTCCCGATGATGGGGCTGCTGCTGTCGGCCATGCGCTCGACCCTGCTCGATCCGCCGGGCGGATTGATTGCCTCGACGCTGCTGCGGCCGGATGATCGCGAATTAGCCATGCGGGTTCAGGCTGTGGTCAAGGCCTTGCCGGCGGAAGTGTTGATGTCGCGGGTCAAGGCGGTGCTGAGCTGTAATGTCGAGAAAGCTTTGGCGACGTTGGAGATGCCAATCCTGTATATCCAAGGCACGCACGACAAGCTGATCTCGGATGCCTGCGGACAGCGGATGAAACTGACGGCGCGCAACCTGACGATCGTCCGCGCCGACCGGCCGCATTTCGTGCTGCAATACGATGCCGAGGCGACGGTGCGCGATATCGTCATGCCGTTTCTGACGAGCCTGGCATGACGCCTTATCTGATACTTGAAGTTCAGGCCTATAACCGGCTGATGATATCAGCTTCAGGAAGTTTACGGGACAGTCGTTGATCGGCGGCGATGAAACGGGTCTGGCCGACGTCGAACTGGCCGAGGCCCTGTTCCATATCCCCCAAGCCGTGGTGTCGCACGGCACCGAGGCCGATCCGATCTTCCGTTATGCCAACCGGGCGGCATTGGACCTGTGGGAAATGGATTGGCAGGCCTTTACCCGCCTGCCCTCGCGGTTGAGCGCCGAGCCGGCGACGGCCATTCAATCCGACCGTGCCGACCTGCTGAGGGCGGCTTTGCAGAAGGGCTGGATTGACACCTATAGCGGCGTCCGGATTTCCAGCACCGGCAGGCGGTTCGAAATTCACGACACCGTCCTGTGGAACGTCGTCGATGCCGACGGCGTCCGCCATGGCCAGGCGGCGTTTATCCGCAATTGGGCATATCTTTAATCGCAAATCCCTTTGTGCTAAAGCCGCGCCATGTACGAGCCCGACGCGCAACCGTTTGTCATCGCCGCCTTTTATCACTTCTTCGCCTTCCCGGATTTCGAGGCGATGCAGTTGCCGCTGCTTACGCGCATGAAGGCCCTGGACCTCAAGGGCTCGGTGCTGATCACCCGCGAGGGCCTCAATTCGACGCTTTCCGGCAAGCGCGAAGCCGTCGACGCGTTTCTCGACTACCTGCAAACCGAAGTGGTCAAGGGGCCGATCCGCTGGAAGGAGTCCTACGCGGACTATCAGCCGTTCGGCAAGGCGCGAGTGCGGCTGAAGAAGGAGACGATCTCGCTGGGTGAGCCGGTGTCGATGCAGCGCTTCGGCCGCTATGTCGCGCCGGCCGACTGGAACGCGCTGATCCAGCGCGACGACGTGGTGGTGATCGACACGCGCAACGATTACGAGGTCAATCTCGGCACCTTCGAAGGCGCCATCGATCCGGTCATCGGCAACTTCAAGCAGTTGCCGGACTGGTTCAGAAGCAATAAACAAACTTTTGAAAATAAAAAGATTGCCACTTTTTGTACGGGTGGCATTCGCTGCGAGAAATTCACCTCCTGGCTGATCGACCAGGGCGTCGAAGAGGTTTATCACCTTAAGGGCGGTATCCTGCAATATCTCGAGGATGTTCCCGCGGCACAGTCGCTGTGGCAGGGCGAATGCTTCGTCTTCGATGAGCGAATCGCCGTCGACCATGACCTGCAACCCTCGCGGACCGCCTCGCTCTGTCTCTATTGCGACCACGCCCTGACCGAGGCCGACCAGAGCCACCCGGCCTATGTCAAAGGTAAGTCCTGCCCGC
>CAYULN010000344.1:0-13468 GCA_964445605.1 uncultured Caulobacteraceae bacterium | reverse complement strand
CCGCCTGGCGGTCATCCATATTGACCGACGGGAAGGCGTGGTCCGGTTCCAGCGGCGAGATCAGGACCACATGCACGCCGCTAGCCTTCAGCAACTCCTTCAACGGCAGATAGTCGCACAGGGGCGGCAGCAGCAGCAGCGATTTGACATTGGCGCTGACAATGAAGTGCTCAAAGCCGAAATAGTCGGGCCGGCCGCGTTCGAACAGCTCGACCACCAGGTAGTTGGCTGTTTCCATGCATGCCGTCAGCATGGCGCTGTGCATGCGGCCCTGATACCCGCCGGCCGTCGCGTTTTCCAGCAGCATGCCGACCGACGTCTTGGCGGGCCCCAGCCGCAACTGGCGCGCCTGGGTATTGGGGCGGAAATCGAGCTTGTGCATGGCGTCGAGCACGCGTTCGCGCGTCGGCCCCTTGACTGGACCGTCGTCGTTCAGGACGCGCGACACCGTCTTGGCCGAAACGCCTGCCATCAGGGCCACATCATAAATCGTCGACATTTCCCGACGCCCACGAAGTTATTGTCGGGCCGGAGCCTAATCCCGCCCGGCGTCGGACGCAATACTATGTCCTTATCCAAAACCGAGGCGCAAAGGGTTAATCCTGACTGACACCTTATCGTCCCGGACCTAAGGCTGGACGCCGGAACCATTGCCACGGTCCCGATTTTTGTGACGCCTGATGTTTGTCCATAAAGGGCGCGCCTATCAGTCAGGCACCTTTTGGCATAAGGCTTAGTGGAGGTCACCATGACCCAGACCCAACGTTACCTGCCCTTCTTCGGGCGGCTTTTGATCGCTGTCATCTTTGTGCTGTCCGGCATCATGAAGGTCACCGCGCCGGGCGACACCGTCAATGAGATCGCCGCCGCTGGCATTCCCTTGGCGCCGGTCGCCTATGTCATCGCCATCCTGATCGAACTGGTCGGCGGCCTGCTGCTTATCGTCGGCTACCAGACACGCTGGACGGCACTTGTCGTAGCCGTCTACTGCGTCGTCGCCGCGCTGTTTTTCCATAACAATTTCGCCGACCAGAACCAGATGATCAACTTCCTGAAGAATCTGGCCATGACCGGTGGCCTGCTGCAGATCGTCTCCTTCGGCGCCGGCAGCTTCAGCCTGGATGCGCGCTTCGGCCGCGACCGCCAAACCGAGACCATGCGGCACGCCTGATTTCGCCATGACGGGTCTCCGGAAAGCGCGTAAAAGGACGACGCCCTTTCCGGAGAAACCGCATGACCCGCGCCATCGCCAAGATCGGCCTGACCGACTTCGCCACCGAAATCATCGTCAATGGCCGGACGCTGACGGCGGACGAACCGCCCGATAATGGCGGCAAGGACGCCGGGCCCGCGCCCTATGACTTGTTGCTGGCCGCCTTGGGCGCCTGCACGGCCATTACCCTGCGTATGTATGCTGAACGCAAGACCTGGCCGCTGACCGGCGTCGAGGTCGGCCTGCATTTCTATCGTGAGGACAAGGCCGAGTTCATCGATCGCACGGTCAGGTTGCACGGCGAGCTGGACGAAGCCCAGATCGCGCGCCTGCTCGACATCTGCGAACGCACACCGGTTACCTTGACCCTTAAAAACGGCCTGACCGTTTCAACGCGACTCGGTTGAAAACACGGTAGCCCCGTCCGCGCAGCGCCAGTATTTCGCCTTGCACGCGCAAATTGCTACACATTTGACGCTTTAAGGATATTGTATAACCCGGGTATGCGAATGGCATGCCTGATTGTTTTTCCATTCGACTTAAAAATCAGGGAGATGCGCATATTTGATCTCCCGTTCTTATTGCTGGGGAGATTCGTTACCATGCCAACCGTTCTCAAGACTTCGCTGACCGTCGCGGTCACGGCCGCCGCCTTGGCTCTGGCCATGCCGTCCTTCGCCACTGACTACCCTGACGGTGGGGTTACCGCCAACGATGTCGCCAATGAGCTGATCGCGGCCGGCCAGAAGGCCAAGATCGGCACCTCATCATCGGGCAATCCGATGATCGACGCCACCTTCACCCTCAACAAGACCGACATCGACTACCGTATCTTCTTCTATGGCTGCAACAGCGATAGCGTAAAGCGTTGCACGTCGATCCAGTACCACGTCGCCTTCGATGGCAAACCGGACAAGGTGGCGGGCTGGAACAAGGACAACCGCTTCGCCCGCGCCTATGCCGACGGCAACACCGTCCACCTCGAATATGACGTCGACCTGGAAAAAGGCGCCAACTCGAAGGCCATCCAGAACTCCGCTTCGCGCTGGATCGCCGTCATGATCCTGGGCGTCAGCTACGCCGGCTAGGCCTGCACCTTTTGCAAACCTCCGGTTCAGGCGCAATTCCGGGCCGGAGGTTTTCTGGATCTTGATTTTGAACCTTGTTCAAAATAATAAATCAGCCTATGATGAACCGGCATTTAGCGGGACTCCTCCAAACCTTTCATCCGGGAGAACCGCTAGCAAAAGGAGACTATCGGCCGTGTCCGTCTCGCTTACATCCTCTTTGCGCTCCCCAAACCTACGTCCGCTGAAGATACTGGGCAGCGGCCAGGCTGTGCCGGAAACCTGCCTGTCCTCGGAAACGCTCGATGCCCGCCATGGCCTGTCGCACGGCTGGTTGTACCGGCGCTCCGGCGTGGCACGGCGCTATGTCTGCGAGACGGAAACCCAGGTCGATCTGGCGTTG
Organism: uncultured Caulobacteraceae bacterium; assembly: GCA_964445605.1. GTDB lineage: Bacteria > Pseudomonadota > Alphaproteobacteria > Caulobacterales > Caulobacteraceae > Asticcacaulis. The sequence continues at coordinate 10,785 of CAYULN010000344.1, read as the reverse complement.
AGCGCCGCCTCTCAGGCGATTACCGAAGCGGGTGTCACCCCGGATGAGATCGGTCTGATTGTTTTCGCAGCCGCGGTAGCCTATCAATCCATACCGGCGACCGCGCCGCTGATCCAGGCGCGGTTGAGTATTAAGGACGGGACCTGCATGGCCTTCGACGTCAATTCGACCTGCCTGAGCTTCCTCACGGCGCTTGACGTCGCCAGCCGAATGGCGGGCGGCAAGAAGGCGCTGGTCGTGGCGTCGGAAGTGGCGTCGCGCGGCCTGCCCTGGGAAGAAGATCCGGCGACGGCCGCTTTGTTCGGCGACGGCGCGGCGGCGGTCGTGATATCCGGCGAAGACGCGGTGGCTGGCGTCTTGGCCACGCGCATGGAAACCTATCCGTCGGCTTATGAAGCCTGCCAATTGGCGGCGGGCGGCACGCGTTTCGACTACCATGCCGACCGCGGCAATTTCGACCGCAACAGCCGGTTCCGCATGGACGGCGAAGCCTTGTTCAAGCTGACCATCCGCCATTTCGAGCCTTTCTTGGACCGGCTGCTGAAGGACGCTGGCTGGCAACGTGATGAGGTCGAGCTGGTGGTGCCGCATCAGGCCAGCCCCGGCGCCCTGGCCCACCTGGCCAAGCGCTGCGGTTTTGCCTCTGACATCATCGTCAATATTGTCCGCGATTATGGCAACCAGATCGCCGCTTCCCTGCCGACGGCTTTGCACTTTGCGCGCCAACGCAGCGGCGGTGGCTGCCAAAGCGACGGTATAAAGACCTTGATGCTCGGCACCTCGGCCGGGGTGTCGCTCGGCGGCATGGCCTTAATCCTATGAGGGTTGTCGTCAGCGGCGCGACGGGTTTTCTCGGTGGCCATGTGGCCCGCGCCCTGGTCCATGCCGGCCATCAGGTCGACGGTCTCGGCCGCGACCGCGACAAGGGCGTGAAGCTGCGCGCCTTCGGCATCAATTACGAGACCATCGATCTGTCCGAGCTGGTCAATTTCAGCCAGATCCCAGCGGCCGACGCCTTTGTCCATTGCGCCGCTTTGTCGGCGCCCTGGGGCAAGCGAGTCGATTTCGAACAGGCCAATATCGTCGGCACCTTCAACGCTTTGCGCATGGCCGAACGGTTCGGTGTCAAACGCTTTGTCATGGTGTCATCGCCGAGCGTGCTGTTTCGCTATCGCGACCAGCTTGACGTCGCCGAGACAGCGCCCCTGCCCCCGCCGGTCAATGACTATGCCGCCACCAAGGTGATTGCCGAGGACCTGGTGCGGTCGTCAAAGCTCGATTGCGTCATCTTAAGGCCGCGCGCCCTTTACGGACCCGGTGACACGGCCCTGCTGCCGCGCCTGATCAAGACGGTGCAGAAAGGGGCGGTGCCCCTGATGCGCGACGGCGCGGCGGTGACCGATCTGACCTTTATCGAGGATGTGGTCCAGGCCGTGCTTCTGGCCATCAAGGCCGGCCCACAGGCGCGCGGCAAGACCTATCATATTTCCGGCGGCCAGCCCCTGGCGCTCAAGGACATCATCACCGGCGCCGCCCGCGCCGCCGGCTATAGCCCGCGTTTCAAGCCGATATCAGTCGCAGCGGCGCTCAATGCCGCCCGTTTCGCCGAAGGCTGGTCCCGCTTGCAGAAGGACTGGCCGGAACCGGCGATCACCATGTACGGCGTCGGTGTGCTGGCCTATAGCCAAACCCTGGACATTTCGGCGGCGCGCAAGGACCTGGGCTATGCGCCGCAGGTGGCGTTCGAGGAGGGCCTGAAGCGGACCTTCGCCCTTCAGCCCGCCTAAGATGACGCCCATATTCGCCAATTCCGCCACCGTCATTGTGCCGGAACACCTGGTGCTGGCGCGCGGTTCCGCCCGGCGCCTGCGGCTGGGCGTGCGCTTCGGCGTTTTCGTTCATCCGACACAGGGTCCGGTGCTGATCGACACGGGCTACGGCCCGGAGGTGACATCGGGCAAGCGCAGCTTTCCCTTGTGGTTCTACGCGTTGATATTGAAACCGCGCCTGGAAGAGCAGCCGGAAACCGTGCTGAAACGGCTCGGTTTTGCCACCGAAGACGTCAAGACCGTCTTCATCACCCATTTCCATGCCGATCATGTCAGCGGCCTGCGTCGCTTTTCGAACGCGCGGTTCATCGCCGCCGGATGGGAGATGTTGAGGCGCCGCACCCCGTTCGATCAGTTGCGCCATGGCGTCTTCACCGAACTGCTGCCGGCCGATTTCGAAGCCCGCTTGACGCCGCTGGAGAGCCTGCCCACAGTGACATTGCCTTACGGATTGGGCGAAGGCCGCGATGTCTTCGGCGACGGTTCGATCCTGAGCCTGCCCCTGCCCGGCCACGCCCTGGGTCATACCGGCCTGATCTGGCCTGATGCCAAGCTGATCTACGCCGCCGATGCGCAATGGCTCAGACAGGCCATGCGTGAAAACCGCCCGCCGAAAGGCCCGGCCCGCTGGGTCTATGAGGACGAAGCCGAGATGCGTCAGTCGCTGGATGTGCTTCGGCGCGCCGAAGCCGCCGGCTGCGATATCGTCTTCTGCCATGACGTGGTCAAATGACTGGGGCATTGGGCGCCTTTCTGCGCACGCGGCAACTAGCCAAAAGCCTGCGGACACGGGCGGATATCGACGCTTGGCAAGCTGATCGAATTCGCCAATGGCGCGAAAAGGTATTAAATAAATTTCCCCACTACGGGGAATATGGAAATAAAGCGTTCGAGTCGCTGCCGGTGATCGACAAATCGATCCTGATGGCCGATTTCGCCGCCTTCAACCGGCTGAACCTGGCCGCCGACGAGGGTTGGGCGATGTTCGAAGGCCGCGTCCCGCACCGGCCGGGCTATGCCGTCGGCGCCAGCACCGGCACCAGCGGCAATCGCGGGCTCTACGTCATTTCCGATGCCGAACGCTACGAATGGCTGGGCGTCGTGCTGGCCAAGGCCCTGCCGCGATTTCCGTTCGAAACCGCCCGGATCGCGCTGATCCTGCCGCTCAATTCGGCCCTATACAAAGCGGCCAACTTGCCCGGCCTGCGTTTGCGTTTTTTCGATCTGCACGACGGGTTGGACGCTATCCTTCCGGCTGTTGCCGCATATGGTCCCGATACCGTGATCGCCCCACCGAAGGTTCTGCGCGCCCTGGCGGAAAGCGACGCGCGGCTGAACCTGAAACGCCTCTTTTCCGGCGCCGAAGTGCTCGACCCGCTAGACCGCACCGTTATCGAAGACCGTTTCCAGGTGGCCGTCCGCGAAATCTATATGGCCACCGAAGGCCTGCTCGGCGTCGCCTGCGAGCATGGCACCCTGCACCTGGCCGAGGACGCCGTGCGTTTCGAATGGGAAAGACCGGTACCAGACAGTGATCTGGTGGCCCCGGTCATCACCGACTTCACCCGCACCACCCAGGCCATGTGCCGCTATCGCATGAACGACCTGCTGCGGCTGTCATCTACGCCCTGCCCATGCGGCTCACCCCTGCAAGCGGTGGCGGCCATCGAAGGCCGCTGCGACGACCTGCTGGTCCTGAACGGCAAAACCGTGACACCGGATATTCTGCGCAACACCATCGTCGATGCCGACCGGCGCATCGACGACTTCCGTCTGCGACAGACCGGACCCGCACATCTGCATCTGACTTTAAGCGACACCCTGCCCACCGACGCCGCTGCCTCGGCACGCAATGCTTTACAGAACCGTCTGGCCGTATTCGGGGTCACCGCCGAAATCGCGCTCAGCCAGGAACCGTTGAAAGCCAGTGCCCGTAAACTCCGGCGTGTCGAACGGCAATGGAAAGGCTAATCCTTACGCGACAGGTTATCTTTGAGAATGGTTCTCCGGACTTCGCCCACGTCGCTTTCAAGCTTTGTTTGCAAAACGCGCAAACGCGTGGACACGTCCATCCGCTCATGCATGACATTGGTAATGACGACACAATCATCCGCCAGGACCCAAAAGACAGCGTAATGATGTTTAATGCGATGCAGCCTCAGGGCACCGATCCCGGCCGGCTTTCGCGGCAGGCGCGCATGTCGCTCTGCAATGATCTTGAAGCCGGCTTCAAGATCCGCGTGATAGATTTTCGCCTGGTCGCGGCCCCATATCTTCACCGACCGACGGGCAATATCGCGCAGGTTCGCCAGGGCTTCCGCCGTCAGATACCAGCGCGACGCCACCTACATCTCGTCGATTTCGCGGAGGATTTCAGCCATGGCTTCGTCACCGTCGACAAATTCGCCGCGATTGGCTTGATCCAGGCCGCGAAGAATGCTGCTCTCGAACTCCGCCTGCTGGGCCATATCCTTGCGGATCAGGGCGCGGACATATTCCGACGGCGTCGCGTACAGCGACTTGCCGTTGCTGATCTCGTCGACAAAGCGGCGCATTTCGTCGGGCAGGCTGACGTGAAGGCTGGCACCCATGGCGGAACTCCTTGTGGAGACAGTATCGCGTCGATGTCAATAAATGTCAAATATTGCGAAGCCGCATGAGCCGCCTTCTGATTACCGGCGCGCGTGCCCCTGTGGCCCTTCATCTGGCCAGGCTTTTCGCGACAGCCGGTCATGCGGTTGTGCTGGCTGACAGCCAGGCCTGGCCTTTGGGCCGCGCCACGCGGTTCAAGGAAGCCCTGATCCGGTTGCCAGCACCGCGCGGCAATTTGCAGGGCTACGGTAAAGCGGTGGCGGAAGCGTGCCGGGCGCACGCCATTGATCTGGTCCTGCCGACCTGCGAGGAGGTATTCTTTCTGGCGGCAGCGCGCGATCTTTTGGGTCTACGCCTGCCGCTGTTCGCGCCCGACTTCGCCCGGCTTAAGCGCGTGCATGACAAATGGGAATTCAGCAGATTGGCGGTCGGCCTGGGCGCCGATCCGGGTGAAACCCACCTGCTGACCGCCCCTACCGACACTCTTCCATTCCATGAAACATCGAAACAATGGGTATTCAAGCCTGTCTGGTCTCGCTTCGGCGAACGGGTGTTGATTCGGCCGACAGCGAACGATCTGGCTACCCTTTCTCCCTCCTCCGCCGATCCATGGATTGCCCAGCGGTTTCTGCCTGGGGAAGAGCTTTGTGCCTATGCCATTGCGCATTCCGGCAAGCTCTGTGCCGTTCAGGCCTATCGGCCGGTGTGGCGAGCCGGTGGCGATATCGGCGCCGGCGTCGCGGTGGAACCAGTGAGCGAACCAGTCATTTCCCATTTTATAGAAGGATTTGCCGCCCGCACCCATTGGCACGGCCAGGTGTCCTTCGATTTCCGCCGTGACGAGACCGGCGCGCTGCATGTGCTGGAATGCAATCCACGCGCAACGACGGGAGCGCATTTTTTTGGTCGCGATGATAGTCTCTCCGGCGCCATCCTGACCGGCGCGCTCGCTACCCCAACCCGCCGGGAGCCGCAGACCGTGCCTCTGGCCATGTGGCTTTACGGCCTGCCGTCCGCCCTGCGACGGAGGCGGTTCAGCCAGTGGAAGCGCGATTTTTCCCGAATGGAAAATATGCTCGCCTGGCCCGGTGACCGGCCGGTCACGCCCCATATGCTGATGGCTCTGGCTGAAACCGTCGGCCACGCGGTTGCTACCGGCCAGAGCCTGAAAGCCGCCGCTACCGCTGATATTGAATGGAACGGCGAGGACCTGGCCTAAAGTTCCATTTCCAGGGTCACCGGCCGGTCGGCCGCCTCCGGACGCTCACCGCGCAGAATAGCATCGATCCCCTTGCGCAGAATATCGAGCGGTCCGATCATCGGTTTCGGATCGCCGATCAGGTCGCGGTTTTGCGCCGCTGCCTTGAGAATAACCCGGTCCTGTTCGACGCCGATCCGAAACAGCGGCCGGAACAGCGCCGCCTTGAGATAGCCTAGGCCCCATTCTTTTGGTCCGGACAGGAGGCACAGACCGGCCACCCGATCCGGCGCCTCCTGACGCAGGTGGAAGGTCGTGATCAGGCTGACCTGCCGCCGGCCCCAGAACTCGATCTCGGCGATGCCCGGCGCCTTGAACCGGCCGACGCTCACGCCACGCCCGCCTTCGAACAAACGGCTCACTAAGCCCTCTTGCTGCGGTTCGCCTTGGTAACGCGCTTCGATGAAGTCGTCACCGCCAGTGACCGTGACTTGCACCCGATAACGACGATGGCTCAAGCCGCGCAACAGGCCTTTATGGATATAATGGGTATGCGTGGCATCGAGTATGTTTTCGGCCACATCGGCCAGCCGCGCCTCGACGGCATTATAGGCATAGGCCGTGGCCATGTCCGGCCCCGACAACACGCGACTGTAAGGGACGGCGTTGGAGGCCTTCAGATTGATGAACACGACGCCGTCATGTTCGGCCGTCGCATAGACCGGCACCCGGGCGCGCGGCAGGTCGGTGACGCATCCCGGCATGGCCTGGCATTGTCCGGCCGTATCGAACTGCCAGCCATGATAGGGACATTCGATGCGATCACCCAGCAATCGCCCCATCGACAGGGGCGCGAAGCGATGCGGGCAGATGTCAGACAAGGCGTGTAGTTCATCGCCAGATCGAAAGACTACAACTGGCGCCCCGTCGATGACGAACCGGCGCGGCCGGCCTTTCAAATCACGCGCCGCGCATACACCGAACCAGCTGTTCACAACGCAAACCTTTGCAACAACGGCACACCGACGCCGTCGAGAATCCCCCGGATCAAACCGGTGGCGAAGCGCCGCGCGGGCGGCAGATGCCGGTTATAGACCATCATATATTCCAGGGCCGGAACGGCGCCGCGGTTGCGTTTGAAGGCCGCCGCCCCACCGCTCATATTGTAGAGAAGCCGCCCGTCGCGGGCCCGTGTCAAGGCGATCGCCATGAGCCGCCGGTACAGTCCAACCTCGACCGGCAATGCCGTGTCGTAACCAACAATCGGCGCGGTCAAAGTGTCTCCCTGTTGAAATAAGCCGATAATTCCGTCCAGGCTTCCCGAGGGTCCGCGCAATCCCACCAGGTCGAGCAGGCCTTCCCTATGGGCGCGTTGCAGAAACAGCGGCGTATAACGCGGATTGAGCGATGTGTATTTGTCGAGATAGAGCGCCTGATACAGCCGGGCCATGCGTTCAAAGTCTTCGACGGAGAACTGCCGGGTCGGGATGAAATCACCCTGCGCCAGGAGCTTCTGGTCGCGTTTTTCGTCGCGGTGAACCGGCGGCGCGGCGCCGCGGGCATCAAACAGATAGATCTGCCGCGAGGCCAGTGCCATATACCCGGCCGCCTCGAAACGCGCTTTCAGATGCGCATGGTTGACCGTGTTGACCGAACGCCAGACAATGGCGTGGTCCGGCCATTGTTCGGTCAGCATGGCGGTCAACGCCATGATTTCGGCGGCTCTCAGGTCGGGCAGGATATTGGTCGAAACCAGCCAGTTATTGGGCTGGATCTGCCTGTCCAGTCCCGAAGCGCACAGCAACGGCCGCGCCGCGCCGATCAAGCCGCCCAAAGCCGTTTTGAGCCAGGGACGAGCGACGAAATGGCGCAGCTCATCGCGCGCATAGTCGAGATAGGCCACCGACGGACAGCAGAGATAACAGGTCAGCGTCCCGTCATTGCGGGTCAGCGGCAGGACATGCGATCCGATCCTCACGTTCGACAGGTGGCTGTTGAGATTGGCGACAAGCTCACCCGACGCGCCGCTCAGCACGCTCAGGCCGTCCTTCGTCCTGATCTCTCCCATATCCATGCCATCAATATGAACAATGTTCACATCTTTGGCTACGGCTTTTTTGAATTTTAGCGCGACAGGACCGGCTGGCTGCGGCCCGGACCGACGCCGTCCGGCACCGGCACGCCCGAACCGACGTAGTTGGCGTTGATCACCAGGGCCGGACCTTTTTCCAGATGCAGGGTGTCGGCGACGATGATGCTCCAGGCCGAATCCTGGGCCACATTGCCGGCGGTTTCGACGTCCAGTTCCGCCTCGGGAATATAGATGGTGCCAAGCAGCTTACTGACATGGTCCGAGGAGATGGTGAATTTCTCGTGATTGTCGCGGGTCGTGATGATCAGGAAACCGGAGAACGGACCCGACCGGCGCGCCCCCAGTTCGACGGAGGCGCGATCAGCAAAATTGATTTTCTTGGTCGACCCGAAGATCAGGACCACATCGTCGCCCCGGATGATAGCGTTTTCCTTCGCTTCCAGGTCGTCCATGAAATAGTGATCACCCGGTTGCAGGATCAGCGTGGCGTCCTTGTCGATAATGAAGTGCTCGCAATGGACGCCCGGCTGCAAGATCAGAGTCGTGCCTGTTTCTTCCTTGTAGGTGACCGGCTTGCCGGCGCAATCCATCGGCGGATGGAGATTCATCGACGCGAAAGGGTCAGTGATCGGCAAGGCGCCCATGTTGCCGGCGGGGCTGACCGGGCCGGTTATGGTCCCGACCGCCTGGGTGCGGCTGGCGTGAATCACGGCCCTCTGATCGACCTGGATGTTTTCGTTGGCGTGGACAGCACAGCCGGTGGCCTGGAGACTCGACTTGTCCTTGAGGGTGATGCCGCCCTCGCCGGTTTGCAGGACGCATAGCGGTACCGAAGCCAGGGTCTCGGCGGTTGCATGCGCGGTCAGGGTCTGGTCGCCATAGCCGAGGAAGCCCGTCAGGGCCTGGTGTTTCATCTGGCCGTTGACCGTAACCGCGCCTTGCGCATCCAGGGTGACGGTAAAATCGGCCAACGTGGTGATATGGGCATCTAACAGAGCCTGGCGGGCGACATTGGTCGCCGTCGCCTCGACGGTTTGCTGTCCGCCGGTGCTGCCGGCCACTGTCAGGCGCGTTGCCCCGGCCAGGGCGCCGGAATCGACGGCGTTCTGCAGCAGGGATCGTTCGTGCGCCGCCATGCCGAAATCAATTGCGCCGAAGGACAGAAGCAGGATGGGCACGGCGCACAAAGCCACCGTCACGGCAACATTGCCGCGTTGGTCCTTGAAGCGCTTGAACAACCCCGTATTACGCATAGACAATCACTTTATTATTTATCGCAACATACACGTGCACCGGTAAACAAACCGCTTAATGGTATTGTAGTGCTTTTTGAAAACTTTGTTTCTATTCAGATGGATGACTATATTACCGCAAAATTTTCCCACATCCTTATGTTGTCTTTATAAAATGGGCTGACTTTCCCAATACGAACCCTATAGCGACGGCCTTGCCGCGCATCGGATCATTACAAAACCATCGCCGGAATCTCACGGCTTCCCAATGTGTAAATTTGTATTTTTGCCGATGGGTTTCCCGCGTTCCGTCCTAACGAAACATTCTGAGGAGGTTCCCCATGTTATTGTCTCCCAAGGCCAAGGCCGCCGCCGACAAGCTCAAGTCATTCGACGCGGAAGACGTTCACTCGATTTCGGAAATGATCCAGCACGAAGTGCAGCATGCCACCGAACTGCTGAACAAACGCGCCAAGGCGGCCGAGGCGCGCGTGCGCGAATTCGCCGATCACGCCCAGGACGACATCAGCCGCGCCAGCCAGAAGACCCGCCAGACCATTACCGACCATCCCCTGCCCGCCGGCCTGGTGGCGCTGGGCATCGGCGTGATCCTTGGCATGGCGCTGACTAGCGGCCGGCGTTAGGCTTTCGGTTTAAATTCCGAGAAAATGCGAAATGATGCGGCCGTGATCGTCGAAGAAACGGCCGCGCATCGCCTTGACTTCGTCGAGCGGCACCCATCGGGCCGCCGCCGCGTCGTCCTGGCCCGACACTTCGGGCTGGTCATCACTGTCCAGTTCGAAGTGATAGGCATGGGTGATGACCCGCCCGCGACCCGATCGCCAGGGGTCGTCGAAGACATGGCTTGATTTCAGGCGCGCCTGCGCTTCATGGTCAGCCAGTTGCAGGCCGGTTTCCTCACGCAGTTCGCGCAGGGCGGACGCGACCAGCCATTCGTCCGGCTCGACAAAACCGCCCGGCAGGGCCCAGAGCCCCTTGCCCGGTATGCGACCGCGTTCGACCAGCAGCAAATGGCCGGAATGGACAATGACCGCATCGACCGAAACCAGGACGACCGGATAAGGCGCGGCCTTCCAGGCGGTCTTGTACGCTTCGAAATAACGATGCTCCTCGGCAAGGTCGGAAAAGCTTTCGGAGTCGCGCAACGACTTGACCTGCAACAGAATGGCCACAGGCACGAAAGTCGCAAGGCGCTCGTCATCCCCATCATAAAGCGCCGCCAGGACCGTCGCTTCCTCGGATGCAAATTCCGGGACATAGTGAACCGACGCCCCTTCGATGCCGAGGAACTGGCCCGGCGTCAGTTCGACCTGTTGCCCCTGCCAGCCGATCCGTGTCAGCACGTCGAAATCCCAGTCCTGTCTGGGCCGCGCATCGATTTGCACGAAATGCACCGCGTCGCCGAATTCCGCTAGGGCTCCCCGGGCCATGGCCTCGCGCTCGTCCGCCGTCCACGGCAGGCGGCTGGAAATGGCCAGGTCGGCGTCAGTAATGACGATGACGACCTGGCGGCCTTTGGCAATGGCGTCGCGTATCGGCTCGAGGCAGACGGAGCAGAACGGCGCGAAACGTCCGATCAGAACGGTGAAGGAGCCCATAAACGCTTTCTCGCAAGGTTGGCCGGCCGACATTAACCGCCAACCGCCTGAAAGCAACCGGCATTTTGCTACCTGAAACCTTCGGGGTATCACACACCAGGTTCAGGTTAAGCCCGGCTTTACCATGAACGTAAACCGTAAATTGTCGCCGACGCGATAGACTGTGCGGCGTAGTTCACGTTCTGGTACGAGTATGAAATCCTGTTTTGCTGTCACCGGTATC
>CAYULN010000343.1:0-4795 GCA_964445605.1 uncultured Caulobacteraceae bacterium | reverse complement strand
TCGACGATGCGGGCGTCCGAGGCCGCCTGGACCAGGCTCGGGCTGTCCTTGCCCATGATCTGGCGGTAGATCCAGTAGTTGGCGGCGACTTCCTCGACATATTGCCGGGTCTGGGCGACCGGGATCGATTCCATGACCAGGAGCGAGTCATAGTCGTTGCCGAGATTGTCCATGGCGTCCTTCACCGGACGCGGACCGGCATTGTAGGCGGCGATGGTGCGCAGCAGGTCGCCGCCGACGATCGAGGAATCCATCAGGCGGGCGATGTATTTCTGGCCGACGCGCAGGTTGGTGGCGGGCTTGAGCAGCTTCGACGGCTTTTTATTATAGGTCGGGTCGTTTTCGACCAGGGCGGCCGTCGACGGCATCAGTTGCAGCAGGCCATAGGCGCCGGAATAGCTCTTGGCGTTGGCGTTGAACTTGCTTTCCTTGCGGGCGAAGGCGAAGACCAGCGCCTTGTCGACGCCATAGCTGTCGTTCAAGTGATAGTTCGGGATCGGATAGAGCGAGACGTCGAACAGGCGGTCGGTCGGCCGCAACTGGCTCACCGGTACCTGGTTGTAGGCGGCCAGGGCCAGCCAGTGATCGCGTTCCGTGGCATCGCCGGCGTGCTGCATGGCGGACTGGACTTCTTCCTTGGCGTCGGCGGGGCGGCCGATCTGGACCAGGGCGCTCATGCGGCGGGCCTGGGTATTGCCCTTGGCCCAGGCGAAGTCGTCATCCAGGCTGGCGGTCAGGCCGTCGCGGTCGCCGCCCTGGAAGGTCGGCGGCAGGCCCTTCTTGGCCAGGGCGACGGCGGGCGTGACGCCGAGGCGTTGTTCGGCCAACAAACCATAGAAGGTGAAGGGGAACGAAGCGGCGATCTTGAAATAGGTGTCGGCCGTGTCCTTGTCGTTCAGGGCCAGGGCGCAGCGCGCCGCCCAGTAGGCGCCGCTCGACTGGCTCCAGGCGTTGCGCGACGGATCGGTCGAGACGAACTTGAACTCGACCAGCGCCTGGTCGTAGCGCTTCAGCCGCCAGTCGGCGAGGCCGGCCACCCAGTGGTCGCCGATCTTCTTGGCCAGGACGACGGCCTGTTCGAACTGGCCATTATTATAGGCCGAACGCGCCGATTTCGGCGTCAGATCGGAATCGCTGTTGTCGATGGCCGGCATGCCGGGATTGTAATCATCGACCGTCCGCGTGGCCGCCAGGCTGGTGGTCGCGGACAGTTGTACGGCGGTGCCGCCGGTCAACGAAGCGGGCAGGGCGGCCGGCGTATTGACGGGGTTGCCCATCAGCGATGGGAAGGCCGGATCGGGCGCACCGTCGGGCTTCTTGCGCTTGGCCAGGTTCCACACCTTCATGGCCACGGGCTGGTCGCCATACTGGTTGAGCCAGGCGATCAGTTCATCATAGGACGCCGTATAACCGAGGCTGAACAGCTTGTGATATTCGACATAGCCGACCAGGCTCTTGTCCTGGACCTGGGCCAGGCTGGCCTCGGCGCCGTCATAGTCGCCCTGATCGACCTGGGCGAAGGCGGCCTGATAAAGTTGCGCATCCCACGGCGTCAGCACGCCATTGGTGTTCTGGGCCTGGGTGCGGATGCGGGTATAGGGCACCGGCGCGGCGTTCATGGCGACGGCCGGTTCGGGCGCCACTTTCGGCGCTTCGGTGGCCGGCGTCAGGGTCGGCGACGGTTGCAGCGCGGCGGCGGCTGTTTTCTTGTCAGGCGCCGGCTTGGCGGCCGCCAGTTTGGTGGTCTTGCTGTCCGATTGATCGTCCGAATCCTTGCCTTTGGCGGCGGACTTGCTCTTCGACGGCTTGTCGTCCTTGGCGGCCAGGTCGGTCTTGCCGGCTTTGCATTTGGTATCTGTCTTGCTGGACTTGGTCTTGCTGGATTTCGAAACGCAGTCCTTGCTGGCGAGCTGGGTCTTGTCCTTGCCGGTCTTGCTCGACTTCGACCCTGACTTCGACCCCGACTTCGATGACGAGTCGTCATCGTCCTTGTCGGCGAGATCGGTCTTGCCGGAGCGGCCGCGGGCAGCGGTCTTGCTGGTCTTGGACGATTTCGAGGTTGCGTCGTCATCCTTGTCGGCCAGGTCGGTCTTGCTCTTGGCCGATTTGCCGGTCGCGGAAGTCTTGTTCTTGGCGGGCTTGTCGTCATCCGCATCGGCGACCTTGGTCGACTTGCTCGTGGAAGCCTTGCCCTTGGACGGCGCGTCATCATCAGCGTCCGCCAGCTTGGTGGACTTGCTCTTGCCGGCGGCAGCCTTGGCCGGCTTGCTGTCGTCGGCGTCGGCCGTCTTGGACGTGGGTTTCGCGGTGGTCTTGCTGGTCTTGGCGGGCTTGTCGTCATCCGCATCGGCCAGCTGGGTCTTGCTGCTGGACGCCTTCGCCGGTTTGTCGCTATCGCTGTCGGCGGTCTTGCTGGTCTTCGTCGAGGTCGCCTTCTTGTCCGAGACGGCGGCGGTCTTTACGGTTGTCTTGTCGGACTTGGCGGTATCCGCCTTGGTCTTGCCGGTCGTTTCGGTCTTGTGCGTGGTGGTATCCGCGGCGACGGCGGGGCTGGTTACGGCCAAGGCCAGGCCCAGCATGAGCAGGGAAACACCCTGTCGAACCTGCTGAGTCATAATGGGGCCCAGCTTCTGCGGGCGGGAGCGGAGGCTCACGGTCAAAACGAATACTCCCGAGGCGGCAGACAGGCGGTTTTGCCTAACCAAACCTTAACACAAGGACTTTATCAAAGATTAACGCGGTGACAATCCTTCGCGCTTCTCGCAAAGAGCGTGCCACCCGGCTTCCCGTATTGAAAACTTATTCGCCGAAACGGCTTTCGGGCAACTCAAAAGGTCTGGTAACGATATCACAGTCTGTTGAGGTGGCTCACAGTTTGGCGTGATCGGTGATCTGTAACAGGTCGCGCCACAGCATCGCCTTGGCGGCCGGTTGGCGGATTAAAAAGGCCGGCGGGTAGGACGCGATAACCGGCAAATTCAAACCGTTTTCGCTGTAGCTGACCACCCGGCCGCGCAATTTGGTCAGGCTCTGTTCGAGATTAAGCACACTGATCACGGCCGATGCGCCGAGCAGCAGCAGCGCCTTGGGCGCGGCCAGCCTAATCAAGGCGTGGATAAACGGGGCGTTGAGGCTGACATCCTCAGCGGTGAGGGGACGGCCGCCGGCCGGGCGCCAGAAGACACACGGCGCCAGCATCGATTTGTCGAGCACGCCGGCGGCCTTGAGCGCGGCGTCCATCAGGGCGCCGGGCTTGCCGGCAAAGGCCGACAGGCCAGCGTCTTCGTCCGCATCGGGGATTTCACCGATCACCAGCAACTCCGGATCGGCGGCGCCGCGAAAGCGGATCAGGCCCCTGCCGCCTTCGTGGCGCATCGGCAGGTGCTGGAAGGCTTCGAGCTCGGCGTAAAGCTCGTCCAGCGAGCGGGCCGCCGTGGCGCGCTGACGGGCCTCATGCAACAGCGCGCCGATATCGAGACGGGCAACGCTTTGCGGTTTCAGGGCATTGACGGGTTGCGCGCCCGGTGCCGGGTTCACGGGGATGTGCGTAACTGCCGCAGCGGCACGCGGAAAAGGCGATTTATTTTCCGAGAGAGTCCGGTTAAGAGGCTCAGTTTCGTAAAGCTCGTCCACCTCGTGGTCGATCCAGAAGCCGAGATAGCTTTCGATTTCAGCGCTAAGATTCTGGGCGAGATCGGGAGCGGGCATGAAGGGCGGGCGGTCCGGGACTAAAGGCGGCGTGGGGTGATGTAAGCCCTGGCGCGGCAAAGTTCAAAACAAAACGAGACGCCGGGGCCTGAAATCCCGGCCAAAGACGGAAAACTGGAGACTGAACGAATATGGCCGATACCCCAGATGCTCAAGCTTCAGAAGCCGTTGAGCGGGAATCGATGGACTACGATGTCGTGATCGTCGGCGGCGGTCCGGCGGGACTGGCGGCGGCGATCCGGCTCAAGCAGCAGGCGGCCAAGGCGGGCGCGGAGATCAGCGTCGCCGTGCTGGAAAAAGGCTCCGAAATCGGCGCGCATATCCTGTCGGGTGCGGTCATCGATCCGTCGGGCCTGGCCAAGCTGTTCCCGAACTGGAAGGAACTGGGGGCGCCGCTGGAAACGCCGGTGACCAAGGACCAGTTCATCTTCCTGGGGCCGCAGGGCGCCATGGATATCTCGGCCCTGCCGAAGCCGAGCTATATGAGCAACCACGGCTGCTATATCGCCAGCCTGAGCAATGTGACGCGCTGGCTGGCCGAACAGGCCGAAGGCCTGGGCGTCGAGATCTATCCCGGTATGGCTTGTTCCGAAGTGCTTTACGATACCGACGGCGGCGTGGCCGGCGTGGTGGCGGGCGTGTTCGGCGTCGCCAAGGACGGCCACCACAAACCGGACTATCAGCCGGGCCTGGAACTGCGCGCCAAATACACCTTCCTGGCCGAAGGAGCGCGCGGTTCGCTGTCGTTGGAGGTCATCCGCAAATACGACCTCGACGCCGACTGCGACGTGCAGAAATATGGCATTGGTATCAAGGAGTTGTGGAAGGTTCCTGCAGCGAAGTTTCAACCGGGCCTGGTTCAACACAGCCTGGGCTGGCCGCTGGACGACAAGACGAACGGCGGATCGTTCCTGTACCATTTCGGCGACCATTATGTTTCCGTCGGTTACGTCGTCGCCTTAAGCTATCAGAATCCCTACCTGTCGCCTTACGACGAGTTCCAGCGCTTCAAGACGCACCCGACCGTCGCCGAGCAGCTCGAAGGCGGCGAACGCGTCGCCTATGGCGCGCGGGCGATCAATCAGGG
>CAYULN010000342.1:0-5704 GCA_964445605.1 uncultured Caulobacteraceae bacterium | reverse complement strand
TGTTTATGGGGGGTGTCGGGAATATGTTGGACGGGGGGGGGGGGTCGTGCCCCCCACACCCCATTCGTTTTTATCCGTTCAAAGCCCTTCCGGCCAATTCCGCCACGTTCTTCGACAAGCCCGTTGCCTTCAGAATGGTCTCAATCGCCGCCTGCATCTTGTCATGCCAGGGCGCCGCGTAGAACCGGAACCGGCTCAAGGGTTCGACCAGGCGCGCCGCCGTCATCGGATTGAACGAATCCACCATCAGGATCTGCTCGACCAGGAAGGCATAACCGGCACCGTCACGGTCGTGGAATACGCTCTGGTTATTGGCAAAGGTCTGCACCAGGGCCCGCCAGCGGTTCGGCGTCTTGGCGTCGAAATCCGGATGCCCGGCCAGAGCGCGAACCCGGCCCAGCGTTTCGGGATGCGGACAGCCGGCCTGCAAGGCGAACCACTTGTCGATCACCAGAGGCTCATTGCGGAAACGCGTGTAGAAGGCGTCCAAGGCCTCCTGATAAGGCGCGCCCTGGACATACATCAGCGCGTTCAAGCCGCCGACCATGTCGGTCATGTTGCTGGCGCCCTTGAAATGGTCCTCAGCCAGGCTCGCCAAAGCCGCCTTGTCGGCAGCCGTGTCATAACCGGCCAGAATCAGGTCGAGCAGGGCATTGCGCAGGGCCCGGTTGCCGGCCGACGCCGCATCGGGACTGAATTTCGGTTGCACGGGCACGGCGCCGTAACGCGCCGTCAGTTCCGCCAGCAGACGCGCCGACAAAGTGGCCTTCAAGCCCGAACGGCGGGCATACAGGAAGGCCGGATCGACCGGGCTTTGCGCCTGGGCCAGATCCGACTCGGTCGGCAGGCCCATGATCAGCGCCTTGAACGCCGGATCAAGCGTCTCGTCGCGCAGGCAGGCGGCGAAGGCGTCGCAGAAGCTGTCGACCAGCGACGGCGCCGGATCGGCATCAAGCATGACGGCGCGCGCCAGGAATTGCGCTGCTTCCCAGCGGTTGAACGGATCGGGATCGCCCTTGAAGCGGGCAAAGACGTGTTCGCGCGGCTCGTCGACCTTCAGGATCACCGGCGCCGAAAAAGCCCGCAGAGCCGACAGGACCGGCGCTTCCTCGACATTGCTGAGCACGATCTCGGCCTTCCTGTCGCGCAGGACGTACAACGTCTCTTCGGTGCCGTTGTTGTAGGCTTGCGTCTCGCCGCGTTCGGTGAGGAGGCCGAAGCGCAGCGGGATCGGCACCGGCTGCTTGGTCGGCTGGCCCGGCGTCGGCAGCGTGGTCTGCTCGACCCTGAGCGTCAGGGTCTTGGCCTTGCTGTCGTAGTCCGGTTTGATGTCGAGACGCGGCGTGCCGGCCTGGACGTACCACTGCATCCACGGCGCGAAGTCCTCATCGGTCACCGCCGCGAAGCTTTTCAAGAAGTCCTCAAGCGTCGCCGCCTTGCCGTCATTGACGTCGAAATAGTCGTCCAGGGCCTTGCGGTAGGTTTCGGGACCGACATAGGTCTTCAGCATGCCGACGATTTCCGCGCCCTTTTCGTAGATGGTCGAGGTGTAGAAATTGTCGATCTTGAGATAGCTGGACGGCCGCACCGGGTGGGCCAGGGGACCGGAATCCTCCGGAAACTGGCGGGCGCGCAGGGCCTTGACGTCCTTGATGCGGGCGACCGCCAGGCCACGTTGGTCCTTCGAGAAGCCCTGGTCGCGGAAGACGGTCAGGCCTTCCTTCAGGCAGAGCTGGAACCAGTCGCGGCAGGTGACGCGGTTGCCGGACCAGTTATGGAAATATTCGTGGGCGATGACGCTTTCGATGCGCTCATAGTCCTGGTCGGTGGCGGTGGCCGGATCGGCGAGCAGCAGCGAGGCGTTGAAGATGTTCAGCCCCTTGTTCTCCATGGCGCCGAAGTTGAAGTCGCGGACGGCGACGATCATGAACAGGTCGAGATCGTATTCGCGGCCATAGGCTTCCTCATCCCACTGCATCGAGCGCTTGAGCGCATCCATGGCGTAGGCGGCGCGGTCGCGCATGCCGGTGTCGACATAGATCTTGAGGTCTATTTTCCGGCCGGAGACGGTGGTGAAGCTGTCCTCGAAGACATCGAGCTCACCGGCGACCAGGGCGAACAGGTAGCACGGCTTGAAGAACGGGTCCTCCCATCGGGCGAAATGCTTCCCGCCCGGCAGGTCGCCGCGTTCGATCAGGTTACCGTTCGACAGCAGGTGGGGGAAGCCTTCCTTCGGCGCTTCGACGCGGACATTGAAGCGCGACAGCACGTCCGGGCGGTCAAGGAAATAGGTGATCTTGCGGAAGCCTTCGGCCTCGCATTGCGTGCAGTAGCGGCCGGACGACATGTACAGGCCTTCCAGCGTCCGGTTGGCCGACGGATTGATCTCGACCTCGGTTTCCAGCGTGAAGCGATCCGGCACATGCGGGATGGTCAGGGTTTCGTCGGTCAGCTGGTAGTCGCCCTCGGCATTGAGGATGTTGCCGTTGACGTTCAGGCCGATCAGCTTCAGGCGCTCGCCCATCAGCACCAGCGGCGCCGACGATGTCCCCTGCCGTTCAATATGCAGCTTCGCTCTGACCCTTGTCGTCTCCGGCGCCAGGGCGAAGTCGAGCTCCGTCTGGACAATGCGGAAATCGGGCGCCTTGTAATCGCTGAGGCGAACGGGCTGGGGGGTATCGGTGCGCATGCTGAACAGTTCCGGCGTATTTTTTCTAACGGTTACAGCCGACATAGAGAGTTTTTCATCAAGAACCAAGGTGGGATGCCTATCCTTCCACCGATTTTACGTCATTCTTATGCCGCCTGGGCGACCGGCTATTTTGCTCTTACGCCGATAGGGCGACTCTAAGGACGCTTCGCGGGGCATGTAACCGAGGAGGCTCCTCATGGCTCAGGAACAGGTCACACCAAAGCCGACAGACCGCGTGCGCATCCTGCAGGACAAGCTGCGCGATAAGTTAGGCGAAGGTCCGTCAATGATTGAAACACCCGAAGAGGCGCGCAAGAACGCTTTGTTGCAAAAGGTCAGGGCCGCCGGCTAGCGGTGATGTCCGCGCGCGCCATCTGGATGGCGGCGTCCAGGCTTTCGAGCACGGCGTCGGCCGCCCAGCAGACATTGTCCAGGTCGAAATCGGGACCGGGGGCGCGCGCCTTTTCCGAAGCGAAGGTGCCCAGGCGGCGATGGTAGCGCTTGGCCAGGGCCGGGTAGCCGAAGCGTTCGCATAGGGAGCCGAGCGACAACATCGGCGCGATGCGGGCGGCCAGTTCCGGCTGTTGCTCACCGTGATCAAGCAACCATTGATAGAGGTCCGGCGCGAAGTTGCTGAAGATGCCGCAGAAGCCGCGTGCGCCGGATGTGATGGCGTCGAAGGCAATGGCGGCGTTGGCGTTGCAGATGGCCAGGCCGGAACCGGCCAGCAGGTCGAGCCGGCGCCGGATGACGTCGAGATCGCACGACACGTCCTTGAGCACGCGAAAGCGGCCAGTGGCGGCGCAGTATTGCAGTTCGTCATCGCTGAGCAGGCGGCGCTGCGGTTGCGGGCATTCGTAGAGGCCGAGGCCCATGTCGGCTGGAACGGCGCGCATCAGGGCGTCGAGGCGGGGGCGGAAATCGGCCGGATCGGTGCCCAGGCGATTGGTGATCAGGACCACGGCATCGGCGCCGCTGTCGGTAGCGGCGTGCAGATCGGCGGCTTGTTCGTCCGGGCTTTCGCTGACATGGCCGGAGACCAGGACCGGCACGCGGCCCCTGACCCGGTCGACGACGAAGCGGCCGATGGCGCGGCGTTCGTCGCGCGACAGATGGAACATTTCGGACGACAGGCAAACGGCGAACAGGGCGTCGGCGCCTTTGGCCAAGTACCATTCGATGAGATTGCCGAGGCCGTCAAAATCAACGCGGTCGTCGGCAGTGAACGGCGTCAGCATGACCGGAATGACGCCGTTGATCGGACCTGACACCTATGTTTCTCCGAAGGTGTTAAGCGGGACAATAACGTTATCATCGCCCGCTGGATTCGGCCAGAAGAAGTTCATTTGTCCGTGGGTTAGGCTTATTCCGGATTGTATGTTAGCTTGACGCAGGCTCGGAATGAGCAGGGGGGACAAAATGAACGAAGCGCAATCCGAAACGCTGGCGGAAGGAAAACGATTTTCCTTCTGGGGACTGATCGCCGGGCTGTTTGCCCTGGCGGCAGCCGTTTGCCAGATCATGTCGAACGTGTCGTTTCTCTACCAGACCTACACGTTCAAAAGCTGGAGCGCCGGCCTGCTGACGCGGACGACGGATCTGCGCTGGCTGGGAGAATGCCTGTACGTGCCGTTTCATGCGGTGGCGAGTCTGTACGCGGCCCTGGCGCAAGTGGTGTTCGGCCGGCTGCCGTTCCTGGTGCCTTATGAGCTGTCGGCGTTTTCCCTGACCCTGCTGGCCCTGGTCAGCCTGTTTATTGTCGTTTTTCTGAGGTTCTACGGACGGCCGCTGCGGGGGGTCGTTTTCTGGGCGCTGGTCGCATCGATCGTCTGCCTGTCCCTGTATGCCCTGGATGGCCTGATAAACCGGAGCCTGTCCTGGACCAGTGTTGCGCTCATTTTTATCTTTATTTCCAACTATATCCTGATGCTGCTTGTCATGCGCTACGGGACAGCGCCGGCCGCCGCGCCAGTCGACGGCCAAGCCAAGATCATCAATATGGCGAGCCTCGCCATTTGCTCGGTATTCCTGCTGTCGACGGCGCTGATCATCTTCAGCGTCTGGTACAGCTATTGGCGGGCCGGGCTGCTGCCGCTCCAGTAGGATAAGCAGACAAGACAAAGGGACGGCAGCGCACCTGCCGTCCCTTGCCATTTCTGGATTTGCAACTCAGCGCTTGCCGGCGGCTTCGCGGATCTTCTCGGTCGGCTGGTCGATCGGTTCGCGGGCGACGGTGTCCTTGCCGTCGCCTTCGACCTTGTGGCGCAGTTGCTCGGCGCGCTTGGCGATCAGCACCAGGTCGTCGTCGACATTGTCGACGCTGTTGCGGACGTATTCGTGGAGGTCGCGCGCCAGCTTGAGCAGGCGCGGGGCGTTGGCGATCAGGCGGGCCTGCATCTCGATCAGGTTCGGGTCGCGCTCGTACTCGGCGCCCGGCACGCGCCAGCCGCCCCAGTCGTTGACGTCAGTGACAACGATCGGATAGGTGCCAGGGAAGGGGTGGTTGCGGCTTTCTTCCGGGCTCTGCCACTTGTTACGGGCGCGCATCAGGCGCCAGTTGACCATGCCGGTCTCGCGCTCGATGCGGTCGCTGTCGGTTTCCGGCGTCAGTTCGTTTTCGGCGAAATCACGGCCGAGACCGCAGTCGTAGGTCACCTTGACCGGCTCGTCGAAGCCCTTGACCCAGACCGGATTGACCTTGTCGATGACGGCCCAGGTGCCGACCGGTTCGACATAAACGCGCTGATGACGGTGGAAGGCGGCTTTCGCCATGGGAGCCTCATTCGCTTGTTTTAAGCCTTATCTGCTGATGATTGTAGTCGGAAAAGCTTAAGATTTTGCCCCGCGGGTTGAGGCGAAGGCCAAGCTATGCGCCAAATGGTCCAGTTGCGCCGAATGCCTGGGCGGTCGCGGCTTCAAAACATCCGCGTTCGGATTCATTTCATTGGGGTTTCGGGCTGTCGGCTGAAATACCGGTTGAACGCGCCGTTTTGCTGCGATGCGAATTGTCAG
>CAYULN010000341.1:0-3465 GCA_964445605.1 uncultured Caulobacteraceae bacterium | reverse complement strand
GGTGGCTTCGGCGATGTCGAGCGCCTTGCCTTGCGGCGTGCCTTCCATGATGTCGAACAGGACGACGTCGCCCAGTTCCTCGCGGGCGGCGATGTGGGCCAGCGTGCCCCCGATCATACCTGCACCGATCAAAGCAATTTTCGCACGCGCCATGGGGATCCCTTTTTCAATGCGGCCAGGACTTGAACCCAAAACTTGAACAAGTCCAAATTACGGCAGCGATCTAATCCCGTTAGACGGTAACTGCAAGAGCCTGCTGCGCCGCTGCAACAAATCGCCCCGACCTGCGTTGTTTGCGCCGCGATTTTGCAATCCGGCAGAACGCTGATATGCTTAATATCAAATAATAAGGAGTCCCGTTTGAGCGACACCGCCAAGCATCATCATTTCGGTCTTGTCATTGCCACGGGCCTAGCCTTGTTGCTGGCCGGTTTTTTCCTGCTCGACCCGCTGATCCGCCATGACGACGTCTCGCATTACAAGCTGACCGCCGACTTCGAGGTCAACGGCAAACCGGTCACCGTGTCGCAGGTCTACGGTTATAACTGCACCTCGCCCGCCGCCAATGCCCACGCGAACGGGCCGTGCAACCTGCGCGGCGAGGCGATGCGCGCCGATCTCGGCAGCTACGGTGCGGTCTTTATTTTGATGAACGCCTGGGCTCCGGACGGCAAGGAATTGGCCGGCCACGACGCTTTGGTGCGCAATCTGTTGCAGGCCGAGGCCAACCGTCAGCCGGTGGCTTCCGCCGCTTTGCCGGTCATGGTGCGCTTCCGCGACCCGGGCGATCCGAAATCCGTCGAGGCCGTCGATCCGGCCCATCTCGATCCGCAGGTGAAGCTGGTCCGCGTGACCGTCACCAATGCGACGCAGCCGACCCAGTACGGCCTCGCCGCCCCGGCCTTGCCGTGGCTGTCGGACCTGAAAGGCGACCGCCTGGACCGCACCAGCGAGCAGAACTCGCTGGCCTATCGCCTGCACGGCTTCGATTTCGTCTGGGCGGGCTGATTTTAATTTAACCACGAACCACACGAACAGACACGAACGTTCGAGCTGGTTTTTTGACCACGGATGACACGGATAGCCGCCTTCGGCGGCGACACGGATTTCGTGTTAAATAACGACAATCGATCAATTTGGACTTTCGAAGCGCGAAGCGCTTCATTTCGATCCGTTTCGGCGTCGATAGGTTTGGAACGCATATCCGTGTGGCCGCCGAAGGCGGCTATCCGTGCCTTATTCGTGGTTAAATCCTAAGGCGCCATCCGCTCAGCGGCGTTCGTGTCTGTTCGTGTGGTTCGTGGTTAAAAAACCTAATCCCCGCTGGCGACGCGTGTCATCACGACGGTCGTCTTCTTGCCATTGGCGTCCAGCATGCTGCCGCGCCAGGCATTGCCGTCGCGCCGCATCTGCAGGATGGTCGGCGAGCGCGACTTGCCGGGGAAATAGTTGACCTCGAGATTGTTGCCGGTCAGCGACACGTCCGACACGAAGCCCGAATTGTTCAGCCCGAACCCGGCCAGCATCGACCGCCAGGCGCCTTCCATGCGGCCGCTGACCAGGTTGTCGTTGCGCAGCTCCAGGCCGACCAGTTTGCGGCCGGCGCCATCGGCCACCACCCACGACCCTTCCAGGGCGCCGGTCTGGTTTTCCTTGGAATTGTAGGCCGACCAGATCGAGGTGTCGAAGCGCATCTCGGCATCGGTCTTCGGGCCTTCATAGTCGCGGCGATAGGCGTCGACGCTGACGGCCGCGCCGGAAGACGCCGGCGACGTGGCGGTGGAATCTTGCGCCAGCAGGGCGGCGGAAACGATCAGGGCAGGCAGCACGGGCGGTCACACTCTTGAGGGTAAGGAACGGGCGAACAAATGCACGAAACGGGCTAGTTACGGCCAGAACTTAGACATTGCCAGCTTGGCCGACGCTTCTTAAGATTTCATTCACCGCAGCAGTCAACAACAGGATTTTGTCGAAGCTTTGACAGGTGTTCAACGGAGGCCAGCCTTAGCATCAGGCTAAATTCATTCCGCCGAATTCTCCCGCTGCGTGTTTCGGACCCGCGAGGCGCTGTAAAAAGCCCGGTTTGTCGTCAAACCAAGATTGACATCGGATTGTCAGCGTCTACAAAGTCCCGCCATCATCCGGCCCTTTTTCGCGCCGGGTTCACGCAGAATTTACAGCTTGTCGTGCAGTTCACAGGTCCGTTGCAGACCGGAAGATGTCGAAAATGCCCAGTTCCGAAAGTCCCCGCCGCCCGCTGTCCCCGCACCTGCAGGTATGGCGCTGGCATATCACCATGTTCAGCTCGATCATGCATCGCGTTACCGGCTCCGCCGCCGTCGCCGGCATGATCCTGGTCGCCGTCTGGCTGGTTTGCCTGGCGCTCGGTCGCGAAACCTATACGGTCTTCCTGACCTACGCCGCCTCGCCGCTCGGCCTGCTGGTCTGGTTCGGCCTGTCGCTGGCCGGCTTCGTCCACCTGACCGGCGGTCTGCGCCACCTGATCTGGGACCTGGGCCTGAGCTTCAAGCCGAAGTCGGCCGACGCCCTGGCGACCTGGACGCTGCTGCTCGGTGTGGTCCTGACCGTCGCCTTCTGGGCCTGTTTGTTCCTGTGCGGAAAGGTATCGGTGGCCCTATGAGCGACCTCGACGTCAGCCGGTCCTCGAAGGACTGGAAGAAATCGGCCAAGCACGGCGCCGGCGAATGGCTGGCCGAACGCTTTACCTCGCTGGCCCTGATCCCGCTGACCCTGTGGGGCGCCTTGGGCGCTTACCAGATCGCCGGCGGCGGTTACCAGGCGGCGCTCGACTTCGTCCGGGTGCCGCTCAATGCCGGCCTGGCCGGGCTGACCATCTTCCTGTCGGTGTGGCACATGTATATGGGCCTGAAGGTCATCGTCGACGACTATATCGCCACGGCGGGGCTGCGCGGCCTTCTCACCTTCCTTATCTTCATCCTGTGTGCCGCGGTCCTGATCGCCAGTCTGGGCGCGCTCTATCTCGTGCATCAGGGGGCGTAAATGGCCTACAACATCATCAATCACGAATACGACGTGGTGGTGGTCGGCGCCGGTGGCTCCGGCCTGCGCGCGGCCCTGGGTGCCGGTCAGTCGGGCCTGAAAACCGCCTGCATCACCAAGGTGTTCCCCACACGAAGCCACACCGTCGCCGCGCAAGGTGGCGTCGCGGCGTCGCTCGGCAATATGGGCGAGGACAAGTGGCAATGGCACATGTACGACACCGTCAAGGGGTCGGACTGGCTGGGCGACCAGGACGCCATCGAATACCTGGTCCGTAACGCGCCGCAGGCCGTCTATGAGCTCGAACACTGGGGCGTGCCGTTCTCGCGCACCGACGACGGCAAGATCTACCAGCGCCCGTTCGGCGGCATGACGCGCAACTTCGGCGAAGGCCCGGTGCAGCGCACCTGCGCCGCCGCCGACCGCACCGGCCACGCCATCCTG
>CAYULN010000340.1:0-4166 GCA_964445605.1 uncultured Caulobacteraceae bacterium | reverse complement strand
CGCCGGTCCGCCGACCGAACCGGCTGTCGACGAGGAACGACAGATCTTCGCCTATTTCGATTTTCCGGGGAAGCTCGGCGTCTATGAATTCAGCTTCGGCCAGGTCCGCTCCTGGATTCGCGCCAGCCGGATCGTGCTGCGCGGCGAACGCGGCGAGCTGAACAACGCCGAACTGCGTTACATGCAGGACTTCCGCACTTCCGTGCGCCTCGACCTGAAACGCGTCGACACCGGCCAGGAAGGCAACCCAGAGACCTATTACCATCGCGGCTACATGGCCGGAGAAACCTGGCTCTATCAGAACCCCTATCCGGGCGTGGCCATGGGCGACGACGACATCGCCGGGGCGGTCCTGATGCAGAAAATGGCCGAGTACAGCCAAGGCGGCCAAGCCCCCTACCCGTTCGCCGAAGGCGCACAGGACCAGTACCTGTCTTTAAGTATCGAGGAAGCCGTGGCACGCGGCGAACCCGTCACCACCACAATCCAGCCCTGGGCCGGTTAATCGTGACGCAGGAACGGCAGGAACAATAGCCCCGCCCGCGCCATCATACCCAACGGCCGCATGTCGCTACCGCCGCGAACGAAGGCCCGGTGCGCCAGCGCCAGGAAGGCCCGCCGCCAGCCCTTCGGATCGATCTCCGTGGCGCGGATCAGTTTCACCCGCCGGCGTAGGCTAAGGCGCATGGCTTCAATACGGGTACGCGCCGCCGGCAGGCTCTTCGCCAGGCGGTCAAGCACCACGCTGACACGCGGCACTTTCAGATCGAGCTCGCCATCATGACAAGTGCCGCCGTCTATGGTCAGGGGCGCTTTGTAGTCCTCGCCGCCAGTGCCGAAATCGAAGCGCTTGATGCCTGCCTTCGCGCCATATTCGATGATCGCCACCGCCAGCAGGATGCCGATGGTATAACGGTAGTAGGACGGATCATAGGCCGGGAACCACAGGTGCACCTCGTTCGGGCCCGCCAGACAGATTTCGGCGGCGACGACGCGCCCTTCGTGCCGAAATACGCCGGCATACAGCCCGAAACCGTCGTCGGTGCCGATGGCCAAATGATCGAGCACGGTCCGCGTCCAGCCACAGCCGAAAACGTCATGCATACCAGTCTTGCGGTACTGCTCGCGCTTGCGGCTCAGCACCCAGTCGGCCAGGTCGGGCGTCACCCGCTCCCAGGTAAAAGCAAAGCCGCCGAAGTCCTTTTCGACATTGCGGCGGCATCGGCTAATATTCTTGAAGAACTTGTGGTGGAGGGCATCCTGCATCTGCCACCAGGCGTCGAAACCCGCCGAGGTATCGGCGATGCGGCGTTTCAACGCCACGCCATTGGCACGCGGGCTTTGCGGCCCGACCCAGCCCTGGAATTCCAGGCGCTTGGCGCCGGTGGCCTTGAGCAGTTCGTCAAAATCGATGGTCGCGTCCGAAGCGCTGATCAGGCCATGATAGTCGCTGAGCGGCGCGCCCATGGGCTGCAGCACGCCCGAGCGGATCTGATAAGGAAAATAAGCGACGACGCGTTCATTGTCGAAGATGCGCGCCACACCAGCGTGCGGCACCGCCGCGGCGATCGCCCGCACATAGCGGATATCGAAATAGGGGCCGCGCAGGTCCGGGCGCTGGTCAAGGAACTTGGCCCACTGCATCTCGTCGACGCGTGTCAACTGGTCGGGACGGAGAATATCGATACGGCTCATGGCAGCTCCCTGTAAGGGGAGGATAAACCAATAGAGTTGCCGCTCGCCTAAAATATAGGGTTATCAACCGGTTACCGACCGGAGGGACCGATGAACGGCTGAGAGATCGCCTCAAACACCGGCAAGGCCTCGCACGCCTCGCTGTGTTCAATCAGCGCCGGCCATTTCGGCCAATCGATAGCGTCACCGTGCGCTTCGCGCGCATGCCGCACGGCGCAGCCGAGGGCGATGTCGACATGACCGAGGCCCTCACCGCCGAACCAGAGCGTTTTAACCTCTTCCCGCACCGCTTCCAACCGATCGAGCACAGCGCCAATCTGCGTTTCCAGGCGACCTTTCCAGATATCAGAGGTCACCTGATGCAGGACCTTTTCGTAAAACAAGGCCACGCACTTGTCGGCAAACCCGGTGATCAGGCCGATCTGGTAAAGCGCCTGCTGCCTTCCGGGGCCTGATCGAGGGATCAAAGCTCCCTCGCCTTTCTGTTCGTCCAACCAGTCGAGTATATAGGCGCTTTCGATCAGCACCCGCCCGTCGTCGAGCACCAGCGTCGGGACGCGGCGTAAAGGATTGTAGGGCGCGATCTTGTCGCTGTCACCGAAGGTAGACCACGGGCGGTGCTCATACGGCATGGCGTAAAGCGTCATCGCGATGGCGACGCGGCGAACAAAGGGCGAGTCATACTGACCGATCAGGATCATGGCGAAGGCCTCCGACACCATGTCTTATGGACCAGGATGCAAGCCGTGACCATGAACTGACAGCCGCATACGGCTAAATTTTTTGCGGTCTATTTCAGTATTTCAGATTGTAGCTGGTGCGTACGCGGTTGATGACTGTGTCGACACCATAGGCAACGGGCGCATCATTCATCGCCAATAGGCACGACACCTGAAGCGTCACTTTCGGCGTTTCGCCATTGGCTTGGTCGGGCGTCGTGTGGTTGG
The DNA here is from genome assembly GCA_964445605.1 of uncultured Caulobacteraceae bacterium. GTDB lineage: Bacteria > Pseudomonadota > Alphaproteobacteria > Caulobacterales > Caulobacteraceae > Asticcacaulis. Next base: position 1,524 of record CAYULN010000340.1, on the reverse strand, counting down.
CGTAGGTTTGTGTGTCGCTGGCCTTGAAATACTTGAAGCCATTGGCCTGGCACAACTCTGCCGACTGATAGAGCGTAATGTCGCGCATATATTCAGTCGAGTCCGACGCTTTGCCGAGATAAACCACGTCGTAGAGGTTGTCGCCGCGCTTCACCGCGCCGACATCCGCCATGACGCCGAGCTTGGCGGCGACCTCCGGCTCGGTCAGGGCCGCGCCTTTCAAATCCATCGAAGTGCATCCGCTCATAGCCATGCAAGCGACGGCAACAGAAACAACGCGGAAAATGGCCAATACGCGCCCCATGACACCCCTTTAAATCAGCACCTGTGGATAACCTATCACTTGCCCCGCAGGCGGGCAAGGGCGGCCGAATCAAAGGGCATGACGGCGGCCAACGTGAAAATCTCAGGCGCAGCGAGAAGTTCAGGAAGACTGACTACAGCCAAACTGGGAAACGGCCGGTTAAGCAGCCAGGCCAAAATGAGTTCCTGTGGCGTTGTTTTTTTCTCAGAGGCTATTTCCGTCAGGCCGCGCACCAGAGAAGCATTGGTCTGCCGGTCCCAGCGACGTGCCCATCGCGGTGGAACAGGCTGATCGTCAAATAACCCGGGTCCCTGATTGTAGGCGTCGGCATGGGCGAAGACCGCTAGGCCCAGGTCGCGCACAGCATCCTCGATCTGTGCGAAGGGGATATCGTCGGGCCACAACGGCTGGGCAGCCATGGGCAGGGCCAATTCGGTCGTGACCACAACCGCCGGGCCGGGGGCACCGATACGCCGGGCATGGTCCGTGGCCTGGCGGAGCTGGGCTTCCGTCCAGTTCCGGACGCCGTAGGCTCGGACCCGCCCGCACTGTATCTCTTTCGCCATGGCGTCGACGAAAGCGGCAATTCCGGTGTCCTTGGCGTTGGCGGCGTAGACGAGATCGAGATAGTCCGTTTCGAGCAGTTCCAGGTCGGCGTCGATGTCCTCGTACAAGGCATCTGCCGTGAAACGGTCAATGGTCCTTTTCGTCATGGGATCCCAACCGTCATGGCAAACCTGCGTACAGACGAACATTTCGGCGCGCAGATCGTATTTTCTCAGCCAACGGCCGAGAGCGATGCGACTATGGGTCTCGCCGCCTTCGCCATGGACATGCAGGCAATTACCACCCAAGCGGCGAAACAAGTCGAGACCTCGCTCGTGGCTTTCGGACTCGGCGGAGGACAGGCTGGCCATGATATTGCTCAGGCTGCGGCCGAGCGTCGGGACCGGGAGCTGGCGAAACGGCATGGGTCGGCCTCACGATGATGTCTCGGCGACCATAACAAAAAACCCTCCGGTTTTCACCGGAGGGTTTGCTTGTCTCATCTTTCCCTTGGTTCTTGCGTCAGGTCCGATGTTGCCACCTGGCCTGACAGTGTCCGAACTTCCGGGTCCAGGGTCCTTCGGACCCTGGTTACTCGATGATCTTGGCGACGACGCCGGCGCCGACAGTACGGCCGCCTTCGCGGATGGCGAAGCGCAGCTTTTCTTCCATGG
>CAYULN010000339.1:0-3076 GCA_964445605.1 uncultured Caulobacteraceae bacterium | reverse complement strand
CCGTTAGTTCGACAGCGACGCCTTCAGCATCCACCGGTGCTTCTCATGCGCCGAGAGCCGTTGCGTGCACAGGTCGTTGGTCGATATGTCACCCGCCTCGTCAGCCACGTCAGCAGCCTTCTTCAAGGTGGCGATGGCGGTCTCATGGCTGGCGACCAGATCCTTAAGCATCTCGGGCGCCGACAAAGTGGGATCACCATCCTTGATCGACGTCAGGTTACCCAGGGCGCCATGGCCCATCGGCGCAAACTCGTCCAGGGCGCGGATGCGTTCGGCAATCTCGTCAATCGACGTCCATATCTCGTTATATTGCTCCTCAAGCAGCAGATGCAAACCGCGGAAGTTCGGCCCACGCACATTCCAATGATAGCCGTGGGTCTTCTGATAGACCGTGAAGCTATCGGCCAGAACCTTCGACAGTTCGTGGGCCACGGTCTTGCTGTTGTCGACACCGGATTTGCTCATGGTCTGCTCTCCTTTTAAGACGCCCTCCCCTTACGACTTCGCCTCATAAGGATTCAAGGGGGTTCGTGAGATATTTCCGCTTTTTGACCCGCATCCGGTCACCGCAAATCTCCACTCTGTCATAATTCGTGATGACGTTTTTATGACCTTCCATATTGCATTGAAAACGCAAGCGGCTATGTTATGACCATCTTATGCTGAAAGTGAGCATAAGTCGTTCTGGGAGGGAACCATGGCCGATACAGCTCAGATACTGGCCTTTACGCCCGAAGTCGAAGCGGAAACCGGCGCCATCTATGCCCGGCTGAAAGACAAGGTGTCGCCACTGGAATGGCAGCTGCAAGCGCCGCTGATCGCCGCCATCAACCGCCTCAAGGCCGAGATGAACGCCGTCGTCCTGGCGCACAATTACATGACGCCCGACATCTTCCACGGCGTCGGCGACTATGTCGGCGACAGTCTGGGCCTGGCCCGCGAAGCGGCCGCCTGTGACGCGGACATCATCGTCCAGGGCGGCGTGCACTTCATGGCTGAAACCTCGAAGATTCTGGCGCCAAGCAAGACCGTGCTGATCCCCGACCTGCGCGCCGGCTGTTCGCTGGCCTCGTCGATCACCGGCGCCGATGTGCGCCTGATCAAGCAGCGTTACCCCGGCGTGCCGGTCGTCACCTATGTCAACACCACGGCCGACGTGAAGGCCGAAACCGACATCTGCTGCACGTCGGCAAATGCCGTGCAGGTGGTCGAATGGGCGGCGAAGGAATGGGGCACCGATCGTGTCATCCTGATCCCCGACCAGTTCCTGGCCAAGAATGTGGCGCGCCAGACCGACATCAAGATCATCGCCTGGGCCGGCGCCTGCGAGGTGCACGAACGTTTCGACGCTTCCGATATCGCCGAAGTACGCGCCGCCCATCCGGGCGCGGTCGTACTGGCCCACCCGGAATGCCCGCCCGACGTCATCGCGGCCGCCGATTTCACCGGCTCGACCACGGCGATGAGCGACTACGTGACGAAGAACAAGCCGAAGCAGGTGGTGCTTATCACCGAATGCTCGATGTCGGACAATGTCACGTCCGACGCGCCGGGCGTCGAGTTCCTGCGGCCGTGCAACCTGTGCCCGCACATGAAGCGCATCACCCTGCAAGGCATCTATGACTCGCTGCGTTTGCGGCAGTTCGAAGTGACGGTCGATCCCTTGATCATCCCGCGCGCCCGACTGGCGGTGCAGCGGATGATCGATATGCCCAAGCCGGACAAGCCGGCGCGCTACGACATGGTCAAGGCGCGCCACCACGTCGATGTCGAAATGCTCAGTTGAGTTGAGGAGGCCACGATGGCCATTGAAACCCTTATCCATAAAGGCCCGCTGGTGATCGGCGCGGGGCTGGCCGGCTTGTCGGTCGCCCTCAATGCCGCGCCGCATAAGACGCTGGTCCTGGCGCCGGTAGCGCTGGGCGTGGCCTGTTCGTCGGCCTGGGCGCAGGGCGGGATCGCGGCGGCGCTATCGCCGGAGGATTCACCGAAATATCACGCCATGGACACGGTGGCGGCGGGCGCCGGCATCGTCGACGAACTGGCGGCCAAGACCCTGACCGAGATGGGCCCGGCGGTGGTGCGCAAGCTCAACGCCATGGGCGCGCCGTTCGACCACACCGCCGACGGCGCGTTCGTGCTCAACCGCGAAGCCGCCCACGGTCTGGCGCGCGTCGCCCGCGTCGGCGGCGACCTGGCTGGCAAGGCGATTCTGGAAACCGTGGTCAACGCGGCGTTGACCGCCCCGCATATCGAGATCTGGGAACAGGCGTTCGCGCTCGGTCTGATCAAGTCCGACGCCGACACGGTTATCGGCGCCTTGGTCGAGCACAAGGGCAAGCGCGTCGAGGTCTATGCGCCGGTCGTCATCCTGGCCAGCGGTGGTTTGGGCGGGCTCTACGCCGTCACCACCAACCCGGCCAATCTGCGCGGCGAAGGCATGGCGATGGCCGCCGTAGCCGGCGCCGAAATCGCCGATCCGGAGTTCGTGCAGTTCCACCCGACGGCGCTCGATTTCGGCCTCGACCCCGCCCCATTGGCCACCGAAGCCCTGCGCGGCGAAGGCGCGATCCTGGTCGACCGCGAAGGCAAGCGTTTCGTGCTCGAAGACCACCCGGACGGCGAACTGGCGCCGCGCGACGTGGTGGCCCGCGCCGTGCACAAGGCCAACGTCTCGGGCCGCGGCGCATTCCTTGACGCCACCGAGGCCATCGGCGCGCACTTCGCCGACGAGTTCCCGACCGTGTTCGCCTCGTGCATGGCGCAAGGCGTCGATCCGCGCGTCGAACCGATGCCGGTGGCTCCCGCCGCGCACTACCACATGGGCGGCATCCGCACCGACATCTTCGGCCGTACGTCATTGAAGGGGCTTTACGCCGCCGGCGAATGCGCTTCGACCGGCGTGCACGGCGCCAACCGTCTGGCGTCGAACAGCCTGCTCGAAGCCGCCGCCTTCGGCGAGCGCGTCGGCAAAGCGGCGACGGAAACCCTGAACGAAGCGGCGTTCGCGCCGGACATCGCGCACGCCATCAAACCGGCCGTGCCGCCGGTAATGCCGGCCACCGATCTCAAGGCC
>CAYULN010000338.1:0-3466 GCA_964445605.1 uncultured Caulobacteraceae bacterium | reverse complement strand
TTCGCTTCATCGAGCGGCCAGTTGGCGCCGGACGACATGGCCCAGGCCTTTTCCTGCGGCCAGCCGTCGCGCGGATTGACGATGCGCAGTTCGGTCAGGCCGAAATTGGCCATGACGCGGGCTACGGCGCCGATGTTTTCGGCCAGTTGCGGCTTGTCGAGGATGACGCACGGCAGGGTGAGATCGGGATCGGGCGGCGGAGCTAAACGCTTGTCTTTCATGAGCGCGGCTTATAGCCCCAACCGCGCCGATAAGAAAACATCATCCCTTCGAAGCGTGAAAAAACAGAATCATCATGGCGACAAACAACAGGAGAGGCCACCACTCAAGCTTCCGAAGTTGCCGAGGAATCGGGCTATCGGGGTGGCGTTGCAGGAACTGTCGTTTCACCTCTTGCGACCTGTGCCGCCATGGCAGGCGGCAGGCATTCGCGTCGTCGCTGTCCAACCACATCTGCATATAAAGATTATTGCAGCGCAAGACGATGACGAGATTGGCGAGAAATAAGAGGGCTACGCCGCTCCATTCCAGAATCAGTCTGACGTTCATGCTTCCCCCACCCGTGCGCTCTTTTAGCAAATTCCCCGGGCTTCACCAATAGTGAAGTTTTAGCTTGACTATTTTTGCCCACCAAGTTAGTCAAGTTTAAACTTCACTATTGCAAAGGAGAACCCAATGCCTGTCGTCCATGCCACCTTCACCCTCGAAAAGACCTACCCCCACCCGATCGCTAGGGTGTTCGCCGCCTTCGCCGATCCGGCCGTCAAAATGCGCTGGTTCAAGCCCGGCGGTGATTACCAGAGCGATTTCCGGCTCGGCGGGATCGAGACGGCGAGCTGGGTAATGGGACCGGACACGCCGATTGCCGGCGTCGTCATTTCCAGCCAGGCGCTTTACCTCGACATCGTGCCGGACAGCCGGATCGTCATGGGCTCGAACATGATGCGCGACGGCACGCCGTTTTCCGGCTCGCTGGCGACTTTTGAATTCGAACGAGACGGCGACGGCACACGGCTGACCGTCGTTCATAACGGCGCCTTCTTCGAAGGGGCCGACGGCCCGGAGATGCGCGAAAATGGCTGGCGCGAATTGCTGGCGAGTCTGGGGCAGGTCCTTGACGCCTGAGATTGCGCGCATTTTCCATGCCCTTGGAGATCCGACACGGCGCGACATGGTCGAGCGGCTGACCGGCACCGCCTTGTCGGTGTCGGCCCTGGCCGCGCCTTACGACATGAGCCTGACGGCGGTCGGCCAGCATTTGACGATCCTGGAAGCCGCTGGCCTGGTCAAGACGCAGAAGGTCGGGCGGGTGCGCTCATGCCAGCTGAATCCAGCGGGGTTCGCGGCTTTGGACGCCTGGGTAAAAACTCGCCGTTCGCCGTTGGAGGCCGGGCTCGACCGGCTGGGCGATCTGCTCGACGGCGACTTTTGATCATGCCTCATGTTTATCCCAAAAGTGCACGCGTATCAGTCAGGCACTTTTGGGCATGAGGCTTTAGCAGCACTCGGCACAGCCTGCTGCTAACCTACTGATTTATATTGAAATTACGCAAATTTGTGTCACCTTTATGACAGCCCGTGTTCTTGGGCCGCATTGTAAGGGGTCTATATGCGTATTTCACCCGAATTCGAACGTCAGTTGCAAGGCTACGGCCTGACCACCGCCCACATTCTCTACCGCATGCCGGATTTCCAGGCCGTCCTGCAGACCTTTGTCTGGCAGGACTACGACCTGGCCCCCGATTTTCCGGAGATGCGCAAGTTCCTCGATTTCTGGGAAGGCCACCTCGACGGGCCGCTGCACAGCGTCCGCTATGTCCATCGCCGCCTGATCGGACCGAACGAATGGCGGACGCTCGACGGCGAATTCCGGCTGCACTAGACCGCCCCGCGCACCCAGAAAGGCAAGACGGAAGACGAGGTCAGAAAACGGCTTCGGCGGCGCCGGGTCTTTGCGCCAGTTGCCAGTTGCCGATGCGCGAAAAGATAATCAGCGCAAGGACCTGATGCGTAATCATCGCCACCGAGAAGGCGAAATACAGTTCCATGGGCTGCGCGGACGCATCCTTTGCTATTACACTGACAATACCGCCCAGGATATTGGCGCAGATCGTCATCAGCCACCACAGGCCGACGATCCACGGACGCTTCAGCGCCTTCCAATCGGCCGATTGCTGGTTGGCGTTGTAAAGCTCCGAGACGATCAAGTAGGGCTGGACCAGATTGGCGATCGGAATGAAGAACCAGCCCACTGCCCAACCGGGCGTGAACTGAAGTGCCTGCGCGGAGATGGCGCGGGTATTTTTATTGACGCGATAAATCCAGAACAGGCTCAGGATCCCGTTGAACAACGGCCAGATGCCGACGGAGCGCCGGAGTAGATCGTAGACCTCGAAAATTCCGGGCGGTATGATAAGGTTGCTCGACGTCTCAATGGTATGTGCGATAACGAAGGCGACGGCGGCCGTCGCGATAACCTGCAAAGCCAGTGTCGCCTGAAGCAGTCGCGTCAGAATGAACGGCCTTCTGAAATCGGAAGGTTTCTCCGCCATCGTTTTCCCCTCTTGCAATCCCGCCCTGGCTGGCTTCGATCAAGCCATACCCCCAGCCGCCCGGCCAGGTCAAAACGGTAATCCAATTTACCGTTTTGCGCCCGTCGGCAATTCGTCTATAGGGCTTCCGTTTGCGGCGGCTCTGGTCCTGTGTGCCTTGTCGCCAGCACAGGCTCCTATTTGAGGAAATTCCCATGGCCAAAATCAAGGTGGCAAACCCGGTCGTCGATCTCGACGGCGACGAAATGACCCGCATCATCTGGCAGCTGATCAAGGACAAGCTGATCCATCCGTACCTCGACATCGACCTGAAGTACTACGATCTCGGCATGGAACACCGCGACGCCACCGACGACCAGGTCACCGTGGACGCCGCCGAGGCCATCAAGAAGTATGGCGTCGGCGTCAAGTGCGCCACCATCACGCCGGACGAAGCCCGCGTGAAGGAATTCAATCTCAAGAAGATGTGGAAGTCGCCCAACGGCACCATCCGCAACATCCTGGGCGGCGTCGTGTTCCGCGAGCCGATCATCTGCAAGAACGTGCCGCGCCTGGTGCCGGGCTGGACTCAGCCGATTATCATCGGCCGCCACGCCTTCGGCGACCAGTACAAGGCCACCGACTTCCTGATGCCGGGCAAGGGCGTGCTGTCGATCAAGTTCGTCGGCGACGACGGCACGGTCATCGAGCACGAAGTGTTCAAATCGCCGGGTTCGGGCGTCGCCATGGGCATGTACAACCTCGACGATTCGATCCGTGATTTTGCCCGCGCTTCGTTCGAATATGGCCTGTCGCGCAACTATCCGGTCTATCTGTCGACCAAGAACACCATTCTGAAGGCCTATGACGGCCGCTTCAAGGATTTGTTCCAGGAACTGTTCGACGCCGAATACGCCGCCAAGTTCAAGGCTGCC
>CAYULN010000337.1:0-6006 GCA_964445605.1 uncultured Caulobacteraceae bacterium | reverse complement strand
TTCCTCGCGCGCCGGATCGGAGAACAGCTTGACGGTCTGGATATTGGAATAGCTGTCGACCATGCGGCCAAGCACGGTCGAGCGCGCCTCGGCGCCGATCTTGGAGCGCTTGAGAATCTGCGGCACGACATGGACGATCATCAGCACGTAGCCGAGCAGCCAGACCAGCATCGGCGCGAAGAAATACAGGCTGGCATGGGCGAACAGCCACAGGGTCAGGGTGAAGTTGATGGCGACCGACCACAGGCTGTCGAACACGGTCACCAGGGTGTTGGCCAGCGACCCGCCGGTTTCCATGACCTTCGACGCCACCCGGCCGGCGAAGTCATTGTTGAAGAAGCTCAGGGATTGGCGCAGCACATAGCGGTGATGACGCCAGCGCATCAGGGTGTAGAACGGATAGACGGTCTGGCGGACCAGCAGGTCGTGGACGAGATTGAACACCGGCCGCGCCACGCCGGCGACGACCAGCATGTAGACCAGGGCGCGCCAGTGGTCGTGCCATAACGTTTCCGGTTTCGATTTGGCCAGCAGGTCGACGATCATCGACAGGAACTGGAAAACCTGGACCTCGACCACCGACAAAATCGCCGCCGCCAGCATCAGGGCGACGAAGACCGGCCATACACGGGTGAAATAATGCCAGTAAAAGCCGCCGACGGTGGCCGGCGGCGTCCGTTCCTCGTAAGGTTTGAACGGCTGGACAAAGCTTTCGAACAGGCGAATCAGCGGTTTGAGCATGGCGTCACTCGTTGAGGTGGCCTTCGCATAGCAAAAAACGATTGGGCAAAAAACAACCGCGCTGCTGCATGACTGGAAGTTTCGCCGCGATCGTGGCAATCTTGTCAGCCAGAACCAGGCAGCATCGGGGGCCGGCGGCGTGAGCAGTTTCAATCTAATGGATCATCACCTGATCCTGTGGCCGATGGCGGCCATGGCGGGTCTAACCTTCGTCATCCTGTCGCTGATTCCGATGTTCCGCGTCGGCGACGTCAGCGCCGGCCGCGTGTCGGTGCAGGACTTCCAGTACGGCGAATCGGAGCGGGTACCGGACCGCACCAAGCTGTATAACCGTAACTACATGAACCTGCTGGAACTGCCGGTGCTGTTCTACGTGGTCGGGCTGATCCTGTTCATCAACGATTCGCTGACGCCGCTGGAGCTGGGCCTCGCCTGGGCGTTCGTGCTGTTCCGGACGGTGCACAGCGTGGTGCACCTGACGCTCAATCGGGTGACGCTGCGGCTGAGCCTGTTCAGCGCGGCGGTGTTCAGCCTGATGGCGCTGTGGATCGTCACCTTCTGGCATATGGCGGGGCTATAAAAAACGCGGCCCGGAGGCCGCGTTTTCATTTCCACGTTTCGTGAATTCCGGCTTACTTCGCGCCGAACAGACGCGCCCAGAAACCCGGCTTCTTCTTGGTGGCTTCCTTGGCCTTGCCGGTGATTTCGTGCGCCTTGTCGGCGACGTCCGAGGTGAAGTTGTCGGCCTTCTTCACCATGTCGGCGACGACCGGCTTGGCGGCCTCGACCGCGTCGTCGATCTTGTCCCGGGCGACCTCAACGGCGGCTTCAGCCTTCTGACCGAGATCCTTGATCACCGGTTCGGCGGCTGTCTTCAAATCGTCAATCTTGTCGGCTACCTTGGCGACGGTCGCCTTGACGGCGGCCTTGGGGGCGGACACCTTAGCCTTGGCTTGCGGGGCGGCCGGTTTCTTCTTCTTGACGGGCTTGGGCGTTTCGGCCAGCACCGGCTGCTTGACGTCGTTGACCAGCGGCTTGACCTCGGCCTTGACCTTCTTGGCCACGGTTTTCACCGTCTTGGCGGCGGCCTTCGGCGCCTTTTCCGCGGCTTTCACCGTCGCGGCGGCCTTGCGGGCCAGAGTCTTTTTTACGCCCGCGTCGGCGGGAATGGGGCTATCGCCCGAATTCGATTTTGTGGTAGCTCTCGCCATCGTCCGTCCTTAAGTGCCTGATCGAATAGATTCGCACGCCAAAAAAGAGAAAACTACCCGAGTTCCGGCGATGAATCAACGTTACCGCAAAGCAGCATGACCTATAATCCTCAACAAATCATAGCGCGCGGCCCGCGCCAAGTGGCCGAGTCTGCCGCATCTGCGATAGACGACGATGTGTTTCTCGAAAGCACCACCTATTCTATCCTCGAAGAGGACGAGGACCACGATGTCTGGCGGATCGACGCCTTCCCGACGACCGAGGAAGAAGATCAGCGAATTCAAGAGGTTTTGAAGGGTTTCAGCGGCCTGAAGGTCGGCGCCGAAGTGCTGGCCGATGCCGACTGGCTGGCGATGGCGCTGTCCGGCCTGCCGCCGGTGCGCGCCGGACGTTTCTTCGTTTACGGAATTCACGATCGCGGGAAGGCTCCGTCAAGCACCGTGAACCTGCGCATCGAAGCGGGCGCGGCGTTCGGCACCGGCCACCACGGCACGACGGTCGGCTGCCTGCTGGCCTATAGCGACCTAATCAAGGTGCGCGGCTTTAAGCGCGTGTTGGATGTCGGCGCCGGCACCGGCGTGCTGGCCATCGCCGCCGCCAAAACCGGCACGCGCGTCGCCGTCGGCACCGACATCGACCCGATCAGCGTGCGCATTTCCAACGAAAACGCCAAGCTGAACAGCGCCCAGGCGCGCTTCGTCCATGCGGCGGGCCTGGAGCATAAGGCGGTGCGCAAGGACGCGCCCTACGACCTGGTGTTCGCCAATATCCTGGCCCGGCCGCTGGTCAGCCTGTCGCATTCGATCCGCGGCGCCTTAAAGCCGGGCGGGCTGGTGATCCTGTCGGGATTGCTGCGTACCCAGGAACGGTTTGTCCGGGCGGCTTACCTGAGCCATGGCTTCCGTGTGGTGCGCCGCATCCATCGTGACGCCTGGTGCACTTTAGTCATGAAGAAAGTCTAGGAATCACGGCCCGGACGGCTATATGTTTAAGGCGTACCGCCGTCCGTAATGAGGTCCGCCATGACCGCCGATTCCGCTCATCCCGTTTTTCAGACCTATGATGTCACCACGACGCCCGCCCAGGGCGTGACCAACGTTGCCGCCTTGCGCGCGCAGATGCGGGCGCAGGGGCTGGACGGCTTTATCGTGCCGCATGAGGACGAGCACCAGAACGAATACCTGCCCGACGCCAATGAGCGGCTGGCCTGGGTGTCGGGCTTTACCGGTTCGGCCGGGGCGGCGCTGATCCTCACCGACAAGGCGATCCTGTTCGCCGACGGCCGCTATACCCTGCAATCGCGCGAACAGACCGATCCGTCGGTGTTCGAGGTCAAGGATTTCCACGCTAATGCGCTGAGTGATGAACTGCGCGCCACCCCAAAGGGCGCGGTCATCGGTTACGACCCGCGCCTAGTGACGCCCGATGCTTTGGCCAAGCTTTTGGTCGCCGCGCAAGCCGTCAACGTAACCTTGAAGGCGGTCGGTCCCAACCCGCTCGACGCCGCCTGGGGGACGGCGCGTCCCGCCCAGCCGTGCGCGCAAATCGTACCGCAGCCGCTGGAATTCGCCGGTTCGGCCAGCGCCGACAAACGGGCCCAGATCGCGCGCAGCTTCGCCAGCAACGGCATCGCGGCGGCGCTGATCACCGCGCCGTCGTCCCTGGCCTGGCTGTTCAATATCCGTGGCGGCGACGTCATCCGTTCGCCCCTGCCGCTCGGCCAGGCGATCCTGAAAGCCGACGGTTCAGCCGAACTGTTCATCGAACCGGCCAAGATTTCCGACGGGCTTCTGGAATGGCTGGGCAACAGCGTCAGCGTCAAGGCGCCGGACGAGATCGTCGCCAGCCTGAAAACCCTGAACGGCCAGGCGGTGCTGATCGATCCGCAGCAATCGTCGGCCTTCTGGCTGGAGGCGGTCACGGCGGCCGGGGCGCGCCTGGTCACCGCCGACGATCCGTGCTTGCTGCCGCGCGCCTGCAAGAACGCGACGGAAATCGCCGGCACGACGGAAGCGCATATCCGCGACGGCGCCATCCTGACCACCTTCCTGCACTGGCTGGCGACGGAAGCGCAACAGAGCCTGCCGTCCGAGATCGAGGTGGCGCAGAAGCTCGAGTCGTTGCGCGCGGCCGCGGGTGGCCTCAAGGACCTGAGCTTCGACACCATTTCCGGCTTCGGGCCGCACGGCGCCCTGCCCCACTATCGCGTCAACACCAACAGCAATATCCCCATCCAGAAGGGCAATCTGCTGCTGGTCGATTCCGGCGCGCAATTCGTCGACGGCACCACGGACGTGACGCGCACCGTGGCCATCGGCACGCCGACCGCGGAACATCGCCGCATGTTCACCCTGGTGCTCAAGGGCCATATCGCCCTGGCCACAGTGAAGTTCCCGGCGGGCACGACGGGGACGCACCTCGACGTGCTGGCGCGGCAATATCTGTGGGCCGACGGCTTCGACTACGATCACGGCACCGGCCACGGCGTCGGCGTCTATCTCGGCGTCCACGAAGGGCCGCAGCGCATCTCCAAGGCGCTCAACCGCTATCCGCTGCAGACCGGCATGATCGTGTCGAACGAACCCGGCTTCTACAAGGAAGGCGATTTCGGCATCCGTATCGAGAACCTGCAATATGTCACCGAGGCGACCATCCCCAATGAAGGCGAACGCGCCATGCACGGGTTCCAGAACCTGACCTGGGCGCCGATCGACCGCGACCTGATCAAGGTGGCGATGCTGACCCAGGCCGAACGCGCCTATATGGACCGCTATCATTCCAAGGTTCTGGAACTGATCGGCCCGCGCGTTTCCAGCGAAGTCAAAGCGTGGCTGGAAAAGGTGTGCGCGCCGCTGTGATTTGCCCTTTGGCAAGGAACGCCTTATATTATGCGGGCATTGTGAGGTAACAGATGACTGGCAAGGTCGAAATCGTCAAAGCCCGTAAAGCCGGCGCCCGCCCCAAGACGGTCGGCGTCAAGACGATTATCAACGATAACGGCGAGAAGAGCCGCATCTATACGGTCAGCAGCAACAGCCCGGATCTGGGCGGTGATTTGCTGTATGCCTTTAAAAAGAGCGTCGAAAAAGCCCGTGAGGAAAATCTGAAGCTCTTCGGATCGCGTTCGGGTAAGTAGGCGTGACGGCGCCCGTCCTCGTCAAACCCAAATTATGGATCATCGCGGGCCCAAACGGCTCTGGCAAAAGTTCCGCCTACGGCATGCTGGCTGTTGAATCACCTAAGGATTCGGTCTGGATCATCAATCCCGATCTTTTGGCCAAACGTATCGCAGAAAACGAAGACCTGCCGTTAATGGAGGCTAATCTCCAGTCGGTCATCCGAATAGAGGAATGGCTTTACAAGTCCATTGCCGCCTACCAAACGGTCGGCGTTGAGACGGTTTTGTCGAGCAATAAGTACCGGAAGCTGGTGACTACGGCCAAGGCGCACGGTTTTCAGGTCAATTTGATCTTTGTCTACCTTCGTAGTGTCGAAATGAACCTCGAACGCGTGAAACTTAGAGTCAAACGCGGCGGGCATGATGTCCCTGAAGATAAAATTCGAGAGCGTCGTCAAAAATCATTTGAGCAACTGAGCTGGTTTTTCAATGAAGCTCATACAGCCTATGTGTTTGACAACTCTGATGCAGAACCCAAAATGGTCGCTGCAAAGGATGAAAACGGATTTTCTCTCGATGGCTCGACTCTCGGTGAGGTCAGTAGTCAAATTTTGAAAAATTACCCTCAAATTCAAGAGCCGTTGAATAGGCCCGCAAACTCAACAGATAAAAGCTAACTCACCCCCGCCCGTAAAATGGCATATGCGTGGCCATCACCGTGACGAACGGCACATTGGCTTCGGGGGGCAGGCCGGCGACATAGACCACCATGTTGGCGATGTGCGCCACGTCGACGCGCGGTTCGGGGCGATATTCGCCGTCAGCCTGGAGCGCGCCGGACGACATGTAGTCCGACATGTCGCTCACCGCGTTGCCGACATCGATCTGCGAGGCGATGATATTGGCTTTGCGGCCGTCGAGCAGGATCGACTTGG
>CAYULN010000336.1:0-8142 GCA_964445605.1 uncultured Caulobacteraceae bacterium | reverse complement strand
TGGACCAGCCGAGGCCGGCGACCATTTTCGAAATGAGTTGGGCCTGAACGCGGCTGTCCTCGAGTACCAGTACTGTGCCTTTTGACATGGCCTTCTTCCTGCTCCCTGTGCCAGCACACTAACATAACGGTGTTAGGGCAAGGTAAACAGGGCCGTAGCCTTAATGGCTGTTTTCCAAAAATATAAGCCAAAACAATAAACTACGTGGCGAGTTGCCAAATCAGTCGGCGGGCGCCTATTGTGCCTGAGAAACGCGTTCCTCCCTGAAACCGCAACGGTAAAACCTGCCATGTTGACCTTGCTGTCGCCCGCCAAATCGCTCGACGAAACGCCCATGGAAGGGGCCCCCGCGGCAACCGAGCCGCGCTTTTTGCCGCAGACCGAGAAGCTGCTGAAAAGCCTGAAGCGGCTCAAGCCCAAGGCGATCGGCGCCTTGATGGATATTTCCAAGGCGCTGAGCGAGCTGAATTACGGCCGCTATCAGGGATTCGAGGATCAGCCGACGATGAGCGGGGCGTTCATGTTCGACGGTGACGTCTATGTCGGGCTGCAGGCACGGGCGCTGGATGCCGATGGCTTGGCGTGGGCGCAGGACCATATCCGCATATTGTCCGGACTTTATGGCGTGTTGCGGCCGCTCGATGCGATTCGCCCCTACCGCCTGGAGATGGGATCCATGTTGAAGAGCGGCCGGGCGAATTCCCTGTACGAATTCTGGGGCGATACCCTGGCCAAGAGCTTGACCGCGGAGGTCAAGGCGCAGGGCCAGGACACGCTGATCAACCTGGCCAGCACCGAATATTCGCGCGCGGCCTTGACCAAGGCATTGAAACTGAAGGTGATCAGCCCGCGCTTCCTCGACATCAAGGGCAATGAGGCGCGCATCGTCTCCTTCTTCGCCAAGAAGGCGCGCGGCTTGATGGCGCGCTATATGATCGACCATCGCATCGACCGGCCGGAGGGCCTGAAGGACTTCGCGATCGAGGGCTATACGTTCCGGGCCGATCTGACGACGGACGGCGACTGGGTGTTCACGCGTCCGCAGCCGGAGCTGGTCAGCGTCCAGCGCAAGAAGGAACTGGCTTAGCCGACAAAGCCGGCGGCGCGGCGCAGGCGGTCGTTGATCGCTTCGCCGATCCCGGCGTCGGGGATCGGGGCGACTTCGATCACCGGTGGATGCATAGCGTCGGCTTCGCGCAGGGCACTGAACAGGCGAGCGGCGGCTTCGGCCGGGTCGGCATTCGCGCTCAAGTGGATGAGCTTTCCGGTATAAGTTGTTGGCCCGAAAGCCAAATAGACACCGTCCGGCGTGGGATTGGTGACATTGATCCGCACCGGCGCGTCCGGTGCGTAGTGCAGGCTCAGGCGGCCCGGCGAGCGATGGCCTTCGGCTTCGTCGGCGGCCAACCGGCCGATGACGGCTTCGATTTGGGCGCGGGTGACGGCGCCGGGGCGCAGGTAGCGCGCTTCGGCCAGCAGGCTGACCACCGTCGATTCCAGGCCGACCCGGCAAGCGCCGCCATCAAGCGACACGGCGACCGATTCGCCGGTCTCCTGGAAGGCATCGGCGGCGGTGGTTGGGCTCGGGCGGCCGGAGCGGTTTGCCGATGGCGCCACCACGCCGAAATCGACGCCACGCAGGACTTGCAAAGCCAGAGGATGGTCCGGCATGCGCAAGGCCACGCTGTCCAGGCCGGCGCGGGTCAGATCACAGGCCGCGCCCTCGTCTTTCACCGGCACGACCAGGGTCAAAGGGCCCGGCCAGAACGCCTTGGCCAAGGCGCGGGCGCGGTCATCGAACGCGCCGATGCGTTCAGCCTGTTCAAGGCTTCCGATGTGGACGATCAACGGATTGAAGCGCGGCCGGCCCTTGGCCTCGAACACCTTGACCACGGCCGCCGGATCGTCGGCACGCGCGCCCAGGCCATAGACCGTCTCGGTCGGCAGATGGATGAGGCCGCCGCGCCGCAAGGCGTCAGCCGCCGCTTCGGCGGGAGTCATTTGTCGGCTTTAGCCTTCAGCGTGATGTCGACCTTGACGGCGGCCGGCACATTATCGGTAGCGGCATAGTCGCCGGAACCGACGCCGAAAGCGGTGCGGTCGAGCGTGGTCGAGCCCGACATGTTGGCCGTGCCGTCCTTAATGGTCAGGGTGAAGGGCAATTCCACCGGCTTGGTCGTGCCGTGCAGCGTCAGCTTGCCGTGGGCAACGAAGTGGGTGGCGTCCTTCTTGGTGAACGACTTGGCTTCGAACACCGCCTTCGGCGTGACGGCGATGTTGAAGAACGAGTCGCTTTTCAGCGTGGTGTCGCGGTCGTTGTCGCCCGAATTGACCGACGCCAGATCGATGGTCACCTCGACGTGCGACTTCGGTAGTTGCTCCGGGTCGAAGGAAATCTGGGCGGTGTAGCCGCTGAAACCGCCATTGATCGCCTCGCCTTCGAACGAAGTGGTGAAGGCGATCTTGGTGGCGGCTTTATCGACTGTCCAGCTGGTGACGGCGGCGACCGAAGCCGACGATTCCGCGGAAGACGCTACTCCGGCTTGTTTTGAGAGGACGACGGATTCCGTCGTCACACTCTCCATATCGGCCTCGACCGAGGCTGCGGTCGGAGAGGATGATTCGGCCGGCTCCGCCTTCACCGGGCCACCTCGATAGATGCCTTCGGCCGTGCCGACCGCCAGGACCACCACGCCGACGGGGATGAGCCAGCGCCAGTTGAGGATCGGCTCCGGCTTCAGGCCGGGGACCATGTGCTCGACCACTTCGTCTTTGTCGATAAACTGGTGCTTGAGCGCCGCCAGGACGTGCAGCGGGATCATGCCGTAGATGAGGAGTTTGGCGATAAGCTTATGAATCGTCTCGAAAGTCTCGTGCGTCGGGCCTTCCATGCCGGCTTCGATCGGGACGCCCGGAAAATGCGGCCAGTGGAACAGGCCAAAGAACGGGATGTCCCGCGCAGAGGTCGACACCATCGCCCAGCCGCTCAACGGCATGCCGATCATCACCAGGTAGAAGCTGAAATGCAGAGCCTTGGCGATCCACAACTGCCAGGCTGGCATCGGCGGTTCGGGCGGCACCTTGTAGGCTACGCGGATGGCGATGCGCAGCAGGCTGAGCAGCAGTATCGAGAGGCCGACCGACTTATGCCAGAAGACGAGGTTGACGATGTGCGGGCCGTGCGGATCGAGCCGCCAGCCAAGCAGCACCATGAACAGGATCAGCCCGGCGATCAGCCAGTGCAGAATGATGCTGCCGATATTGTAGGACTTGGCGTTCATGAAAGCCTCCGGCGGTTAGACGCTGACATACACTATCACGGTTCAATCCGTACAGAGGTGGCGCATCAACTGTAATAAAAATTGTTACATATAAAGCGGCAATGCGAATGCGGATGGTTGCAAAGTTGACGTTTACGTAAAATAAACTTGCCTGCCGCAGCGTCATGGGCGCTATAAGATAGAAAAACAGGGAAGCCTCGCATGACCTATCGCCCGAGCGTCCGGGATATCGCCTTCTGCCTTGATCATGTCGTCGGCATGGATTCGCTGTACGGCAGCGCCGCTTTTCCTGAATTCGACAAGGATTTGCGCGATGCTGTCCTGGAGGCTGCCGGGCAGTTGGCCGGCGACGTGCTGGCGCCGCTCAACCGGGTCGGCGACCTGAACGGTACCAAACTGGACGGCGACCGGGTGACAGTGGCGCCGGGATTTGTCGAGGCGGCGCACGCCTATGCCGAAGGCGGCTGGTACGGGCTGCACGCTGATCCTGCCTATGGCGGCCAGGGCCTGCCGAAGATGCTGGAACAGGCCTGTCTGGACCTGTTCAACGGTGCCAATATCGCTTTCACCCTGCTGCCGACCCTGAGCCAGGGCGCCATCGAGGCCATTCACGCCCACGGCAGCCAGGCGCAGAAGGACCTGTATCTGCCGAAGCTGATCGCCGGGCAATGGTCGGGCTGCATGAACCTGACCGAGCCTCATGCGGGGTCCGATCTAGCGGCGCTGACCGCCAAGGCGGAGCCGGACGGCAGCGGCGGCTATCGCCTGACCGGGCAGAAGATATTCATCACCTGGGGCGAGCACGAGGCCGTCGACAATATCGTCCATCTGGTGCTGGCGCGGCTGCCGGATGCGCCGAACGGAACGCGCGGCATCTCCTTGTTTCTGTGTCCGAAATTCGTGGTCGATGGGGATGGAAATCCGGACGCGCGCAACGCCGTCAAATGCGTCGGCCTGGAGCACAAATTAGGCATCCACGCCTCCCCGACCTGCGTCATGGCCTTCGAAGGTGCACAGGCCGAGCTGATCGGATCGCCGCATGGCGGTCTGGCGGCGATGTTCACCATGATGAACGCTGCACGGCTGGCGGTTGGGGTCGAGGGGGTCGGCCTAGCCGACGCCGCCTGGCAAAAGGCGCAGGCCTATGCGCTGGAGCGGCGGCAAGGCCGGTCCGTGTTAACCGGCGAAGATAACGCCTTGATTTATCAGCATCCGGATGTGCGGCGGATGCTGGGCGTGATGAAAGCCAAGACCGAGGCGGCGCGCGCCATTTGCCTGGCGACGGCGGCGGCCGTCGATGAAGGCGAGACGGGCGTCGATCCTGAAAGGGCCAAGCGGCGGGAGGATTTTCTGGTGCCGATCGCCAAGGCGTGGGCGACCGATGTGGCCTGTGAAGTATCGTCACTTGGCGTGCAGGTGCACGGCGGCATGGGCTTCATCGAGGAAAGTGGCGCGGCGCAATATTACCGAGATGCCCGCATCACGCCGATCT
Source organism: uncultured Caulobacteraceae bacterium (assembly GCA_964445605.1). Lineage (GTDB taxonomy): Bacteria > Pseudomonadota > Alphaproteobacteria > Caulobacterales > Caulobacteraceae > Asticcacaulis. The sequence goes on along the minus strand of CAYULN010000336.1, from coordinate 3,369 downwards.
ATGAAGGCACCAACGGCATTCAGGCGGCGGACCTGACCGGCCGTAAGCTGGGCAATGACGGCGTGGCCGCCAAAGAGCTTGGCGAAGACATCAGAAAGTTTATTTCTGGCAGTGGATTACAGGTCGAATTTAAAGCGGAAGTGGGGGTTTTGACCTCGACCTTGGCGGCCTTTTCGGCGGCGACCGACCATCTGTTAGAGCAAAAGACGGCCGCGCCGGCCGACGTCGCCGCCGCCGCGGTGCCCTATCTGACCCTGTGCGGTGATCTGGTCGGTGGCTGGCTGTTGTTGAAAGGTGCCCTGGCGGCGAAAACCCTGATCGCGCAAGGTGATGGCGATGCTGCCTGGCTTGAGGATCGCGTCCGGCTGACGCGCATCTATTACGCCCACGTCCTGCCGCACGCGCCGGCGCATCTGGCCGCTGTCAAGGCCGGGTTTGCGCCGTTCGACGGGCTGGAAATGGCGCTCGAGGGTTAGTTCGCCGTCCCGTCCACGGCGCCCGCTTCGGCGCTGGCCGACGGGCGGGCGGCCTGGGTGGCCGAGCCGGTATTGGTCGAGCCGGTCATGTCGCGCGTGTCGGTGGCCGGGCCGCCGGGCGTCTGCATGGTCGTCACCGGTTTCGGCGCCGGCTTCAGCGTCGTGACCGAGGCGCCCTGCGCCTTAAGCATCAGGTCGATGGTCTGGCGAACAAACACCGCGTCGGTGACCACGCCTAGTTCCAGGCGCTGATTGTCGTCCTCAACCTGCTTGATCAGCACGCCGGCAACAAAACCGGGCGACTTGCCGGAACCCTTGACGAAGACCGGCCCGCCGGAATTGCCCGGCACTGCGGTCAGGTCAATCAGGAAGGTCGGGTAGCTGGCCGACGGCGCCACCGGATAGGAGGCCAGCCGGCCGGCGCGCAGGATGGGGAAGCCGGCGACATTGGCTGACAAGCCATGCGGATAACCGAGCGTCATCATCTCGTCGCCGGCGTCGACGTGGTTGGCGGCAAATGCGGCATCGTCGCCCAGCATCGATTCCGGGATCACCTGGTCGCGGATGCTTTCCGGCACCTTGACCGGAATGACGGCGATGTCCTGGGTCGGGTTCTGCGTCCATACCGGCCCGTCCTTGGAGCGGATGACGATATTGGACGGCATGTAGGTCCAGGTGCCCTTGGCGCCCTGCACGCGCCAGCCGACGCGGACTTCGGGCGCCGGCATCTTTTCGAAGACGTGGGCGGCGGTGACCAACACCACCTGCGGCGCCCCGCCCGGCGTCGGCACGGAGACAAGGAAGCCGGTGCCGACCATGCGCTTGCTTTCATTGATCGGCTGATCAATCTGGACCGTCGCCTTGATCAAGGCCACCGTCAGGTCGGCATCTATCATCCTGCTTCCCCCGAAACCACATTCACCCCGGCGCGACGCGAAAAAGACGCGGTCCGCCGGTAATCTTAATTTGACGCCCTTTGGCGAATGGGTCAATCCTGCCCGCCCGGCATTCGCCCCACTCTGACAAACCTCCGGCGTTCTGGAAAGCCACCTTGCGCGGTCGTGCTGCGATTGACGCCGAGTCTGGCTTTGCCGCCACAGTTGATAATGAGCCCGTCTTGACTCAGTCCCGCCCCGCCGCCCCTGTCCCCGCCCGGATCCCTTTCCGCATCGAGCAACTCGGTCACATCCGGGTCGATGACTATCACTGGATGAAGGACGACAACTGGCAGGCGGTACTCCGCGACCCGGCGGCCATCAAGCCGGACGTCAAGGCGGCGCTCGACGCCGAAAACGCCTATTCGGCAGCGCTGCTGGCCGACACCAAGGCCTTGCAGGAACAGATCTTCGCCGAGATGAAGGGCCGGATCAAGGAGGACGACGCCTCGGTGCCGGCGCGTGACGGCGACTGGGAATATTACAGCCGCTATGAAATCGGCGCCCAGCATCCGGTGGTCGCCCGTCGTCGGCGCGGCGATCGGCTGGGCCTAGCGCCGTTGCCGTCGGTGGAGGAAACGCGGGCGCAGGAAATCGTGTTGCTGGACGAAGAGGCGCGTTCGAAGGGTCTCGACTTCTATGAAACTTCCGATGCCCAGCACAGCCCGGACCACAACCTGTTCGCCTGGGGCGAAGACACGCAAGGCTCCGAATATTTCACCATCTACGTCAAGGACCTGGCGACCGGCGAAATCCTGCCGGGACCGGTCGAAAGCAGCAATGGCGGCTTCACCTTCTCGCCGGATTCACAGTGGCTGTTCTGGGTGTGGCGCGACGAGAACTCGCGACCGGCAAAGGTTTATCGCCGGCCGGCGCGTGCCAAAAACGGATCTGGCGAGGATGTTCTGGTCTACGAGGAAGCGGATGAGGGCTTTTTCCTGCATGTCGGCACGCTCAGCTCCGACCGGTATATTTCCATCGGTACCGGCAATCATGAAACCAACGAGACGTGGCTGATTCCGGCCGATGATCCGACCGCCGCGCCGGTGTGCGTCGAACCGCGCCAGGACGGCATCCAGTACGATATCGACCACTGGGACGACCGCTTCATCATCCGGACAAATGCCGATAATGCCATTGATTTCAAGATCATGGCGTCGAAATCTCAAGCGCCGTCTCGGGCCACCTGGACAGATTTCATCGCCTACCGGCCGGGCGTCTATATTACCGGCGCCGGCGTGTTCAAGCGGCATATGGTGCGCACCGAGCGCGTCAATGCCAATACGCAAATCGTCATCACGCGCAAGTCCGACCTGAGCGAACACGTCATCGCGGTCGACGAGGAGGCCTATAGCCTCGGCATCGGCGGCGGTTACGAATACGACACCGATCTCGTCCGCTACGGTTATACGTCACCGACCACGCCGGCCCAGACCTTCGACTACGATATGGAGACGCGCCAGCGGGCCTTGCGCAAGACGCAGGTCGTGCCGTCCGGGCATGACCCGGCCGACTATGTGGCGCGGCGCCTCTATGCCCAGGCGGGAGACGGCGAAAGCGTGCCGGTGACGGTGCTGATGAAGGCGGGCACGCCATTGGACGGCAAGGCGCCGTTGCTATTGTACGGATATGGTTCCTACGGCATGTCGATGGATCCGGGGTTCTCGATCCGCTCCTTGAGCCTGGTCAATCGCGGCTGGGTCTATGCCATCGCCCATATCCGCGGTGGTTCGGAAAAGGGCTATGGCTGGTTTCTCGACGGACGCAAGGAGAAAAAACCTAACACATTCAGTGATTTTATTGCCTGTGCTGAGTCATTGTGTGAAGCGGGCTATGGTAGCAGAGGTCGTATCGTCGCCTATGGCGGCTCGGCCGGCGGGATGCTGATGGGCGCGGTTGCCAATCTGCGGCCCGACCTGTGGGCGGGGGTGATCGGCGCCGTGCCGTTCGTCGACGTG
>CAYULN010000335.1:0-2737 GCA_964445605.1 uncultured Caulobacteraceae bacterium | reverse complement strand
AACATCAACTCGAGCTTCCTGGTGCCAAGCGCCTTCGCCAACAACTTCGCCGGCGGCCAGGCGGGCAGCTATCTGACCAACTGGCAGACGGTTGACATCAACTATGCCATCTCGCACCTGCAGCCGGTTACCGTACCGGCGGGCTATAGCCTGACGGCGACCGGCTTCGTCAACGACCCGACCAACGGCTCGTACATCTCGAACAACTTCACCAACGAGAGCAAGACGAACTCGGTCTACGTCATGGGCAAGTTCAGCGGAGAATCCGAAGGCGTCGCCATCCGCGGCAATTTCGGCGTCCGTTACGAGCAGACCTCGAACATCATCACCTCGCTCGACCGTACGTCGAGCACGACCAACCCGCCGACCTTCACCACCAATGTCTACCGGCACAATTACAGCGAATTCCTGCCGTCATTCCTGCTCGCGGCGGACCTTCGCGACGACCTGGTGCTGCGTTTTGCCGCCTACCGGACCTTGGTCCGGCCACAGCCGCGCAACGTGACACCGACCACTCAAGTCTCTGGGTCGGGGCTTGCCTATACGGTTGTATTGGGCAACGTGAACCTGAAGCCCTACACCGCCAACTCCTACGATGTATCGTTGGAATGGTATAACCGTCCTAATGGCCTGATCGCTTTCGATGTCTATCAAAAGGACGTCAAGGGTATAATCACCTCCCTAACGGGCATTGATAACCTTTGTCCGGCCGACGCCACTCAGTGGGGCTTGGGCCATCTGCATGTCAACGGCACCGCCTGCATCAGTGATATTGCCGGCAATCCGACCGTCACCATTTCGGGCAATACCAACAATCCGAATGTACTGAAGGCCCAGGGTGAGGAATTCACCATTCAGCAGAACCTCGACTTCCTGCCGGGCTTCTGGAAGAATTTCGGCGGCGAGATCAACTACTCGCACACCACGCTGAAGGGGCTCAACTCCGACGGCAGCCGCGCCGTACTGCCGGGCGTGTCGAAGAACAACTACAACCTGATCGGCTATTATGAGACCAAGACCTTCGGCGTGCGCCTCGTCTATGACTACCGCGATGAATATACGCTCGCCGGCGGCAACACCTTTACCGGTGGCCCGTCCCTGGTCGCCAAGCGCGGTCAGTTGGATGCCTCGGCCTCGTACAATATCAACGATCAGTTCTCGATCTCGATCGACGGGTACAATCTGACCAATGCCATCAGGACGCAGTATCAGAACGAACCGCTGATGCCGCGTGCCAACGATTTCGATGGCCGGACGTTCACCATCAGCCTGCACGGTACATTCTAATCTCCCTGGATGGTTGATCCTCCCTGACGGAGCCGGCCAACCCGGCTCCGTCTTTTTCTTTTTCTGGACCGCGCTATAACAGGCGGCCCCAAAGGAGTTCCCCATGCGTCTGTTCCCGGCATTGATGGTCACGGCTTTGTTGGTGGGCGCCTGGCCTGTTGCTGCGCAAAACCAGACGCCATCGCCGGGCGCTTCGCCGACACTGAAGGCGGACATCACGGCTACCGAAGCCATCGACCGCGTCTGGTCCGGTCACAGCGTTCGCTTCGCCCTGCTGCTGACCAAGTCGCGCATCGTCATCGGCTATTACGACGCCAACCGCCAGCTGACTATCGCTGCCCGGCCGAAGAGCGGTGGTGCCTGGATCTATCAAAAGCTCGACACCTGGAACGACTGGGATAGCCACAACTACATCGCCCTGGCCGAGGATGGCGCCGGCCGCATCCATGTCGCCGCCAACATGCACGCCTCCCCGCTGACCGCCTACCGCAGCGATCCGGGCGGCGACGTCCTGACCTTGAAGCGCATCAATGTCCTGGTCGACAAGGCGGTCGAAAGCTCCATGACCTACCCGATCTTCCTGCACGATCCGGCCGGCCGCCTGATCCTCAAATACCGCGACGGCTCCAGCGGCAACGGCAACGAGATCTATGACGTCTTCGACGATAAGGCCGGCACTTGGTCGCATCTGCTGGCCACGCCGCTGGTCGACGGGGAGGGTGAGCGCAACGCCTATTTCATGGGGCCGGTGCTCGGGCCGGACAAATGGTTCCACATCGCCTGGGTGTGGCGCGAGACGCCGATGGCCGAGACCAATCACGACCTGACCTATGCCAAGACGCCGGACCTGGTCCACTGGTACGATTCCGACGGCAAGCCGCTCACCCTGCCGATCAAGCTGGCCAAGGCCGAGATCGTCGATCCGGTGCCGGTCAAGGGCGGCATGATCAACAACAACACCATCATCGGCTTCGACGACAAGGGCCGGGCGACGATCACCTACCATAAGTACGACAAGGCCGGGAACACGCAGATCTGGGTCGCCCGCCGTGAGACGAAAGGCTGGCATCTGGCCCAGGTCAGCCAGTGGAAAAACTACCGCTGGGATTTCTCCGGCGGCGGTTCGCTCAATTCGGAAATCTTCGTCGACGGCGTGACGCCGATCGGCAACGGCCTGCTGAAAGTGCCCGTCATCCGGCTGGGCCAGTCGATCGAGTTCATCATCAAGTCAGATGATTTGTCCCTGGTAGAGGAAAAGCCGGTCCAATCCCTGGGTGATCAGCTAAAACAGGCTATCAAGGTGCCCGACGGCATGCAGTTGAATGTCGTCAATGCCGCCGCCGACGGCGGTACGATCTATGCTTTGGCCTGGGCCGCCCGGCCGCCGCACCGCGACCAGCCGTCGGCGGATATTCCCGATCCGACGACGTTATTGTTCCTGACTCTGAAG
>CAYULN010000334.1:0-30610 GCA_964445605.1 uncultured Caulobacteraceae bacterium | reverse complement strand
CAGGTGGCAGAGTGGTTGAACGCGCTGGTCTCGAAAACCACTAAGTGCTTAGTATACCTACAAATCTATGAACGAAATCAAATACATCACTTATTAAGAGTTTCCATTTTATACTTACACATGTCTTACACACTTTCGCGTGTGCATGGAGGTAGGTCATGAGCATGGAGACTCACAGCTTGTTGGACGGAAAAGTCCACCTATACAAGCGCGACAACAGCCGCTTCTGGCAAGCCTCCACATACCTAGACGGACGTAACCACAGGGTTTCCACCAAAGAGGAAAAGCTGCCCTTGGCAATCCATGTTGCCAAGGAATGGTATATGGCCGTGTATGTGGATGCCAGACGGCGCGGCCAAGGCACCCGGACCTCCCTCATCCTGAAAGCCTTCGGACAGGAGGAAGGTCCGGTAGCGATAAGAACAACACCCGAAAGGACAGCGAAGAAAACACCCGGCCCGACTTTCAGGGAGGCAGCCGAAAAGTTTATAGCCGAATATAACATCATCACAGAGGGACAAAGAAACAAAGTATGGGCCGATGGACATACAATGCGTATCAACATCCATCTTATCCCCTTCTTCGGGGATAAGGCTCTTAGTGAAATTTCCGCAGGACTTGTTCAGGAATACCGGATTGCAAGAAACACAAATGGCTATAAAGGCAGAAAGCCTTCGCGCAGCACATTACATCATGAAACAGTAACTTTGCGATTAGTATTAAAAACCGCGCATCGTTATGGATGGATTTCAGCAGTTCCGGATATATCTGCGCCTTATAAGTCATCGGGGAAAGTGAAGCATCGCGCATGGTTTTCCCCCGATGAATACAAAATGCTATACGAAGAAACGCGCGAACGCGCGAACAATCCAACCACAGAACGATACCGTTCTGTATGGGAGGATTTGCACGACTACGTGCTATTCATGGCGAACACCGGGTTACGGCCTGACGAGGCCGGACGCCTTGAATACAGGGACGTTACGATCGTGACGGACCAAGACTTAGGCGAACGCCTTCTCGAAATTGAAGTTCGTGGAAAACGTGGCGTCGGATATTGCAAGAGCATGACCGGCGCAATCCTGCCCTTCCAGCGGATGCAGAAGCGGCATAAAGGGATGCCGACTGACTTAATCTTTGGCCAAACACCGAGAACGCCACTGAACAAAGTTTTAGACAGTCTGAACCTGAAATATGATCGGGATGGAAATGTCAGAACAGCCTATAGTCTGCGCCACACCTACATTTGTCTGCGGCTTATGGAGGGAGCGGATATTTACCAAATTGCCAAAAACTGCCGTACAAGTGTTGAAATGATCGAGCAATTCTATGCCGCCCACTTGAAAAACACACTAGATGCCTCAGCCATTAACGTCAGAAAGTCTAAAAAGAAGCCGAAAAACGAGTAAAACGTAAGCCTTGAAGGTTGAAACTGTTGGCGTTATCGCTTATAAACACTAGCGCAAATGGACAGGTGGCCGAGTGGTTTAAGGCACCGCTCTCGAAAAGCGGCAAGGGAGTGATCCCTTCGTGAGTTCGAATCTCACCCTGTCCGCCACATTTTTTTAAGAGACAAAGAAAGACGCGCCGCACAGCGGCGCGTCTTTTAGTTAGGCCTATTACAGCATCAGCCCATGTTTACGGCGGCGTAAAATTTCCTTGATATTTTCGACGGTATCCGGGGCCGTAGCGCATGGCTGCGTAGCCTGCTGCGACTTGGCCAATTCATTAAATATCTGGCTGAGTATCAGGCGCAGTTCAGCGTGAGTCATGCGGTTCAGTTCAGATTGAGTTATAAGGTACGTCATGTGCTTCTCCTTCGAGTTTTCTGGCCGCGAACCTTCACGGCCTTCATGACGCGGACCCATGCAGCGCGTATCGACACAGCCGCACTCGATGAAACGCAGTGGAGAAGCCGCACGTCCGCCACCAGCGGAACCGGCTTGCGGCGACCGGGGCGAAGCGCTGCTATGGTCGAGGAATAAAAAAGGGCGTGATGGTCGTGGACAGACTCAAGAGAAAACGACGCACCCGGAATGAAACTGATGGAACGTCGCTATGCTGTATCAGGCTGTTACTGTACAGAGTGGCTAATGTGCTCGACAGGTGACGAATCTCACCCCATCCGCCATATTTTCAGTTTAATAATTTATATGAACCAGCTTCGTAAAGGATGAGAAGGCCGAGGCCGATAAGAACAAACGGAATTATCCTGTGCCCATACCGTCTGATGGGAGCGCCAAGTTCCGGGTGATTAACCATTCTGTATGCGATTAAGCACCACACTCCCGTCATGACGGCGAAAACAAAGCTAATAAGCCCGATTTCAAAGGCGTTGTGAGTAGCAAAAATAGGCGTGTAAATGCCGATGTTATCGCCGCCGTTCGCCATCGTAACAGCCGCCACAGAGAGTATGCCACTGGCGGTCGGATGGCTTTCAAGTTCGTTTTCGCCCGCATCCCTTTTTCGTATCACCTCGTATAGTTTCTTTGCGCCAATAGCTATTGGAGCTAAACCCATCAAGCCAATATATTGGGGAGCGATAACAAGCGACAGCAACGAGGCAAATACACTGACAGCAACTAGGGCGCTGATGCCGGTATATTGACCGATAATGACATCGCGGCTACGGAATGTCCGGTCAGAGAAGAAACCGAGCAGCACAAAAATATCATCAATGTTAGTAGAGGCGAACGCGATTACTGCCAAACCGATCAATGCAATCATTACTGTCTCTGTATATAATTTGAAAATGTTTGACGCGAAAAAAGCGAAGAAAATTCTTGTAGCACACATTGCCATTAAAAAATAAAAAATGACGTAGCCGGAATCAGATTGCTGAAATCTGGTCATCGCAATGATGTATCGGACGGCTTCTGCCGGAAATGTTTTGAACGGTGTCGGCTACGCTTTGCAAAGTTCCGGGAGGGGGAATTTCAGGACATAAAAAAGAGAAGGAATATTTTCTTTATATATCTAGCTGTTATCATTGGCTTTTTTAGGATGTATTCGGTTTCATGGTTTTTTCACACCAATGGTGTAAATTACTTGCATGAGAAAGTTTCTGGTCAATCTGCTGATGCTACTGATGGTCACGCCGGGTTTGGCATGTGGCCAGATTATATGCTCACATAAAGCACAGGCGGCAACGACCATGCAGGGTATGCCCTGCCACGACCAGATGGATAGCAAACAAGACCTGTCTAAAGGCGTCATGCTTTTCAAAGATTGCATGAAGGTTGATCTGTCCAAGGTCGATCATTCCACCCTGCAAAAGCCTGATCTTACCGGCAAGATTTTTCATGTGGCGTGGGCGGACACTGTTCCCGCTTACAACTTTATCCCGACCAGCCAGAACTTGATCCGGGGACCGCCGCCGGACTGGCCCGGACTTTCACAGACAAAACCCTCCATCCTCCTGACCACGCTTCGCTTCCGCGAATAGCTGCGCCTTCTTTTCTGCTTCATCCGATGCAAGCAAAAGGAGGCTTCTATGCGCGTTTTTTCTTTTATTCTGATTCTGACTTTTTTTATCCTCAATGATCTGCGCGGCCTGTCGTGGTCGAGCGTGGATCATTCATTCCGGGCAACCAGCCGCTTGCGTATCGGCGTTCCTGTGGCCGTCGCAGCCGAGGACTTTATCTGTCCGATGCACCCCTTTATTCACGGCAAGGCGGGCGATCATTGCCCGATCTGCGGCATGGCGCTTGTGGCCGCCCATGACCATACACAAACAGCACCTTCCGGCGACAATACCGGCTCCCTGCATGTTGACGCCACCTATCAACAGGCTTTAGGCGTCAAAACCGCGCCTGTGCAAATGCAGGAGTTCGGCAAGGAAATTCACGCCTTCGGCGCGATAACCCCTAACACAAGGCTGGAAACTGTTGTTGCCGTCCGTACCGGCGGCTGGATTTCCGATTTAAAGACCAGTGCCGTAGGTGACACAGTTAAAAAAGGCGATCTGCTTTTCACCTTCTACAGCCAAGAACTAGCGGCAGCAGAATCGGATTACGTACTTGGAAACCGGGGTAATGCCGGTGAACGGCTGCGACTTTACGGGATGGATGACAAGGCCATTGCGGAAGTGAAGCAAAAAGGCCGCTATCTCGAACAGACTCCTTTCTATGCTCCTGTCGATGGAACGGTTACAGCCCTTAATGTCCGCAAGGGGTCTTATGTCGATACGACGGACAACCGCAATACCTTGATTCTGACCTTGCAGGATTTTTCGCAAGTGTGGGTTGAGGCGCATGTACCGATAAAAGATTTACAATTCCTGTCCGTGGGAACGCCCGCGACCATAACGATTGATGAAACTGGTCAAACCCTTAAGGCTGTCACGGATTACATTTACCCGATGACAGACATGGAAAGCCGCAAGGGAATGGTGCGGCTGCTGCTGGATAACACTGACGGCAAGCTGAAAACCGGGACGCTCGCCCATGTCATGTTTGAGGCGGGCGAGCAATCGCGCCTTGCGGTTCCGGCCGATGCCGTGCTGTACGGCAAAGACGGCGGCCATGTCATCGAGGCATTGGGTAACGGGTATTTTCGTCAGGTGACTGTGAAAACCGGCATAACCGCAAATGGCATGACCGAAATCGTTTCCGGCCTGACGGCAGGGCAATCCGTTGTTACTTCCGGCCAGTTCATGATTGACGCCGAAAGCAGTTTGCAAGGCGGTATGGCAAGCATGGCGGGCATGGATATGAAAGGGATGCCGATGCCCGCGCAGAATAGCCCTACCCCCGCACAGAAAGACATGGGCGGGATGAACATGAACGGCATGGACATGAAGGGTATGGACATGAAGGGTATGGACATGGGGCCGGGTCATGGACAGTGAATTAATCCGCGATCCGTCCCGGTCATTCGTTGCCCGGATCATAGATTGGTCCGTAGCTAACCGTTTTTTTGTCGTGCTGTTTGCCCTTGTCCTGCTGGCGGCGGGAATTATCGCCGTCAAAAGGATTCCGCTTGATGCGATTCCTGATCTATCTGATACACAAGTCATCGTCCGCACGGAATGGCCGGGACAGGCCCCGCAGATCATCGAGGATCAAGTCACCTACCCTCTTTCAACGCGCATGTTAAGCCTGCCACGGGCTAAGGTTGTGCGCGGCTTTTCCATGTTCGGGGATAGCTTCATTTACGTCATTTTCGAGGACGGCGTTGATATGTATTGGGCGCGGAGCCGGGTTCTGGAAGCTCTCTCGCAGGTTTCCGGCCAGTTTCCAGCCGGGGCAAGGCCGCAGCTCGGCCCGGATGCAACCGGAGTCGGATGGGTTTTTCAATACGCACTGATTGACCGCACGGGAAAACACGATCTGCAAGAGTTGCGATCATTGCAGGACTGGTTTGTGCGGTTTGATCTGGCAACGGTCAAAGGCGTTGCTGAAGTCGCTTCCGTTGGCGGATTCGTAAAAGAATATCAAGTGCTGGTCGATCCCCACGCGCTGCACGCTCATAACATCGCCTTGACCGATGTTATTCAGGCTGTCCGAAGCGCCAATCAGGAAACGAGCGGGCGCACACTTGAAATGGCCGAAACCGAATACCTGATCCGGTCTTTTGGCTATGCAAAAAGCACGGACGATCTTAAGCAAGTGGTTCTGAAAGCGAATAACGGCACTCCCATTACGATTGGTGACGTTGCCCGCGTTGTGGAAGGCCCCGCCATCCGGCGCGGCATTACGGAACTGAATGGCGAAGGCGAAGCCGTGGGCGGTATTGTCGTCATGCGGCCCGGTGCCAATGCCCTGCAAGTCATCAAGGCGATAAAGGACCGTATGGATTACATCAAAAAAGGTCTTCCGGAAGGAGTTGAGTTAAAGATTGTCTATGATCGCAGCCGACTGATCGAGGGTTCAATTGATTATCTTCGTCACAAACTGATCGAGGAAAGTATTGCCGTTGCGCTTGTCACTCTGATTTTCCTGCTCCATGCCCGCAGCGCCTTTGTTGCCATCATTACTCTGCCGCTTGGTATTCTCGCTGCTTTTGTTGTCATGCAGGCACAGGGTATCACTGCAAACATCATGTCTTTGGGCGGAATCGCCATTGCCATTGGCGCGATGGTGGACGCCTCTATCGTCATGGTCGAAAACGCACACCGCAAACTTGCGGCTCTTGGGCCGGATGCAGACAAGACGAAAAAGCATGAGGCGCTTATATTGGCGGCAAAGGAAGTCGGCCCAGGACTGTTTTTCTCCCTGCTGATTATTACCGTTTCGTTCCTGCCGGTCTTTGCTCTGACCGGCCAGTCAGCAAGATTGTTTACCCCGTTGGCTTTTACCAAAACCTACGCAATGGCGGCGGCGAGTCTGCTGTCAGTTACCCTTGTGCCGGTGCTGATGCTGTGGCTTGTGCGCGGAAAAATCCGGCGCGAGGATGCAAATATCGTCAATCGCTTTTTCATTGCCGTTTATCGGCCTGTCCTGAATCTGGCCCTGCGCTTTCCAAAGATGACTCTCCTGATTGCGGTCATTGCGCTGGTCAGTACGGCGCTGCCCGCCTCGCGTCTTGGGTCAGAATTTATGCCGCCACTTTATGAGGGCGATCTTCTTTACATGCCGATGACCCTGCCGGGGGTATCGCCGGAAAAGATGCGGGAAGTTCTTCAAGTGACCAACCGTATGCTTCGCGCCATTCCCGAAGTAGAACAGGTTTTTGGCAAGGCGGGCCGGTCGGAATCTGCGACCGATCCCGCCCCGCTGAACATGATCGAAACATGGGTGCAGTTGAAGCCCCGTGACCAATGGCGGCCCGGCCTGACGCCGGACAAGTTGATTGCCGAAATGGATCAGAAAGTAAACTTACCCGGCTTGCGGAATATCTGGGGTTATCCCATCAAAATTCGGATCGACATGCTGACGACTGGAATCCGGACGCCGGTAGGAATCAAGATCGCTGGGCCTGATCTGGATGGTATCAACGCTATCGCTCAAAAAGTGGAAAAGCTGGCGCAGACCGTGCCGGGAACCCGCAGCGCCGTGGCTGATCGTGTTGAAGGCGGCAAATATATAGAAATCATCCCCAACCGTTCCGAAATCGCCCGCTACGGCATCGCTCTGGGAACCGTGCAGGAAGTCATACAGACGGCTTTAGGCGGTGTCATGCTTGGTGAAACCGTGGAAGGCCGGGAACGCTATCCGATCATGGTCCGCTATGACCGGCCCTACCGGGAAAATGTCGATGACTTGAAAGAGGTTCTTGTTCCCACGCCTGACGGCGCTTATATCCCGCTTATCAATCTGGCTGATATTCGCGTGGCCGATGGTCCGGCCATGATTACATCGGAAGATGCTCGGCTGAACGGCTGGATTTTTGTGGACATTCAGGGCCGCGATCTGGGGTCATACATTTCTGATTTGCAAAACGCTCTGAAAAATCTTCCGCTGCCGTCCGGTTATACGCTGAAACTTTCCGGCCAGTTCGAGCAATTGCAGGAAGCCGATCAAAGACTGTCCATTGCAATCCCCGCAACGCTGTTGATTATCCTGACCCTGCTTTATCTGCATTTCGGGCGATGGGACAGGACGTTTTTAATCATGCTGGCCGTGCCGTTCGGCGTCATCGGCGGATTCTGGGGCGTGTGGTTGGCCGGGTATCATATGTCCGTGGCCGTGGCGGTCGGGTTTATCGCGCTGGCGGGCATTGCGGTGGAAACGGCCATCATTATGCTGATCTATCTCGATCACCAGATGCGCGACCACCCCGCCCGTTCTCATGCTGATCTGCTTGAAAACGTCAGGCACGGCGCGGTGTTGCGCGTTCGGCCCAAGCTGATGACCGTATCTGTCATCATTCTGGGCTTGATCCCGATATTTCTGACCGAAGGGCCGGGTTCGGACGTTATGCGCCGGATTGCCCTGCCGATGATTGGCGGGATGGTCAGTACCACGATTCTGACGCTTATTCTGATACCCGTTCTGTATGCACTTTATATCGGGAGAGGTTTGAATAAAAAGGCTGTCGATTGAGATATATAAAAATTTAAGTTAATCAGACAACCTCATCCGATCTTAGTTCGCATGTTTCAGCTAGGCGCTCTCTATTTTTTCTTTGGAAGATCGGCAGCTTTGCGGACGCGGGCGAAAACGTCACCTTTGGCAACGCCACTGGCATCGCCAAGATCAATAGCGGCCCGCAAATCGTTCAGGGCTTGTCCTGTCTTATGGACAGAGGCCATAACGCCGCTTTTATATTTTTTCATCGACCCTATTTTGCGTGTTCTTCCAGAACGGCGGCCATGCGAGTTTGATAACCGCGACCACCAGCCTTGTACGCCTCGACCGTGCTTTTTTCAAGGCGCAGAGCGATCAGCACCTTGCGCGGCTTCTTTTGGGGGCCGCGCTGGCCGCGTTTACGTTTCTCCGAATGTGCGGCAAGGTCGGGAAAGACTTCGGATGCTGGCTTGGCCTTGGCAAACATGGCGTCGGTCCATTCCGGGTTTTCCTTGTCGATCTTCTCAGGATCAGGCTTTTTCTTTCTCATAGCGTTTTACCTCTGTCTTATGGGCGCGGCGCAGGCTGATAACCCGTACCGTCGCGCCGGATTTGGTGAAGACCAGAGCATGAAGGCGATTGCCGATATAACCGATGGCGAAATAACGGGCCTCGCCGTGGCGGTTAGACGGCACGATCATGGCCGTGGTCCAATCGAATTCGTCCGCAAGCATGAACGACAGGCCCCTTTCCCTGATGTTCTTTGCGTTTTTCACCGGATCAAAGTCGATCTTTATCATTTAATTGTATATACAAATAAATCGGTTGTCAAATTCATTTTACCCTAAAAGCCGCATCCCGTCCCCACGCCTCCGCGTAAAAAAATATCCAGAGGATAACGGCAGCCAGCCATTACAAAAAGTTGCCCCCCAGATAGTTCATATGATACTGCAATCATGCTCCGCATCTGTATGGCGTTGCACAAATTTTTCACCCGGTTTTAACCTCACCAAAGTTAAAATAAAAATATCAAGGGCGCACTTTTGCAATTAACCATCCGTTAACTTCGTCAACTCCGATGGTTAATAGCGAAGGAGTGCGGTCCTCTGGGCCGGACGGCCAAGACGCGCTGTTGCGCGAAGCGGGCCTTCGGCCCGCCCGGTGTCCGATCTGCGCGGTCCACCGGAAGGCAAGAGCAGCAAGGCCCAGGGCGTCGCGTAATACGCTTTCAGTGTTCGCCCTGGTTTCCCGCCTTGCGGCGGGATGGGTGCTAAAGCACCCCAAGAAAGAAGGCCGGAGATTACCAGTTGGAGATCCCCGGAACGCGACCCGGCGTTAAGACCGGGCGCTTGTACAGGGGGTGGCATGGCGATAGCGCATATCCACATCCAGACCATTTCGCGGGGCAAGGGCCGGAGCGCCACCGCCGCCGCTTCCTATCGCTCGGCCAGCGTCATCAAGGACACCCGCGAACGCCGCCGTATGCGCCACCCGTCGCCGGAACTGGCCTTGGAGCCAAAGGACGCACGGCGGCGCTTGAAGAACCTCCATCCCGAATTGCCGGGCCGGGTGCATGACTACCGGGCCAAAATGGGTGTCCTGCGCGAAAAGGTCAAAGTGCTTGCCGAGGTCGCCCGCGAATATCTGGACCGCTCTGTCCTCTGGAACACAGCCGAGGACGTGGAGCCGCGCTGCAATGCCGTGATAGCACGGGAGATGGATATTGCCCTGCCCCATGAACTTTCCATCGATGAAAATTGGGGCATAGTGGAGGACATCGCGGACTTCCTGATGAACCGCTACCGGGTGGCGGTCGATTTCGCGCTGCACCGCGCCCCGGAAGGCCACGACCAGCGCAATATCCATGCCCATATCATGTGGACAAGCCGGGAAGTCACAGAGGAGGGTTTTGGCAAGAAAACCCGCATCCTCGACGGGCTCAAAACCCGGTCGGCGGAGTTCAAGGCCCTACGGCAAGCTTACGAGGATTGCGTTAACGCCGCCTTGGAAAAGGCCGGTCTGGACATTCGCATTGATGTACGGACGCTCAAGGAACAGGGCATTGAGCGCATCCCGCAAATCCATGTCGGGGTGAACGGCACGGCAATGAATGACCGGGAAGTTACGCCCGTAAGCCACCAAAGATACGACAGCAAGGGCCGCCTGATCGATTGGGAGGACATTGACGCCGCCCGCAGCCGCGCCGAGTTCAACGCTGAAATCATCGATCTTAACAAGCGCCGGGAACAATTCGGCCCCCTGCCGCTCGAAGTGCAGATCAAGAACATCGAGCGTTACATAGCGATCCTCATGGAGAAGGTAACGGACCTTGAAGCCCTGATCCCGGCCAGCATGTTACCGACATGGGCGCGATTGCTGATCGAGCGTTACAGGCTGAAAGCCGCCGACCTGCTGGAAACCTTTATTCGAGCTAAGGCCGAGGACGAGGACCGGCAGGAGGAAAAAAAGCGCGAAGGAATCCATGCCCGCATGAAGCGCATGAGGGAGGAAATCGAGAAGCTTGAACGGGACAAGGAACGCAGGAATGCACTGCAACGGCTTTACACGCGAATAGAACATATCGTTACCACTCGCCCCACCGTGCGGGTTGTAAATATCGACCGGGAGCCAACAAGAATTCTCTCCGTGGAGCAGTTCAGAATAGAGCTTGTCGCGCGGGCGGAAATTGCCCGCGCCAAGGTGCCGCCGGAATACAGGCCGCGCATTGAAATTAAGAATGTGATTTGGGATTCAGCCGGTCATAAACACGATGAAAGCAGCCTTGGTTATCACTTCCACACCGGCCCGCCGGCGGATAACGGCGGGCTTGCAGAACCGCCGCCGCCGATCGTACCGGCGTTTAACGTGGCGGCGGGACTGGAGCCGGGGCAATCTTGCAAACAGAAAATACGGGTAGGCTTCGGACTGACGTAATTTTGGGGTCTCTATGATTCTCGTGGAAACGAGAAGGCTAACAGTATTGCAAAAAAAAGACTCATCGCAAACCAATGATGCCCTGATAGCCCATATAAAGTCCTATCAGAATGATAAGGGCGCTCGAAAAATAAGGTGCCCGGCGGGCAAGCTGGCCGAATCCTGACCACTGTTTTGAAGCGTAACGCACACTAAGGGCGGCAATGACGCCGGAAGCAACCATAGTGATCGCCAATCCTATGCTAAAGCACAGGACAAGACCCACACCGAGCGTAAACCGCTTAAGCTGCAAACACAGAATCAAAATAGTGATCGCAGCGGGACAGGGAATCAGGCCCCCTGTCAGCCCGAACACGATAATCTGACCGTTCGTAACATTGCGATCAGCAAAGCGGCGGCGAATATCGTCGGCGTGTGCCTGTTCGTGGGCATCCTGATAGCCGACCGCGCTAACATCAAGCCCGGCATGGCTGTGGTGGTCGTGACCGTGTTCCGCATATTCCACATCAAAGTTATGTGCATGGTTGCCGTGCGCCATTGTCAAACGCGCCATAAATTCATGAGGTTCGGGAATCTGGTCGAGGGATTCAAGATAATCGCTGCGATTGACAAATTTAAACAACTGCACCTTACCGTCCGGGCGCGTGGTTTCGACTGTGATTTCATCACGGGGCGGCGGAGCCTTTTTTCCATGAGCCTCAAAATGTAATCGGAAGCGAGGTGGAACCCCTTCCTCAAAAATGGAGAGGATGGCAATGCCGTGGCCGGTATCGATGCGGCGGGTTTCATCATGGGCGTGATGATGATGGTCATGATCGTGGACGGCTTCTATCTTTTCGCGTTGTTGTTCCCGCCATGTGCGGGCCAGCATCCAGAAGGCAACGCCTAAAATCAGCATCGCCGATGCCACCTGAAAATAAGGCTCGGTGGTTTCTGCATTCCAGTGGCTTCCCAACTTCATCCCGCCAAGGGCAACGGCCCAAACTACTGCGGTATGGGAGAGAGTGGCGGCCAATCCGAGCATAACGGCTTGGCCGACGGTGCCGCGAATTGCAATGATAAATGCGGCCATCATAGTTTTAGAGTGGCCCGGTTCAAGACCATGCAAAGCGCCTAACAGAATAGCGCTAGGTATAAAAATCCAAAGATTTGTTACTCCCTGCTGTAACAGGGTGGAAAGATCGGGCATAAGAACTCCTATAGATATTTTGAGATTTCTTTCAATTCCTTTATATCGTGTTTGTGGCCTTTGCCGTCTGACAGGCAATGATCGATATGATCGTGGATCAGGGTTTTCTTCGCGCTGGCAACAGCCTTTTCCACGGCCTCAAGTTGCTGTGCGATATCAAGGCAACTCCGTCCTTCTTCCAGCATCTTAACAATGCTGCGAACGTGGCCTTCGGTACGTTTAAGCCGCTTTATAATTGCGGGATGGCTTTCATGGATGCTCATCGCAGTATCCTAGGGGGGAGGATACAAAAGTCAATGAAATATTATCAGGCGGACTTTGAAGTCCAAAGCCACCGGAATGTTACCGTAGCGAACAGAGCGCCAATGGTCTGCGCGACAATAAAGCCAGAAACATCTACAAGTCTAATGCCGGAGAAGGTATCAGTCATGGCGCGGGCAATCGTCACAGCCGGATTCGCAAATGAAGTCGATGAAGTGAACCAGTACCCGGCAGTAATAAACAAACCCACGGCGTAAGGCACAGCGTCCGGGCGAGTCCGCAGACAGCCGAGAATGGTAGCAAGCAGCCCGAACGATGCGACGATTTCACCAGTCCACACGCCAATCCCGGAACGGACATGGGTAGAAGACTGAATAAGGGGCAAGCTGAACATAACATGAGCAAGCACGGCACCAGCTATGCCACCGGCAATTTGCAACACGACATAGGCCGGAAATTCCGTCCACTTCAATTTTCCCTGCAACGCCAAAGACAGACTGACAACCGGGTTGAAATGCGCCCCGGAAATTGGCGCGAAAATCAAAATCAACACGACCAGAGCCGCGCCGGTCGCCAATGTGTTGCCAAGCAGGGCAATGGCCACATTTCCCCCGGCCAGTTGTTCCCCCATGATGCCGGAGCCAATGACGGCGGCAACCAGAAGCGCGGTTCCAAGCCCTTCGGCAAAAAGTCTGCGTTTGAGGTCGAATGATTCAGGAGCCGCCATTCATTAAATCCTCTATGCGTATTCTAAGCAGGGAAAAAGCCTGATCGAACGCCGCTTCTATCTCTGCATCCGTTCCCGTGGCCTTGGCCGGGTCCGGTGTACTCCAATGCAGCTTTTTTGGTTTGCCGGGAAAGAACGGGCAGGTTTCCCCTGCCGCTTGGTCGCAAACGGTAATGACCAGATCGAAAGATTTCCCGGCAAACTCATCCCATGACTTGCTGCGCGGCTGGCCGGGGTCAATGCCGTGACGTTTCAGGGTTTCAATCGACTTTGGGTGAACATATCCCGCTGGAAAGCTGCCCGCACTAGCGGCCTGATAGCGGCCTTTGCCAAGCTGGTTAATCAGGGCTTCAGCCATCACTGACCGGCAGGAATTTCCGGTGCAAAGAACAAGGACATTTTTCGTCATTAGCAGCAGCCCGATTTCCCGCCGCTTGGAGCGCAACATGCGCCCCCGATTTCATCAACCTTGCCGGAATAAATCTGCGCGTCTTCCATCGTGTGATAGGCTTCCCATGCAATACCGGAGGGGTCTTCAACCCATGACTTTTCCGACTTGGCGTAGCAGCAAACCGTTTCGCCTTCGTCATGCGTGGATAGATTGGCCTTTGAAAGCTGGTCGCGCAATGCGCCAAGTTCTTCGCCGTTATCAACCTGAATCCCCAAATGATCGACGCCAATCTTGCCGGAACGGGTGGAAATGGCGAAATTGACATGCGGGCTTTCAAGCATCCATTTAGCGTAGTCCGGTTTTGTTTTCACAGGTTGCGCGCCGAACAGGGCACTATAGAAGCGAATGGAATTATCGAGGTTTTCCACCCCGACATGGATATGCAAACGTTTCATGTTTCATTCCTACTCTTGATTCGGGCAGTCGTCACAAGGAACAGAGCACGGATTGCCATTTACCGCAGAACTGGCCGTGAATCCGCAAACGGATAGAACCACGGCCAGACAGATAATAGTTTTAAGGCGCATTGTTGTTTAATCTTGTGGAGATTATTGTTTAGCAGCTTTGGCGGCGTCTTCTTTCGCTTCTTCTTCCAGCCACTTGTTCCATTCGTCGCGGCTAATGGCATCATCGCCGTCCGCGCAAATCTTTTTAAACTGCGCTTCGGCGTGGGCCATCCATTCATCATGACTGATTTTTCCGTCATGGTTGGTATCCAGCTTGTCGAACTTTTTCGACGCTTCACTTGCCGAGGAATCTTCGGCATGGGCCAAAGTCGGTAGCATCAAAAAACAGGCGGCGGCAGCGGTCAGCAAAGCGGCTTTAATTTTCATTTTCTTCTCCTTGGTCTTTGGTTAGGTGGACGTTCTTGTTCCCTTCGGGGCAAAACAGCTATCCAGTTCGATTACAAAACGGTCTTTCCGGGCCTTGCCGGAAAAATTTCCTTGGCAGCAATCTTCAATCATGTATCGGATCAATTTCCCGAAAAATTCAAAATTTGCGCTGTAGATGATTGAGCGGCCTTCGCGCCGGGACGTAATTAAATCCGCTTCGGCCATGTGGGATAAATGAAATGACAGCGTGTTTTGCGGGATGCCGAGGCCATCACTCAAAACTCCGGCGGCTACACCGTCCGGGCCATGCTCCACCAGAAGGCGGAAGACCTGCAACCGGGTTTTCTGCGAAAGAGCGCCAAAAGCGGTTAGGGCTTGTTTACTATCCATATATCCAGAATAATGGATATATAGGAATTTGTCAAAGAGCCTTTCTTCTAGCACTTAACAACAACAGGCTTCACCCCGCCATGCCTCCCGGCTTTCTTTGACGAGAAACCACACAATGGCTAGAGAAGTCAGGGGATCAATCCACCACGCATGGAAAAAGAACTGGCCAATAAGGCCAACGACGACAACCACCGATAAATAGCCGCAAGTGACGGACTCAATCGCATCGGCACGCAGGGCAGCGCTGCCGAGCAATTCGGCGGCCTTAAATTTGCGCCGCGCCAGAAAATACATGATGGGCATAGCGGCCAATGTCACCGCCAGCCCCAGTCCTGAAAATGTGGTGCCACCATGATGCCAAAAATCTGCCAATGCGCTTATCGTCACATAGAGCGCTAGAAGAAATAACAATCCACCCGCAATGCGCCCCGCCTTGACGTCTACAGAGTCCGGGAAGTCTTTGCCTTGTTTGAGTTCGAGACTTAACCGCCAGATCAGCACCCCGGCTGATGCCAACTCTATCAAGCTGTCCATGCCGAAAGCCGTCAGGGAGAGGTTATGAGCCGCAATTCCCGACCAGAGCGCTACACCGGCCTCAATAATCATCCATCCCACGGTAAGCCATTCCAACCAGAACGCCTGACGGACAATGGCGACGCGTTCAGCATCACTTAGAATCGGCAGCGAGCGTGGAAGTAATGTTTTCATTTAATCAAAATTAAATAACATCATCGGGGGCCAAGGGACACTCGCTATTTTCATCACCAAGTTCAATCTGAATTGTCGCATGGCCGATGCGAAAATCCTCCTCTAGTTCATGAGCCACTTCTCTTATAAAAGCATCGCCGGGATGACCGGCAGGCATCAAAAGATGCGCGGAAAGTGCCGCCTGATTTGTGCTCATTGCCCAAATGTGCAGATCATGGACGCCTTTCACACCCTTCACCTGTTCGAGATATTCTTTAACCTTGATCGGGTCGATATGTGAGGGGACCGCGTGCAAGGCAAGATTGAATGAATCTCGCAACAGGCTCCAGGTCCCGGCAATAATGATGAGGCCGATAACGATACCAACCGCCGGGTCAAGCCATAGCCAGCCTGTCAGCATTATCGCCGCGCCTGAAACCACCACGCCCGCAGCCACGGCAGCGTCAGCGGCCATATGCAAATAGGCAGCCCGCACATTGAGGTCATCCTTTTTGCCTTTCATGAAAAGCAAAGCCGTTGCGCCGTTTACGATGATGCCAATGGCGGCGACCGCCATGACGGTAGTACCCGTTACCGGTTCGGCTTGAAAAAATCTTTGTACCGCCTCCAAGACTATGCCCCCCGTTACCAGCAACAGGAAAATGGCATTGGCCAGTGCCGCCAGAATCGAGGAACTTTGCAATCCATAGGTATAACGCGCGGTCGGTTTGCGCCCGCTGGCAAGGATTGCCCCCCATGCCATGAACAACCCAAGCACATCACTGGCGTTGTGTCCGGCGTCTGCAAGCAGCGCCAGTGAGTTTGCCCGGAAGCCATAGATCACTTCGGCAAGCACAAACAGGGAATTCAGGACGATGCCTATAAGGAACGCCTTGCCGAAGTTGGCGGGCGCGTGGCTATGTCCATGATGATGATGGCCGTGGTCGTGGTCGCAACTATGACCGTGGTTATGATCGTGAGAGTGCATGTTTCTACCTGTCAGGATGGTTGACTCATTTAGTGTAATACCTACAATGATTGTAGCTTCAAGAGGTATAAATATGCTCACAATTGGCGACTTGATAAAGGAAACCGGCGTTGCGGCGCAGACCATACGGCATTACGAGGCCACGGGGTTATTGCCACACAGCTTGCGAAGCAATGGCAATCAGCGCCGGTATGGTCCCCGCCACCTCGAAAGTCTTGGGTTTATAAGACATGCCCGTGAACTTGGCTTTTCCATCGACGATATACGCGATCTTATGAAACTTGAGCACAGCAGCGGACAGACCGATTGCGGGGATGCCGTTGCCGTCGTTGATCGACATTTGAGCGGCGTCAGGAGAAAAATAAAATCCTTGCGGCGTCTGGAAAAGGAATTGGCCCGGATGCGCGATTCATGCCCTCACACGACTTTAGGAGATTGTCAGATCATGGCTACGCTTCATGATTACAGACACGATCACTGCTTGTCACCGAATCATGATAGCCATCTTCTGCAAGAACCTATTCGTCGCCGCTGATTCTTCAAAGCTCAACCAATCTCAAACGCAGCGCGTTGGTAATAACAGAAACAGAGCTTAAAGACATTGCCACAGCGGCAATCATCGGACTGAGCAGAATACCGAAGAACGGATAAAGAATGCCCGCTGCCACAGGCACACCAGCCATATTATAGATGAAGGCGAAAAACAAATTCTGCCGGATATTTCTCATCGTGACTTGTGAAAGACGACGAGCCTTGACGATGCCGGTCAGATCACCTTTTAACAGAGTTACACCGGCACTTTCCATGGCTACATCTGTCCCTGTACCCATGGCGATGCCAATATCCGCTGCTGCAAGTGCAGGCGCATCATTGGTGCCATCACCGGCCATTGCGACAATCCGGCCCTTCTCGCGCAATTCCTTGACAATCCGACCTTTGTCTTCGGGAAGAATTTCAGCCCTTACTTCATCAATGCCTAATTTACGCGCCACAGCCTGCGCCGTCGTCTGATTATCCCCTGTAAGCATGACAATATGAACGTTAAGATTCTTGAGTTCCTTGAGTGCGTCTAGCGTCGTCTTTTTAATCGGATCAGCGATAGCCAGCAAACCGGCAGGTTGTTTGTTAATCGCCAGAAAAATAACGGTTGCGCCGTCCTGCCGCAGTTTATCAGCCTCATCGGCAAGTTTATCAACCTTCACCCCCATATCTTCCATTAGTTTTATATTGCCAAGGGCAAGAGACTTGTCTCCGATGCGGCCCGTTACCCCTTTGCCTGAAGGTGAATCAAAATCTTGAACCTTCTGCAAAGGAATTTTTTTATCCCGTGCGGCTATAACGATAGCATTAGCCAAAGGATGTTCGCTGCCCTGTTCCAGACTGGCAGCCAAACCAAGTAGTTCGTTTTCGCTCAAATTTCCAGATGATAAGATTTTTGTGACTGCCGGTTTTCCTTCCGTCAGTGTGCCGGTTTTGTCGATAACCAGCGTATCGACCTTCTCCATGCGTTCCAGTGCTTCGGCGTTTTTTATCAATACGCCGCTGTGAGCGCCCCGGCCTACACCGACCATGATAGACATAGGCGTGGCTAATCCGAGCGCGCAAGGGCAGGCAATAATCAGGACACTGACTGCCGTTATCAGGGCATAACTCATTGACGGTTGCGGGCCGTAAATTGACCAGATGACAAAAGCCACAAGAGCCACAAGAATAACCGCAGGCACAAACCATGAAGCTACAGTGTCAGCCAGCTTCTGGATAGGAGCGCGGCTGCGTTGCGCGTCCGCCACCATCTGGACAATACGCGCCAGCACCGTGTCTTCCCCGATCTTCTCGGCCTTCATTATAAAACCGCCGGTTTGATTGATTGTGCCGCCTATCACCGCATCCCCGACCTGCTTTGTCACCGGCATGGCTTCACCCGTCATCATAGATTCATCAATGGAACTACGACCTTCTATGATCGTGCCGTCTACAGGTATTTTATCGCCCGGACGTATGCGTAGAAGATCATTCGCCTGTACTTGATCCAGAGAAATTTCTTCATCATGGCCATCGGCAATCCGCCGCGCCGTCGCAGGGGCAAGATTGAGCAATGCGCGGATTGCGCCACCCGTCCGTTCACGGGCGCGCAGTTCCAGAACCTGACCGAGAAGAACAAGAACGGTGATTACAGCAGCGGCTTCAAAATACACCGACACAGCACCACCGGAAGTCCTGAAAGATTGAGGAAACAAACCCGGCGCAAGAACAGCGACGATGCTGTAGAGCCACGCAACCCCCGTACCCATTGCAATCAGCGTAAACATATTCAGATTTCGGCTTACAATGGAAAACCATCCCCGGTGAAAGAAAGGCCATCCTGCCCATAATACAACTGGCGTAGCCAGCGTAAGCTGAATCCAGTTTGACAATGCAGGCGATATCCATTGATGCAGATTCAAGACATGACCGCCCATTTCCAAAAAGAAAACTGGCAGAGTCAGAGCAAGGGCAAACCAGAACCGGCGCGTCATGTCTGCCAGTTCTTCATTTTCGCTATCGCCCCCTTTTGCCGTTTCAGGCTCAAGGGCCATGCCGCAGATAGGGCAATTACCCGGCCCATTCTGTTTGATTTGTGGGTGCATGGGACAAGTGTAGATTTGGTCCCCGGCAACCCGCACCTGTCCTAAAGCTGTTTTCTTTTCGAGATGGCAGCAATTATGAGCGTGTTCCATTATATTTCCTTATTTTGTGGCGTTATCTTTTTCTCCGCCAATACTAACGCCCAAGGGAATGAAAATGTCCTTCCCGTCCCGCTTAACCTGAACATAAAGTTTCAGGAATCCTTCTTTCTTTGGTTCCAGATGGAATTGCAGATCAGGACCGCCGCGTTCATCGTTACTAGCCGGTTCTTTTCCCATAGGGTGAACATGGGCAACTGTTGCAAAGTCCTCATATAGTCCGACGATATGGGCGAATGCACCCATGACAGGTTGCAGATCGGTCACAGGGGAGCCGGTCTGATCGGTAATTTTAACCATACCCATGTCGGCCTCACCGGCCTTCAACGGCTTCTCAAATGAGAGGGTGGCGTTTAAACCGCCAGCTTTCCCATAGGAGGCAACAGCTTTTTTAACGCAAGGACTGCTGCAAGGTTTTTTGCCTTTCAATGTAACGGCAACGAATTGCTGCTTTCCGCCAACAGGAGTTACATCTGCCCACAGCTTGTAGGTATCAGAATTTTTCGGCGTAAATGACGCGACGTAGGTTCCGGCCTGCTTTCCGGCGTCAGGGTGGAGATGTTGATAATCGCTTAAAGTTTCATCAGCGACCAGAAAATGAACCTTCTTTGTGTGAACTACCTGAAGTTTATCAAGAGTGACCGGCTTGCCTTGAGAGTCTTTGATTAAGATGGTGAGGATATTTTCTTTACCCGTTTTTAGCGTATCAAAGCCTATCGCCGTTGCCATCAGGGATGGTTTTTCCATCCCTTGATCCATTTTCATGCCCTGCATTTGATGTTCATTTGCCGAGGCTATGGCGGGGAAAATAAACGTCATTAAGGTAAGCAATTGTAAGAGAGCTTTCTTCATAACAGACTCCTAAGATTTTATATTGATTACAGGTTTCAAAGGCAGATTCCCTTATGGCTTGTCCGCAACCGGTTTTTCAGGGGATTGCACGGGCTGGCTGGAATCGGGGTAATTCGCCCAAATGGATTTCAAAACATCTTTTAACTTCCCGAAATTCGATTCAGAAGCTGCCTTGTCATTGCTATCGCCTGCTGCGTCCAGTCGATCTGCCAGAGTTGCAACAAATTTGGCGTCGGCCTTGACAGTTGCCAGCTTTTCCACTGGCAAAGACGACGATTTGTCAGGTAATGCCGCCACCAGATCACGAACGGCAAAGGCGTGATGGTGGAGATCACCAATCTTGCCTTCCTGAATCATTTTTTCCATTTCATCCGTTTCTTTATCCACGGCCTGATGAATGGCAGCGGAAGTCTCCGGAATCACCGTGGGCGCGTCTTTTTCTTCAGCATGTGTCATCAAAGGAAATGCAAGACCTGTAGCCAATGCCATCCCAAGAATGATTGACCGAGAACGGACAGTTTTATTGATAGTTTTTTTCATACTAAGTCTCCTTTTAAATGAAGTTGAGGGTTGGGGTTAAGTTGGCTCTGGCGTTTTTCGTGCCATTGCTCGATGCGGTTATAGACCGTAGGGACTACAACCATGTTTAGGAATGTCGATGTAAAAAGTCCGCCCAATACAACTTGGGCTAAAGGCTGTTCCAGCTCCTTACCGACCGGCGATCCCCATAGCAGGGGAACCAATCCAAGCGCGGCGGTTGCCGCCGTCATGAGCACAGGAACCAGACGGTCAAGAGTGCCTTGCACGACAACCTCTTGCAGTGGTCTTCCCGCACTTCTTAACTGGTTGTAATGAGTTACAAGAATGATGCCGTTGCGCGTGGCAATGCCGAAAAGTGTTATGAAGCCGATCACAGCGGCGATGCTCATATTGGCACCGGCAAAGTATAGAGCCACAATGCCACCGATCATCGCCAGAGGAAGGTTGAACAGGACCAAAAGGGCTTCCCGGAAAGTACCGAATACCTTGTAGAGAAGCAGGAGTGCGCCTACCAAGGCAAGACCGCCAAGACTCATCAGGGTTCGGTTGGCTTCCTGCTGGCTCTGGAATTGGCCTCCATATTCAATATAGTAACCGGGGGGCAGTTTAATTTTTGCAGAAATTTTTGATTGTGTCTCACGGATTACAGTTGCCAGATCATGCCCTTGGACATTGAATCCAACAACTATCAGACGCTGCACATTTTCCCGGTTGATAGCATAAGGCTCATCCTGAACTTCCACATCGGCAACCTCCCTCAAGGGAACCAATTCTTTGCCTTCCGGATGCAAGCCCGGCGCATCAACCGGCAGGTTGCGTATATCCTCGACGCTGTTGCGTGATGTATCCTTCAAGCGTACATAAAGATCAAACGTGCGACGGCCCTCCAGAACGCTTGATACTGTCTCTCCGTTTAAAGACATCTGAATATCCTGCGCTATGTCACCGACAGCGATACCGAAACGCGCAGCTTTGGCGCGGTCGATCTTGATAGTTACCTGCGGAACATTGATTTGTTGCTCAAGATTGATATCTACTGCCCCTGATACACCGTGTAGCAAGGTCTGGATTTGCTGACCAGTTTTGTAAAGTGTGGCGAGGTCGTCGCCAAAAACCTTTATAGCCACTTGAGAGCGAACCCCGGACTGCACTTCATCCATTCGATGTGCAATAAACTGGCCTACATTGAAGACGACTCCAGGAATTTGAGCGATATCACCGCGAATCCTTTTTAACAGTTCGTCCGGTGCCATGCGTTTATCCTTGGTGAAATCAAGCTTCACATCGAATTCGCTAAAATTCGGCGGCTGGGCGTCTTCGTCCAGTTCGCTGCGCCCTGCTCGCTGATCGATGGAAACCACTTGAGGATATTTGAGAAGGTCACTACGCACTAGGTTTCCAAGGCGCATAGATTCATCAAGCGACGTTCCCGGCAAGGTCGTCATCGCAATGATGTAGTTACCTTCATGAAACTCGGGCAAAAAGGAGAATCCAAAAGATGGCAGCAGAGCCAGAGAAGACACCATCATCACAAGTGATAAGGACACAACCCACCAGAACCTACGCAACGATAAATTCAGTAAACGTAAGAAATGACTTTTCAGCCAAAGGACAAAACGGGTTTCCTGTTCGTGATGGCCTGAATTTTCAGGAGATTCCTTATGTGCAGAGAAATCCCGAGTTTGCATGGCCTGAAGTTTAACACCCGTATCAAAGACTTTTTCCTGTTTACGGACCAAGAGAAAGTAACAGAGTGCGGGCACCATTGTTACAGCCACAACCAGAGAAGCCGTAACCGACGCAATATAACTAACGCCCAGAGGACTAAAAATTCGACCCGCCAGATTTTCCAAATAGAAAATAGGAAGAAAAATCAATATCACGATGAATGTAGCGTAAATCACCGAATTAAGGATTTCTTGGACGGCATCGAATATGACTTCAATTGTTGGAGAGGGATCAACGGCGTTACGGTTGAGTCGCAACCGGCGGACAACATTTTCAACCGTGATGATTCCATTGTCCACAACCTCGCCAATGGCAATCGCCAAACCACCTAAAGTCATGGAATTTATGCTAATGCCAAGTGCGTGCATCGTCAGGATACCACCGGCAAACGATGCGGGCATGGACAGGAAGGTAATGAATGACGCGCGCCAATTCATAAGAAAAATAAACAGGACCACGATGACGATAAGCGCACCTTCCACAAGCGATACATCAAGATTATGAATTGCGGTTTCAATGAAGTTGGCTTGGCGAAAAACCTGCGTATCCATCTGCACACCCGCAGGCAATTGTTTCTGGATATCCGCAAGAGCCTGTTCTACTTTATAGGTCGTTGTCAGCGTATCCGCGCCATAAGCCTTCGATACCGTTCCTATTACGGCATTCTTCATACCAAAAGCACCGTCACCGCGTTTTATTTCACCGCCAAATTTAACCTCGGCAACATTGGATATCGTAATCGGCGTTCCATCGCGAATAACAATTACGGTATTGGTTACATCTTCGAGAGAGGAAATGCGTCCAACTCCACTAACGATCAGTTCCTGACCGGAACGCTGAAGAAAAGCACCCGGTACGTTTGTATTTGATTTTTCCAGAGCCTGACGCACTTCATCGGCACTGATCAGATAGGCATTCATACGGCTGGGGTCGAGGCGCACCTGATACTGCCTAACCTCGCCTCCTGTGGCTACTACCGAAGCAATCCCACCGAGCGCCAGAACGCGGGGCCGGATTTCCCAATCTGATAATGTCCTCAGTTCTTCGGGCGATAAAGTGTCGCTAACAAGAGCATATTTGACCAACCATCCAACGGCTGATGTTACCGGCAACATAACGGGAAGCTTTGCCGAAGCTGGGAGCACTCCGGTAACACTCAGGATTCGCTCATTGACAAGCTGGCGATCAAGATAAATGTCGCTTTTTGAATCAAATACGACAGTTATCGTCGATAGGCCGACGGATGTTTTTGAACGCACATTGGTAACTCCGGACGTGCCGTTGATTGCACTTTCGAGCGGATACGTTATCAGCGATTCAACATCTACTGGCGCCATTCCGGGCGCCTCAGTCTGTATAACCACTTGCGGCGGGGCAAATTCAGGGAACACATCGACAGACATGTGCTTCAAAGCATTTCCACCGGCTATAAATAAAGCGATAGTTGCCGCTATAACGAGCAGACGATTATGCAGTGACCATGCGATCAGACGATTGAACATGGTTTAATCTCCATCCTCTGATTTCATCTGTCCGCCAGTCAGCCACATGGTATAAACCTCACGGCTTCCCTGAGTTACGACTTCATCCCCCGGCACCAGCCCGTCTATAACCTCGCTGTATTCATCGTCCGCAGCACCGGTTTTGATTTCGACACGGTTGAATTTGTCGCCGTTAGGGACAAAAACAAATTTTTCGCTATTGGCTTCTATAATCGCGTCATTGGGTATTGCCAGCGCTGCATCATTCTTCTGCAGCACAACGCCAATGCGGGCAAACATATTAGGCTTCAGGAGATTTTGCGTGTTATCAAGCTGGACCCAGACTTTAACGGTGCGGCTCACAGGATCAAGATTTGGCTCAATCAGCGTTACTTTTCCAACGAGAATCTGATCGGGATAAGCCAGAAGATGAACGCGGGCATCCTGTCCCGTTTTCACTTTTCCCAAATCTTCTTCGTACACTTTCCCCACCGCGATCATCTGAGAGCGATCACTGATATGAAAGAGATGTGTGCCGGGCTCAACAGCTTGGCCAATGACCGCATCCCGTGCATCAATAACACCATTAATGGGAGCAGTGATTGTGACGTTCGCATTGCCGACAAGCCGCCCCTGAACAAGCGCCAGCCGGTCCCCGGCATGAACCGAATCGCCCAGACTGGCATACAGCTCCTGAATTTGTCCGCTGAAGCGGGGACTTATTTCGGCTTGGCGATTGGGAGGCAATATCACCTCGCCATTAAGATTGAGCAGGCTGGCCAGCGCGTGCATATCAGCTTTCTGTGTTTTCAAGGCTATGGCAGTCTGCTGTTCTGCGGTAAGTTTCACTGGCCCCCGCGCACCGCCGCCACCGATCTCAATATTTCCACCATGCGGAAATGCGGGATTGGTCATAAGTGACAGCGCAAGAATTACAGCGAGAAGCTTTATCTGTTTCATGATTAATCTCCTTTTTTATCGCTTGCGGAAACGGAAGTGAAAACAACGCCCGCGAGGTTTTCAAGAGTCAGAACCGACTCAAGAGCCTTCTGCCTCGCCTCCAGATTTTTGGTTTCGGCATCGAGAACGCGGTTCTGCACCTGCCATAAATCGAAAACACTGGCCTGTCCGGAAGCCAGTTTTTTCTCGGTCAACGCTTCAATATTCTTCCATGATGGCGCAATTGAAGTCTGATATTTATCAGCCGTTGCAGCACCATCCTTTGCCGCCTGCCACGCGTTCCGCAAAACAGACCTGAAATCATTTTCATCAAGGGCTTTAAGTGCGCGATCCGTGGATTCGTAGTCCGCGCGCGCGCGCAAAACCTCCGGTTGGTTTTGTGACCAGACGGGAATATTAACGCGCACACCGAGCATGAAATTGCTGGTGTCATTGGTAAAGTCACGGTTAAGAACGGCGCGGGGTGCAAATTGCGGAATGGCGGTGTCAGTATGCGCCACAGCCAAACGCCGTTCGGCAACATCACGGCGTCCAGCCAAAATGGAACGAACCGATGTTTCGCTTTCCGCCATACGGACTAAATCATCCTCGCTAACAGGTAGCTGTCGGGGACGCGGGGCTGCAAGCCTGTAGTCAGCCATAGGCATTCCGGCCAGACGTATAAAGGCGTTGGCAAATGTTTTTTTCTCGGCAATCAGCGCAGATTTTTGAAGTTCGAGTTCGGAAGCCTCAGTTGAAAAAATGTCAGCTTCTGCTTTATCTGCCAGTCCCTGTGCCGATGCGGTATTTACTGTTTTCGCCTGACGTTTTGCGTCAGCAATTACACGATCAAGGAGGGCTATGCGCTGCTGAGCAAGCCACAGGTCCATATAGGCCCGCGCCGCTTCATGCGACAAATCTATAAATTTTGCTTTCTGTTCGATATTTCTGGTTGAGCGAATTACGCTGGCGTAGCTTTGCCGCTTTCCAAAGTCGGACCCCCGCAATGGTTGTTCTAATTCGATATTAACTTGACGGCCAGAATTCCTCTGGACGGCGGTTACATCAATTTGCAGATCAGGATTGAGCAATTGTTCTGTTTCGTCTGCATCAGCCTCACGTCTTTTACTGTCAGCCAGAATTTCTGCGCTCTCAGGGCTATGCTCCAGCGCAGTCTGGATATAGTCATCCAGACTGACCGTTTTGCTGCTTTCCGCTGCCCATGCTGGCAGAGTTGTGGTCACAGCTAAAAACCAAAGAGCCGCGCTCAGATAAAAAACGATTCTTTTGATATCCATAGAATCTCCGTGAATCCAAATACAGTTGACTCGGAATGCGTACCTTGGTCACGACTTGTGACAAAGAGGTACGGCAATCAGCCGTTCAAATGATCAGACGGAGAATCGAGGGGGGCGTGAAAGCGAATATGGCGGTCCTTGAGGAAGAACTGTCTGCGGACCAACCGGAACAAAGTGCAGTCCGGCCAAATCAGGCACAGATGTATTCTCTGAAAGCACCGCAGCGAAACAGCAGGCCGCACCGGAGCAACATATCCCTAAGCAATTCTTATGGCTGCGTTCGGAGGCAGAAGAAACTATTTGCACATTATCGTTCTTGTCAGACACTGATGCCGTATGAGCATCTGCACCGCTATATGAGGAAGCGGTATAGGATTCTTCATCTTCCATACCGTGCGCACGGGCAACGTGCGTCTGCCACACCATCATGGCGACCAGCAGGATCAAAACGCGGCATATCGTGCTTATTAGGCGCATAAATTAACTCTACACCGTTTTGGTTAATTGTCCACTCAAGAGCTATGTAAATAATTTCAGCATATTTGAGAAGGATAAGTATCTGTGAATACATGACTAAGTTCTAATCGGAACGTTCTTGTGCGGAACCGGGACACGTTTGAACGATTGGTAACTACACATCAACAAGGAGAGAAAATATGAATCTCAGAATTATATGTATGGCGGGCATCATCACCATCCTGCCAAGTCTGGCCATTGCCGCAACAGGAATGAATAAAACTGGCGGTAACGAAGCCACTAAAGCCTATATGCAGTCGATGCAAAATATGGACAAAGAAATGAAGTCAATGAGCCCCACCGACAATCCGAACATGGATTTTGTCATGATGATGAAGCCGCATCATCAGGCAGCCATTGATATGGCCCAAACGTATTTAAAATATGGGACCGATCCCAAACTGAAATCTATGGCCAAAAATATAATCACAAGTCAGAAGAAAGAAATCAAAGATATGAATGCTTGGGAAGCAAAGCACGGAATGTAAACAATTTGAAGGTCACAGCTTGTAACATCCAGTTCTGGGCAATGCTGATCTTGCGCCCACAACCCGAGCACAAGTCTCGTGCGAATATAGACCGGGTCGCGCTATTAGTGGTAGTGGCAGTGCCGTGCAGCGCCACCATCGACGCTCAAACTGGCGTTCAACGATCGACCAGTCTTACAAGCAGAAGGTCAGGGTTTGGGCTGGGATAAATTTCGTCCGCTTTGCCTGTCGATAATTGCAATCGCAATGTCTGCCATGAATCCACTTGACGACTTAATTGAGAATGATTATCAATCTTAACTATATTAAGAATGATTCTTAACTAATGAGGTGATTCATGCGATTGAACCTAGTACGCGCGCTTCTCCCGCTGGCCTTGCTTATCGCGGGACCAGCGTACGCCGGAGGCAACGTAATTACATTAAAGCATCATGCCTTCAGTCCTCAGGAGATCATTGTTCCAGCGCATCAGAAAATTACGATCACTGTCAAGAATGAAGACAACACTCATGCAGATTTTGGGAGCTGGGACCTTAATCGCGAAAAGGCGCTTGATCCGGAGAGCAAGACGACCCTGTTTATCGGCCCTCTGGATCCCGGCCGTTATCGTTATTACGACGATTACCACCGCTTTGGGGTCAAAGACCGCCGCGATTTCACATACGGATTCATAATAGCCAAGTAACAGGAGAGTATTCTCATGCATTTCACGTATCCTGAGCGCTGCCGCACTGTCTTGACGACAACGACCATCATCATTTTTACTGTAGCTTCAGCCACACCTGCGCGTGCCATCGATAAAATCTATTCGCCACATGTCGTCAAAGGTGAGGCAGAGCTGGAGTATTTCGGGACAAGAACACTCGATAATAATTCGTCAAAGAATAACGCTCAGGCACATGAATTCTCAGTCGGATATGGCGTAACGGATTGGTGGCAACCGGAGTTTTACGGCGTATTTGAAAAAGAGCCGGAAGATTCAGCTAAGCTGATTGGCTTCGAATTCGAAAACAGATTTCAACTCACCGAACCAGGAGAATACTGGGTCGATCCTGGTCTGCTTGCTGCCTACACATTTGGAATCCATGGCGAGCCCAATGAACTGGAAATCAAGATTTTACTTGAGAAACAGACTGGTAAATTTCTTCACCGCGTGAATGCCGGTTTTGATGAGGAAATAGGACATGGTGCTGAAGGCGGAGCTGTTCCCGTTGCAGCATGGAGCACGCGGTACCGTTATAACCTCCATTTCGAACCAGGATTTGAAATTCAGAGTGACTTCGGCCATCGCGAGAATTTCAGACATTTCGACGAGCAAGAGCACTATGTGGGTCCTGCTCTTTACGGACAGGTCGTCCCAAATCTTAAATATGAGGCAGCTTACCTTTTTGGTATCTCAAATGAGACTTCAAGCGGTGCAGCCCGCCTCCTGCTCGAATACGAAAAATTTTTCTAACGGTGGTACGGCTCGAACCGTCCTAACAAACTTCATATCGCGTGACTTCAAATTCTTCTCATTGCGCCGGAACAAATTCGGTCTTCATAGGGTTTGTCTAGGTCTCGAAAGGAAGTCATGGATATGCACGAAAACAAGCAAGGCAAGAAACACTATGGCCACTTAACTATTATGGCCGTACTTTCATTTTTTTCGATGTACATTCTGATGTATGCGATGGTCGATCGCTCGGAAAACGTTTATCCAAATTGCAATCAGTTCTACATGGCAGGACTGATGACTTCGCCCATGATCATAATAGAATTATTACTCATGCATTTTATGTATGACAACAGAAAGCTGAATGCTTTCATTCTAATCGCCAGCGCTCTGGCAGGAATTTCTTTTTACACCGCGATAAGATATCAAGCAGGAATTTCAGATAAGCAATTTTTAAAATCCATGATCCCACATCATGGAGCGGCTATTCTTATGTGTGAAAAAGCTCCCATTTACGATTTAGAAGTTAAGAAATTGTGCAAAAACATCATATCTAGTCAACAATCTGAAATTGATGAGATGAAGGAAATAATGGCTAAATTAGATTATTAACCACCGGACAGAAAATCGCCAACCCCATTTGCTTCTATACCATTGATTACGCTCCCTTGAGATGAGCTTCGGCCCGTTATTACACGGATAGCTTTCGGATAGCCGTATTCAGTGACAATGTCATCCATTAATTGGGTCTCATTCTGGCAGGGAAAAACGAAAGAATTTAATCAAAATGACCTTGAAAACTTACACACTTTCTTACACACTTTGACTGCCTACATTTATTTATGTAGAAATATCAATAAGATGGGTAGCCTATGTCAGACTCGAAAACCAGAATACGCGCAAGCGTATCGGGGGTTCGAATCCCCCCCTGTCCGCCAAAATTTTATTATTCGACTATAATGAGCAACCTGATCATTGGGGTGACTAGATGCTCAGATTTACACAGGTAATTGAAACCTTCCCTTCTGTCCGCATTCCGTCGGCGTCAGGCGCGCTGGATGTTGAAGTGTCTCTCATCGCTCAGTTGGGTCACGGCGCGGGCAACCATCTTTTCGCCAGTGTCGCATCCCGCCAAAGTCGCCACGATCAATTTATCGATGAACTGGACGAACCGTCCGCACGCCTCGGAGGAACTAATTTTTCCAAAGGCGATCCCACGTCTCTGTATTCTTTCGTCGTGGGGCCGCGAGGGCATCCTTTTCATCGCCACGCTGGTCACAGGATTTTTACCGCGATTTCAGGAAGCGGCGGAGCGCAACTGCGCTTTTCCAGCGCTTCGAATGACCAGATCGCTAAGGACCCGAATAGTTTTCTCCGCGCGCTAAGATTTATAAATATACCCCCAGACTGTCTTTTTGCCGTTAGATTTGGCGGCGAGACATGGCATCAATTCTACCCCCTCGCCCGCAATTCCCTCCATCCGGTTTTCTTCGCCCTGTCTTGCCATACAAACGAGCTTGGAGGGAATCTCTCTGACGCGTTGAAGGAAAAGGTCCTGGCAAATGACGCAAACATCCCCTCGTTAACTGAATTGCTGCCTCCGGCGGTGGTAGCGCTTCTAAACTCCGAAGATTTCCGGGTTCAGGACGTTCCCACCACGACGTTGGCGCTCGACGCTCCCGAAGGAACCCTCCACAGAACGCTTTGCAATACGGTCAGGGGGAGCGCCGGACTTATCAGAGGCATGTGGGGCAGATGGCGCGACGCTTCGGGATTTACGTCGCTTTCAAGACCCGAACGGATTGTCGTTGAGCTTGACGCCGCGCCGCAGGATTCCCTCTTACGCCGCCATCTCGCCGACAAGGTCATCGATCATGAAGACACGTTCTCTCTGACGGTCGAGGGTATAAATCTCAAGGAGGCCAGTGCATCCCGTCTGCTGGTAATGATGCTGGAAGGGTTTTTATTAAACGCTCCCGCCGGAGTCTCCTATCTTATGAGGCTGCGCAATTCACTCGTAAAGCCGATCGGCCTTCGGACGTCGCCGCTGGGATGTCCGGTTTCTTCCCTGCTCTCACCACGCACAAACCGCCTTTTCGCTGGCCAATATCCTGTCCTGGATGATGAGGTAAACGCCGCCGACACGGTTGCGCAGGTCGTGCTGGGCGCTGACGATAAACATCTGTTGTTCAGATCATGTG
>CAYULN010000333.1:0-23970 GCA_964445605.1 uncultured Caulobacteraceae bacterium | reverse complement strand
TCCATCGTCCGCGCCGTCATTGTCAATTTCGTGCGGCCGTTCATCCCGCGCTGGGAGTTCAGCCTGAAGTCGCTGCTGGCCCATACCCGTATCGGCGGCGCCATCCTGGGCGGGCGGCTGATCGACCTCGGGGGACGGAATATGGAAACCGCCCAGGTCAGGCGAGCCATGGGCGACATCGCCATCGGCTATTTCGGCTACGCCAACCAGATCGGCCGCTTCTTTTCCGACGCCATTTCCAATCCAATGTGGGCCAACCTCTATTACGTCGCCATCAACCGGGGACAGGAGGATGTGCTCAAGCACTATGTCCGTTCGCATCGCCTGTTCGGTCTGGTCATCTTTCCGGGTGTCGTCATGCTGTCTCTGGCCTTGCCGACCCTGGTGCCGATCCTGCTAGGGCCGAAATGGAGCGGCTCGACCTATCCCATCATGGCCCTGGTTCTGTCTTCGCCGTTCCCGGCCCTGGCCAGCTACTGCGGCGCTGTCCTGTTCGCCCGCAAGAAGGTCCGCATCATGTGGATCAGCACCTTCATCTACACCGCCGCCCGCGTGGTCAGCGCCTTCATTGCCTGGCGTTACGGCGTGCTCGGCCTGACCATCGGCGTGTCGATCATCAACCTGGCCTATTACGCCTATGTCGTCTTTTACGTGTCACCGATCATTGGCAACAAGGCATTCGACCTGATCAAGGCCATCGCCGGCCCGGTCGCCGCCGCCGCCGTGACCGGCGTCTGCTTCTACTACCTGCAGGCCCTGCTGCCGTCCGGGCTGGTCGGATTGCCCGGGCCGGCCTGGATGCCCGCCATGGCCTGGCTGGCGGTTTCCGGCGCCCTGAGTTTCCTCGTCTATCCGGCCCTCCTGTTCCTGCTCGACAATCGGCGCATGCGCGCCGACCTGAGCATGGTCATGGGCCTCTTGCAAAACAAGCGCGAGCCGGTGTAATCGAACCGCGCGATTTGAGCCTAACCTCTATATTTTAAGGATTTGACAGATCATGACTCAGGCGGTTCTGGTGGCGGGCGGCGCGGGCTATATCGGCGCCCAGACCTGCAAGGCGCTGCATCAGGCGGGCTTCCTGCCGGTGACGCTCGACAGCCTGGTTACCGGCTATGAACAGGCCGTGCGCTGGGGACCGCTGGTCAAGGCCGATCTGCGTGACCGGGAAGCCATCCTTGCCGCCATCAAGACCCATGACATCAAGGCCGCCATCCATTTCGCCGCTTTCAGCCTGGTCGGCGAAAGCACCAGTAATCCGGCCAAATATTACGACAATAATGTCGGCGCCGCGTCGGTCTTCGCCTCGGCCCTGGTCGAGGGCGGCGTGGAGGCGCTGGTGTTCTCGTCCACGGCCGCCGCCTATGGCCTGCCGACGGTGACGCCGATTCCGGAAGACCATCCATTGGCGCCGATCAACCCTTACGGCGCGTCCAAAGTCGCCTTCGAGCAGGCCCTGCACTGGATGAGCTTGGCCCATCCGCTGCGCTACACCATTCTGCGCTATTTCAACGCCGCAGGCGCCGATCCGGACGGCGAAATCGGAGAGAGCCATGTGCCGGAAACCCATCTCATTCCGCTGATCTGCCAGGCGGCGCTCGGCACCGGCAAGCCGCTGACGGTCTTCGGGACCGACTACGACACCAAGGACGGCACCGCCATCCGCGACTATATCCATGTCGTCGACCTGGCCACCGCCCACGTCGCGGCCGTCAAGCGCCTGCTCGACGGCGGTGATAGCGCGATTTTCAATGTCGGCACCGGCGAAGGTGTCACCGTGCTTGAGATGCTGACGACCGCCGAACAGGTCATGCAGAAGCCGGTACCGCATAGCTTCGGTGCGCGCCGCCAGGGCGATCCGGTGGCCTTGGTCGCCGACGTCTCGCGCATCAAGCGCCAGCTTGACTGGACACCGCGCTACAGCGATCTGCCAAACCTGATCCGCACCGCCTTCCAGTGGCAAGCCAATAGGTTGTATTAACTGCGCCCATTTCGCAACGCAGCAGAGAGTCCTTGCGACAGTATAACGTTTCCGTTTGAATCCTCGGTTATTCTTTGCTAGCCAAGGAAATATAAGCCTTTGTTATTTTGGCGAAGCCCCATATGGGATGCGCCTTGTTGAACGGCACTTTAGATCATTCGTTTTGATATTCCGGGACTGGGCGAGTCATGGACTCAGGTGACGCGGCGCAAACGGGCAAGGTCGATGTCGATTTCACCCTGGCGCTGAACAATACCACCGGTAAGTATTTCTTCGGCCGCGACATGGTTGCGTCGTCGGCCGACCTGGTGAACGGCATCTATTACTGGCGGGCGCGGCACAAATCGAAACCCGAAGGCCTGTATCGGCGCATTCTTGGACGCCTGGCCCTGTGGGAAACCCTTCTGCATGAACGGCTCGGGCTCGGGATGCAGTTCCGGCCGCCCCGGCCCCTGGTTTTCACCGATCCGCGCGAAGCCATCTATACCGATCTCAAGCCTTATGACGTGGTGCTGTGCCACGACCTGGGGCCGATAACGCATCCGGAGCTGTACGGCCCGGGTGTCGAGCAGGTTTACTTGCGCGCCTACGAGAAGATCCAGAAGGCCAAGCCGTTCATGCTGTTCGTCTCCGAAAGCACACGCGATGTCTTCGTTCGGCTTTTCGGCGACAACTACGCCTGCCTGCGCGTCATCTACATTCCGGCGCGCAAGGAGATGGGCGGCGATGCTGAGCCGGTGCCGGGCGTGCCCGAGAAATTCCTGCTCACGGTTGGCGCGGTCGGCCGCCGCAAGAACCAGCATTCGGCGCTGCTGGCCTATGCCCAGAGCGGCCTGCATGAGCGCGGCATCGGCTATGTCATTTGCGGCGGCCCGGAACCGGGCGCCGAAGCGGTCATGGACCTGGCCCGGAAGACGCCGGGCGTCATCGCCACCGGCTACGTGCCGGATAACCAGTTGCGCTGGCTCTACACGCAGGCCCTGGGTTTCGTGCTGCCGAGCCGGCTGGAAGGCTTCGGTGTTCCGGCCATGGAAGCGATCCTGTACCGCGCGATGCCCTTGATCACGCGTGGCGGCGCCTTGAACGAAGTGACGGGCGATGCCGCCATCCTGGTCGATGACACGATTGAATCGATCGCCGACGGCATGCAGCGCCTGGCCGATCTGACACCGGAAGAGCGCGACATTCGCCTCGACGCCATGCGCGACCACGTCAAGACCTTCGACTTCGACAAGTCGGCGGCGACCTGGCGCCAGACCTTGCTTGACGCCATTCGGACGTATGAAACCCAGGTAGACTAACGGCTGGCCTGCTTTTTCGGTTCCGCAGTTTCGACAGGCACGGGCACCGACTGAAGCCGGGCTTCCAGCCAATGTGACAGCGGCTCGGCGACGAAACGTGTTGCCAGGTAAACCACCGGCAGGATGGCGGCGCACACCACCAGGTAGTTCAGCAGGTTCGTTATCGGATTGTACGGGACGTGATAGTGGTCCGCGACGGCGCGGAAAGCGGTCAGCATCGGAAACGGCAGCAAATACAGGGCATAGGCCATGCGCCCCGCCTGCTTACCGATCCCGGCCAGCCATGGCGGGTCCGAACTGACCACACCCAGCCAGACCAATACCGGCATGCCGATCAGCGCCAAGGGCAGGCTGATCTTGTGGATGCTAATGAATTGAATGCCCAGGAACGCCGCCCAGATCAGCAGCGGATTGAGGCGCGGCAGAACCTGGCCATACCGCCGGATCAGGAAAAACAGGCCGGCGCCGCCGAAGAAACCGAACAGGCAGCGCGGCCAGCCGCCCCAGTAACCTTCGGTCTTATAGCCGAGATTGGCATCGTGCAGATGCAGGGCCAGCACCGCATATATCGCGGCGCCAACGATCGAAATAACAAGGGCGCTCAGCAGGTTCAGGCGCCGCCGCACCAGGCACATCAATGTAAATACGTAGATTTCGAGCACGATCGCCCATGACGGCGGATCAAGCGGGAAGACCAGGCCCTTTGGCGACGGAAAAACGGGGACCAGGACGGCATTGACCGAACCGTAGAGGCCGATCACTGGCATGGACGGCTGCGGACGATCCGGCATGACCAGCGGCACAGCGAAGACGGTGGCGAACATCAGCCCGATCAGCAAGCCCAGCCAGAACAACGGCAAAACCTTGATAAATTGGCGCGCCAGCAGCGGCCCCAGCTTCGCGTCCGGCCCGGCCCGCAGCAGCATGGCGGCGGTCAGATAGCCTTCGATGGCGAAGAAGAAATCGACACAGATGCCGTTCTGCGGCATGAAGGACTCCGTCAGGTTGCGCAGGCCCTCGCTCCAGTGGCTGGTCAGGATGCAGGCGGCGGCCAGGAAGCGCAAGCCATGCAGGGCGATATGCGGCTTCGGCTCGGTATCAGGGAGGCTGTCGGCCGTCATCGGGCGCTCCGGTCGGAAATGGCTATAGACAAGCAAATTTCGTGCCCCACCGGTATATGATGCACAAACCCGGCACTCTTTCCAGTCAAACCAATTGCGAATAACAGGGCCTTGCGTTATCGAGGGGCAGGCGCGCCACGTTTGAGTCTCGGTGCGCCAGGCTTTAGGAGCGATCATGGCGCAGGTGGTCACGGTTTTCGGCGGTTCGGGCTTTGTCGGCAAGCAGGTGGTGCGGGCCCTGGCCCGGCAGGGCTGGCGCATCAAGGTGGCGGTTCGCCACGCGACGCTCGCCTACGACCTCAAGCCGATGGGTGATGTCGGCCAGATTCAGGTGGTGAAGTGCGATGTACGCAAGGAATCCGACATTGCTCGTGCCCTCGAAGGCGCCGATGCCTGCGTGAACCTGGTCGGTATCGCCTTCCAGACCCTGTCGCAGAGCTTTGAGGATGTCCATCGCAAGGCCAGCGCCACCATGGCGTCGGTCTGCGCCGCCAAAGGTATTAAATCCTTCGTGCTGCTGTCGGCGCTCGGCGCCAATCCGAAGGCCGGCTCAACCTATTACGCCTCCAAGGCTCGCGCCGAAGACTCGGTGCGCCGCGTGATCCCGCAGGCAGTGGTCCTGCGTCCAAGCGTCATCTTCGGCGCCGAGGACAGCTTTTTCACCGGCCTGGCCCAGCAGATCAAACAACTCCCGTTCATGCCGGCCATTGGCGGTGCCAACAACAAGTTCCAACCCGTCTATGTCGGCGACGTCGCCTCGGCTGTGGCCCGCACGCTTGGTAACGAGAAAGCATACGGCCAGACCTACGAACTGGGCGGCCCGGAAGTGTTCGCTTTCAAGGACTTGCTCAAATACGTCTCCGCCGAGATCATGACGCCCCGCACGCTGATCTATATGCCATATGCGGTGGCCAGCGGCATCGGCATTGCCGGCGATCTCCAGGCGGCGATCACCGGCATGCGTCCGCTGCTGACCACGGACCAGGTGCTGATGCTGAAGCGCGACAATGTCGTCAGCCAGGGGGCCAAGGGCCTTAAGGATCTCGGTATCGGCGCCACGGCCATCGAGTCGATCCTGCCGACCTATCTGTGGCGCTTCCGCAAGAATGGCCAGTTCGCGGTGCCTGCATAACGGGGTTTCAAGAAACCTAGAATTCTTAAGGCTTTCGTTAACCATAAAAATTTAAGACTGACCTCGAGCCGGGTGCCTGGAGTTGAGGTGAGTTATGAAGCTTTCCATCGGTTATAAATTATCGTTCGCGTCGCTGGTGTTTATCGTCGCCATGAGCGCCTTCGTCGTCGGCGCCTGGGCGTCGCTGAAGCACCTGCGCGCCTTGCAGGATCAGGGCATGGGTCTGGTCCGGGTGGCCGAGTCGGCGCAGGAACTGTCGGCGCAAGGGGCTGCGCTTTACCAGGTCATTGCCGACGGCGAGATCAACCATCAGCTCGACCAGACCAAGACCGACTGGGCGGCGGAAAAGCAGGCGACGGAGGCGTTGTTCGCCGATTTGAAGGGTCGGGTGACCAATCCGACCGATCAGGCTCTGCTGGGCGACGCGGAAGCCAAGTATCATGCCTATGTCGACGTTTTCGAGCAGAAGATGTTGCCGGCCCTGGAAGCAACGACCGAGATGACGCCGGAAATCCGCCATCTCGACGATCAGGTCGACGAGGCTTGCCAGGAAATGGTCAAGCCGCTGGCCAAGCTGGCCGCCGATTCCGAAGCCAGCGCCACGGCGGCGGACGCTGATTTTGATGGCCTGTCTAAGCAAATCCTGATTTTTGGCACGATAATCGGTGTGCTGGCCGTGGTTATCGGTTCCGCCGTCAACTTTATTGTCGTCCGACATATTTCGCAGCCGTTGAAGACCCTGTCGAGCCTGCTGCACAAGCTGGTCAGTGGCCACGACGTGCCGTCGGTACCGCATGAAAACCGTCGGGATGAGGTGGGTGAAATCGCCCACGCGGTGTCAGCCTTCAGGAGGTCCACCGCCGAGGTCAAGCGGCTGGAGACCGAACAGGCGGCGGCGCGTATCAAGCTGGAAGCCGACAATGCCAAGGCGCAACAGGTTCTGAAGAGTGCTGAAGGCTTTGAGAAGCAAATCCGTGCCGTGGCCGAGCGTGTTGGCCGGACTTCGTCTACCCTGAACACTGCCGCGCAAAGCCTGGATGCCGCTGCCCGCGAAGCCGATCAGCGTTCGGCGTCGATGGCCAGCGCCACGTCGCAATCGTCGAGCAATCTGCAGACCGTCGCTTCGGCGACCGAGGAGTTGTCGGCGTCGATTTCCGAGATTGGCCGCCAGGTCGAGGAGACGACCATGATGACTCAAGCGGCGACCGAACAGGCGCAGAAGACCGGCCAGACGGTCGACAACCTGTCGCAGGCGGCGTCGAAGATCGGCGATGTCGTGGCCTTGATCCAGGATATTGCTGCTCAGACCAACCTGCTGGCTTTGAACGCCACCATCGAGGCGGCGCGGGCGGGTGCGGCC
Source organism: uncultured Caulobacteraceae bacterium (assembly GCA_964445605.1). Taxonomy (GTDB): domain Bacteria; phylum Pseudomonadota; class Alphaproteobacteria; order Caulobacterales; family Caulobacteraceae; genus Asticcacaulis. The sequence continues at coordinate 17,078 of CAYULN010000333.1, read as the reverse complement.
GGGGCTGGGTTCGCCGTGGTCGCCAGTGAGGTCAAGAATTTGTCGGCCCAGACGTCGCGGGCGACCAGTGAGATCCGCGATCATATCCAGACCATGCAGGAGGTCACCAGCGAGACCGTGGTGGCCATCCGATCGATCAGCGATACGGTCGAGCGCATCAATGGCGTGGCGACGTCCATTGCCGCCAGCGTGACGCAGCAGAGCGCGGCGACGGCTGACATTGCCAACAATGTCGCCCAGGTGGCTCAGGGGGCGGATACCATCAATTCCGACCTGGTCGAGGTCAACCGGGCTTCGCAGACGACGTCCGAGAGTTCGGCCGAGGTGTTGCGCGGGGCGGGGACACTGAGTGAAGAGGTCCAGGCCATGTCGGATGAGGTGGATCAGTTCCTGGGGTTGATACGGGCAGCGTAGACAACTTCTGGGGTGTGGGGCCTGCGGCCCCACCCTTTCCTTATACCAACAAAAAGCCCCGCCCCTATGGGGGGCGAGGGCTCTTTTGTTGGTATAAGAAGAAGTCATGGGGGCACGGCCCCCACACCCCATAAGTTTTACTTCGCCAGCGCGTACCACCACACCAGTCCCCCAACCCCGACAACAACCCGCCATAGCGCGAAGAAGCCATATCCCCGCTTTTGCACGAAGCTGATGAACGGCTTGATGACCAGCAAGGCCGAGAGAAAAGCCACCAGAAACCCGATGCCGATGCTGACATACTGATCCGAAGTCAGATATTTCCGGCTTTCGGCGAAATCGAGCACGAACGCCCCCAGCATGGTCGGAATGGCCAGGAAGAAGGAAAACTCGGCGCCGGCCTTCTTGTCGACCTTGGCCACCATGGCGCCGATCAGGGTCGAGCCCGACCGCGACATGCCGGGAATGATCGCCAGGCACTGAAACAGGCCGATCAGCAAAGCCGTCTTGAAATCAAGCTTGGCGGAATCATGATGCTGCGGCTCAGGCGCCCACTTGTCGACCGCCCACAAGGCCACGCCGCCGACAATCAGCGCCGAACAGATCAGGGGTACGTTTTCGAAGAAGGCATCCAGCAAACCGGACTTCTTGACCAGAACCCCGACAACCACGGCCGGGAAAAACGCCACCAGCACGCTGATGGCGAACCGCCGTGAATCCGCCGAAGTCGGCAGGGTGATAACCGCCTTGAACAGGCGCGCGAAATACAGAACCACCACGGCCAGGATGGCGCCCAACTGAATCATGACGGTGAAGTTGCCGCCCGGATCGGCAAAGCTCATCAGCTTTTCGGAGATCAGCAGGTGCGCCGTCGAAGAGACCGGCAGAAATTCCGTGAGCCCCTCGATCAGACCGAGCAGCGCCGCCAACAGGTTGTGCATAATGATTCCCTCTCAAATGTCCGGGAATTTCATAATGCACAAACCGTGACAAGTCTTTATAGTTTAGGCAGCGTGGCCGGGAATTTGTTCCGTTATATCATGTACGATCTGCGGATAGACGCCGACATAACGCAGCCGCGCCTTGGGTGCCGACCCCGCCTGCATCTGCTCGATGGCGTGCGCCAACCAGCCGGCGGCCCGCCCGATGCCATACAGCGTCATCGGCGCCTCACGCGGCAAGTCGAGGTGGCGGCCGATCAAGGCCAGCGCCAACGACATACCGCAGCTTGTTCCCGTCAAGTCCTCGCCCACTTTCAGGATCGTCTTCAGGTCTTCACCCATATGCGGCGCTGCCTCGATCAGGTTGCGCGCCCGCACATGTTCCGACGGCGACGGATCGCGCTCGAAGCCCGGCAACTCCAGGCCCTGGTTGAGCAAGGTTTTGGCGACCAGCTGCGGATTACCGCTGCGGCGGACCTGGGTGACGTACAACTCAGCGCGCGAAATCCGCCCGCCCAGCTTTGGACCGGTGAGCGTCGCGAACCCGGCCATCAGCGGAATAGCCAGCGGGCCCATCGACGCGGCGGCGACACGCACGGCCAGGGTCGATTCGTCGAGGCTGGTGTCGGCCGACAGCACAAGGGCGCGGCGCAGCAGATCGATGTCCTTGTTCTCGTAGACCTTCCAGGCGCGACCGAGCCGTTGGTGAAAGAACAGGCGCGGCCCGCCATTGGTGACGGCATCGACCATCTCATTGACCAGGCTGGCCGCTTCGAGGTTCAGGTCGCGATCGGGATGCAACTCCGACATGGCGTCTTCCTCGATGCGGCGGCTGAGCATCGACATGACGCGCATGCGCGGCCCGCCCGGGAAATTGACGTCGGGGCGCGGCTTCAGCGGCCCGAACGGGTTATTGCTCGGGCTCTGCCACAGCAGCGCCGCCACGGCCTCGAAATTGTCGCGCTCGGCCAGCTCGATGCTGTCCCGGCCGCGATAATAGTGGTGGCCGCCGAAGGTCAGGGAAATCTCGGTATCGATGGCCGCCTCACCACGCGTCACCGTGCCGCCGCTGAGCACCATGGCGGTTACCGGTTTCGGTTCCGCTGGCGCCTCGCCTGGGCGTTGTCCCGGCAGGCGGCCGGGCGCACGGCGGGCCAGGCGTTCGACGTCGTCCAGTGCATACAGGCTCTTGCGCGGATGCGACGGATCGCTCTTGGCGGCGATGCGCTGCCGGCTGACATAGGCATAAAGGGTTTGTGGTTTGACATCGAGGCGCTTGAGCGCCTCGGTGCGGCTGATCCATACGCGTGACATGATAGAAAACGCCCTGTTCGGCTGGTTATTATCAAGGATTGATTCGGCGTGAGACGGTTACACGGTTCGGCGCAAAAATCCACGCGGGAAATGCTATTTATTAACAGTTTCACGCGGGTGTGAAAGCGCGAAAAGGATCGCCCCGATTCGTGTCGATAGAATGGCCATTTTAGGGCGTTTACAGCCGGTATTTTCCAGAGCAACTTGCGCGCCGGACGCGAAATGCTATGACGGTTTCACGACGCGCCTACCGTACCCGCGACAAACGCGCGAAAACCGCCTAAAGAAGGCCTGATGACTGCCTATACCCGTCAGTTGTACCACTTCCCGTTCGACCCGCATTCGCGTGCGGTACGCCTGGCGCTGGGCGAAAAGAAGCTGGGCTTCGAGGAAATCCATATCCGCTACTGGGAGCCGGACGACAGCATCATTCGCCTCAATCCATCGGCCCTGCTGCCGATCCTGCTCGAGACGCCCGAAGCCGGCAGCGGACAGCCGAACAAGATCTGTGAGGACCGGGCGATCTTCGAGCATCTGGAGGAGGTGTACCGTGACGTTCCGCTATGGCCGTCCAACGTCAACGAACGCGCCGAGGCGCGGCGTTTGGTCGGCTGGTTCGAGCGCAAGTTCGACTATGAGGTCAACGCCCTGCTGCTCCACGAAAAGATGGAAAAGCGCCTGATGGGCATGGGCGCGCCCGACATCGGCAACATGAAGGCTGGGCGCGAGGCCCTGCGCGACCACCTGCGCTATTTCGAAAGCCTGCTTCAGGTGCGCAACTGGCTGGCCGGCCATTCGCTGTCCTACGCCGATTTTTCCTGTGCTGGCCAGTTGAGCATCCTCGACTATCTCGACGAGGTCAATTGGAGCCGCTATCCGGCGTTGAAGACTTGGTACATGGTGGTCAAGTCGCGTCCGGCCTTCCGGCCACTGCTGAACGACAAGCTGGCTGGCTTCGCGGCGGCGTCGCATTATAAAGAGCTGGATTTCTGAGCCGCGTGCCGGCCATGCGAACAATGACGGCTGCTCCGATGACGGTTCCTACCGCAAAGCCCGACCTGGCCGCCGCTATCCGGCAGGAAGCCGAGGCGCTCGGCTTTTCGGTGGCACGGTTTGCCGCCTTGCCGGAGGTTTGGGCGGCGTCGGAGCGATTGGAGGCGTTTGTCGCCGCCGGCGTCCACGGCGACATGGCATGGATGGAGGAAACGCTCGACCGGCGCAAGCATCCGCAGGCCATGTGGAGCGGGGCGAAGTCGGCCCTGGTGCTGGGCTATAATTACGGCCCGGATACCGATCCGCTCGAGGGGCTGGAGCGCACGGAGACCGCCAATATCAGCGTCTATGCGCGCGGCGACGACTACCACGACCTGATCAAGAAGAAGCTCAAGCAACTGGCTACCTGGATCGTTGCGCAGACCGGTTGCGAACTGAAGGTGTTCGTCGACACCGCGCCCTTGATGGAAAAGCCATTGGCGGCGCTGGCCGGACTCGGCTGGCAGGGCAAGCACACCAATCTGGTGTCGCGTGAATTCGGCTCATGGCTGTTTCTCGGCGTAATCCTGCTCGACCAGGTGGTTGCCGAAGATGCGCCGGAAACCGACCATTGCGGGTCATGCCAGGCTTGTCTCGACATCTGTCCGACCGAGGCGTTCGTCGGGCCTTACCGGCTGGATGCGCGCAAATGCCTGTCCTATCTGACCATCGAGTTTCGCGGACCCTGGCCGGAAGGGTTCCGCCACCAGATGGGCAACCGCATCTATGGCTGTGATGACTGCCTTGCGGTATGTCCGTGGAACAAGTTCGCCGAAACGACCCGCGAGGCCAAACTGAGGGCCCGCGAAGGATTTGGAGACTTGCCGCTGGCCGATCTGGCACGTTTGGATGATGCGGCATTTCGGACCCTATTTGCTAAATCACCGATCAAGCGTATCGGGCGTAACACATTCCTGCGCAACGTTTTTTACGCAATCGGCAATCATCTGAAGATTTCGAGAAATGAGGAAATGGAGTTGGCTGCAAACCGGGCTCTGGACGACGAAAGCCCTCTGGTGCGTAGCGCCGCCATCTGGGCGTTGCGGCAGGGGCTGACGTCGGAGGCCTTTGCGGCCGTATGTGGCGCATACCTGCCAACGGAACAGGACGAAACGGTCCGGGCGGAATGGGAGGGGACGCTTGCCTGACATTGCCCCGCCGAAAATTTCCATCGTTGTTCTGAGCTACAACAGCAGCGCCTATATCCAGCGTTGCCTCGATGCCCTGAAAGCGTTCGATGCCGAGGTCGTGCTGGCCGATAATGGTTCGACGGACTTTAAAGCGGCTGCTTTACGTGAGGCCAATCCCGGTGTGAAGGTCCTGCCGATGGGCGTCAATCTCGGCTTTGCCGCCGGCAATAACCGCGCCGTCCACCACACGACCGGCGACTGGTTGGGCTTTATCAATCCCGACGCCTTTGCAGACCCAAATTGGCTTGATGCCATGCGCGATGCCATTGTCGCCAACCCCGATGTAGCCATTTTGACGTCCTTGCAGATCGACGCCCTGGATGCGCGGCGCATGGACGGCAAGGGCGACGGCCTGACGTTTTTCGGCTTTCCCTATCGCGCCGGCTTTGGCCGCCCGGTGCCGCCGGCGTTGCAAACCGCCGAGGCGTTTTCGCCGTGCGGCGCCGCCTTTCTGATCCGCCGCGACCTGTTCGAAGCCCTGGGCGGCTTCGACGACCGGTTTTTCTGCTATTGCGAGGACGCCGATCTCGGCTTCCGCGCCCGCCTGCGCGGCGAGCGCTGCCTGTTCGTACCTGAGGCCAAGGTCACCCATATCGGCTCGGCCTCTACCGGCGTCCGTTCGGATTTCGCCCTTTATCACGGCTATCGCAACCGCATCTGGCTGTATTTGAAGAATATGCCTTTGGTCCTTTTGCTGCCGACGCTGCCGTTGCACGTCGCCTTGACTCTGCTGGGCGCCGTCAAGGACACGCTTACCGGTCGCGGCGGTCCGGCCTGGCGCGGCATTGGCGACGCCGTCAAGGGGCTCGGGCCATTTTTTCGCAGTCGCGAACACATTCAGGCGAACCGGCAAATCAGCGCTTTACGGCTGGCGAAAGTTTTGACATGGAACCCGTTACGGATAGCCCTTCGCGATTAGGATGACGCCATGACCAATCCCGCCCTCGACGCCATTAAAACCCAGGCCTTTGTCGACGGAGGGGCGAAGATCGTCGATCAGTTCCGCAACGATCCCGACCGGCTCAAGCGTATGAGCCTCGAAGTCTGCGGCCTCTATATCGATGTTTCCAAGCAGAACTGGTCCAAGGCCGGTTTTGAAGCGGCCGTCGCCGCCTTTGCCGAAAACGGTTTGGCAGCGGCACGCGACAAGATGTGGAGCGGCCAGGCGATCAACGTCTCGGAAAACCGCGCCGTGCTGCATGTCGCCCTGCGTGACTCCGATCGTTACAACGAACGCCTGCGTGGCGCCGAGATCGCCGAGGACGTGAAGTCCGCCCGTGACGCCATGCGCGACTATGCCGGCGCCATTCGATCGGGCGCCATCGTTGGCGCGACCGGCAAGCCGTTCAAGACCATTGTCCATATCGGCATCGGCGGCTCGGATCTGGGGCCGCGCCTGGTGTTCCAGGCCCTGGCGCCGTTGCAGCCGCAGATCGATGTCCGGTTCGTCGCTAATGTCGACGGGTCCGAGCTGGCCCTGGCACTGGCGGGCCTCGATCCGGCCGAGACCCTGGTTATTGCCGTTTCCAAAACCTTCACGACGCAGGAAACCCTGGCCAACTTCCTGGCTGCCCGCGACTGGCTGGTGACAGGCCTGGGCAAGGAAAACGCCGGGAAGCATATGGCGGCCGTCTCGGCCGCGCCGGATAAAACCGGCGCCTATGGCATCGCGCCGGATCGCGTGTTCGGCTTCAAGGACTGGGTCGGTGGCCGCTATTCGCTGTGGTCGGCGGTGTCGCTGTCGGTGATCATCGCGCTCGGTTTCGACGTTTATGAGCGCCTGCTGGATGGCGCTCACGAGATGGACCAGCATTTCTATACCGCGCCTTTGGAAAAGAATGCACCGGTGCTGTTGGCGGCGGCGCAGATCTATAACCGCATCGGGTTGGACCGGCCGGCGCGCGCCGTTATTCCATATGTCCATCGCCTGCGCCGGCTGGCGGCTTTCCTGCAGCAGCTTGAGATGGAATCGAACGGCAAGCGGACTTCGCCCACTGGCGCTTTGCTGGCGAGCAAGACCTGTCCGGTGGTTTTCGGCGATGAGGGCACCAATGCCCAGCACGCCTTCTTCCAGATGCTGCACCAGTCCGAGGATGTGGTGCCGCTGGAATTCATTGCCGTGCAAAAAAATGCCGAGGCGTCCGATGACATGCAGAAGAAGCTGTTGTCGAATGTGATCGCCCAGGGCGAGGCTTTCATGGTCGGCAAGTCCTTGCAGACGTCGAAAGAAGAATGCCGCGCCCTTGGCTTCGACGATGCGCGGACGGCGCAAATCGCGCCGCAGAAGGTCTGTCCGGGCAACAAGCCGTCGACGCTTGTTTTGCTTGAGGAATTGACGCCGGGGACCCTGGGGGCATTGCTGGCCTTGTATGAGCACAAGACGTTTGCCGAAGGGATCGTGATGGGGTTGAACAGCTTTGACCAGTGGGGCGTGGAACTGGGCAAAACCCTGGCCAATGCGGTTCTGAAGGATTTTGCCGCGGCGGCGCCGGCGGAGCATGATCCGTCGACGGCGGCGTTGATTGCCAAAATAAAGTAACGGGGTTTGGGGCCTGTGGCCCCAAGACTTCCTTGATATCTTTCTCTTTTTAGGGGCCCTAAAGCCCCTAAAAAGAGAAAGATTTTAAAGACGTGGGGTCATGGACCCCACACCCCGTTACTTATCCATGGAAATCAATCAGCTGAATCTTGAAGATCAGCACGCTATTCGCCGGGATCGACCCATCCGGCGCCGCCTGCGGGCCATACCCCAACTCCGACGGCACATACAGTTCCCAGGTATCGCCCTTGTGCATCATCGGTACAGCGATCTTCCACGCGGGTACCAGCTGCGCCAAAGGAAACTGTGCGGGGACGCCGCGCGCGTAGGACGAATCGAACACCGAGCCGTTGACCAGCTTGCCCTCATAATTGATCGTTACCGTCGCGTCAGACGAAGGCTTGGCCGCCGTCGGATTGGGGCTGTAAATCACCTTGTACATCAGGCCCGATGGCAGGGTGACCACGCCCGGTTGCTTGGCGACGTCCGCCATGAAGGCCTGATTGGCCTTCTGCGCCTCGGCAGCCTCAGCCGAGGCCCTGGCCTCATAGGCGGCCATCTCCTTGTCGACAGCCTTGTCCATCGACTGGCCGCACGCGCTCAAAGCCACGGCCGCGACCGCCAGCATCCCAAGTGTCTTAGTCCGTCCGTAACGCATAGCCCGTGTTCCTCAACGCTTCCGAAATCTCAAAGGCATGGCGCGGCCCCTGGGTCTCGACCATGATGTCGAATTCGGCCCCCTTGGCCGGCACGTCCAGCCCCAGCCGGTTGTGCGCCACGTCGACTATGTTGCCGCCCTTGCCGGCGATGGCGTCGGCCACCAGCGACAGCATGCCCGGACGATCGTCGCCCAAAATCCGGTAGGTGACAAGCCGCTTTTCGCGCACCAGCTCGCGTTGCAGCACGCTGGCCAGCAAACGCAGGTCGATATTGCCGCCGCACAGGATCAGGCCGACATTCTGGTCGCGGAACCGCTCCGGGAACCGCATGACGGCGCCGAGGCCCGCCGCGCCGGCCCCTTCGGCGATTGTTTTCTCGATATTCACATAGGCGGCGATGCCGCGTTCAAAGTCGGCTTCGTCGATCACCAGCACGTCGTCGACCAGGGGATTGGCGACGGCGAAGGTCAGGTCGCCGACGTCCTTGACGGCGATGCCTTCGGCGATGGTCGAACCGCCCGCCGGCATGGCCAGGCCGCGCCGCCGCGCCGTGAACGACGGGAACATGGCCGCCTCGACGCCGATCACCTTGATCCACGGCTTGATCGCCTTGGCGGCGGTGGCCACGCCGGCGATCTGCCCGCCGCCGCCGATCGGCACGATCAGGGTGTCGAGCTCCGGCGCTTGGGCCAGCATTTCGATGGCCATGGTGCCCTGGCCGGCCATGACCGCCAGGTCGTTGAAGGGGTGGACGTAGACGCCGTTGGCTGTCTCGCACAGGATATGCGCGGCGGCGGAAGCCTCATGGTAATCGCGGCCTTCGATGACGACCCGGGCGCCGTAGCCCTCCGTCTTCTCGATCTTCACGAACGGCGTGCCAACCGGCATGACGATGGTCGCCGGAATGCCGAGACGCTGGGCATGATAGGCCAGGCCCTGACCATGATTGCCGGCCGACGCCGCGAACACGCCGCGCTTGCGTTCGGCCTCGGATAATTGCAGCAGCTTGTTGAGCGCGCCCCGTTCCTTGAACGATGAGGTGAACTGCTGGTTCTCCGCCTTGACCCAAATCTTCGTCCGGAATGCCGTGGAAAGCCGCTGCGAAAATGCGCAGGGCGTACGGACGATATGGCCTTCCAGTCGGGCGGCCGCGGCTTCGATATCGGCAAAGGTGAGCATGGCTGTAACAGGGGAAAAAAGGAGGCCCTCCTTAACAGAGGTGGGGCGGCAAGGCTTTTAAAAAATGTGGAAGATACGGAAAATGGGGGCAAACAAGTTTCAAATAATATTATATTTGCAAAATGCGCACATTGAATTTGAAATATTGGCAATTTTGGCATAATTTTCACCAATTTTCTGGCAGCTATATCGAAAATTGACTATTTAAATGCAAAATCGGCAAAATGGATTTTTGCAAAATGGTCTATACCGCTCAAAAATTCACCCTTCCCGCAGCGCATGGCTTTGTCCGCGTCGCCTGCGTGACGCCCAAAGTGCATCTTGCCGATCCGGCTGCCAATCTCGTTGAGCACATCGATTTGGCCAAACACGCCGACGGGGAGGGAGCGGATGTGGTGCTGTTCCCGGAAATGAGCCTGACCGGGTACGCACTGGACGACTTGTTTCTACAGCAAACCCTGCTCGATGCGGCGCGGACGGCCCTGGAAGACTTAGTCAAGGCTTCGTCGGGCTTCCGGTCGGTGCTGGTCGTCGGGCTGCCGCTGCGCATCAACGGCTCGGTCTATAATTGTGCGGCGGTAATCCATGCCGGCAAGGTGCTCGGCGTCGCGCCGAAAACCTACCTGCCCAACTACCGCGAATTCTATGAAAAGCGCTGGTTCCCTTCGGGCGCGGACCTGAAAGACCCGGTCCTGATCGTTGACGGCGTCCAGACGCCCGTCGGCACCGACCTGGTGTTCGCCGCGCGCGGCTTCGACGCCTTCCGGTTCGGCGTGGAAATCTGCGAGGACCTGTGGTCGCCGGACACGCCCTCGACCCGCCAGGCCCTGCACGGCGCCAACCTGATCCTCAACCTGTCGGCCTCGCCGGTGACGGTCGGCAAGTCGCGCACCCGCAAGCGCCTGTGCGCCGCCACGTCGGAGCGCCTGTTCTGCGCCTATGCCTTCAGCGCCGCCGGCGACGGCGAGTCGACGACCGACCTGGCCTGGGACGGTCAGTCGCTGATCTACGAGATGGGCGACCTGCTGGCCGAAGGCGAGCGCTTCACGACCGGTACCGTCACGCTGGCCGATGTCGATGTCGAAAGGGTCGCCCTGGAACGGGAACGCACCGGCACCTTCGCTGACGCTCGCCGTATTGCCGGTGGCGCACCAATCGAAGCCATCCCGTTCGACTTCACGCCCCACGCCCTGACCGATTTCCATCGCAAGATTTCCCGCTTTCCGTTCGTGCCCAATGAACGCGAGAGGCTGGACGAGGATTGCTACGAAGCCTTCAACATCCAGGTCCACGGCCTGATGCAGCGCCTGGAAACCACCGGCACCAAGGACGTGGTTATCGGCATATCAGGCGGACTCGATTCCACCCATGCCCTGATCGTCGCCGCCAAGGCTTTCGACCGCCTGGGTATTCCCCGTGAGCGCATCCACGGCTACACCATGCCTGGATTCGGCACGACGGTCGGCTCGAAAAACGATGCCCTCAGGTTGATGAAGGCCCTGGGCATTACCGGCGAAACGCTGGACATCCGCCCGGCGGCTAAGCGCATGCTGATGGATATCGGCCACCCGTTCGGCCAGGGCGAGCGCGTCTACGATATCAATTTCGAGAACGTCCAGGCGGGCCTGCGCACCGATTTCCTGTTCCGGCTGGCGGGGGAAAAGAAGGGCTTCGTCGTCGGCACCGGTGACCTGTCGGAACTGGCGCTCGGCTGGTGCACCTATGGCGTCGGCGACCACATGAGCCATTACAACGTCAACTGCGGCGCGCCCAAGACCCTGATCCAGCACCTGATCCGCTGGGCGGCGAAGACCGAGTTCGACGCTCGCACCGCCCGCATCCTGCAATCGGTGCTGGAGCGTGAAATCTCGCCGGAACTGGTGCCAGTGGGCGAAGACGGTGCGTTACAAAAGACCGAGGACAAGGTCGGACCCTATGAATTGCAGGACTTCACGCTCTACTATATCACGCGCTACGGCCTGAAGCCGTCCAAGGTGGCGTTCCTCGCCTGGCAAGCTTGGCAGGATGCGAGCAAGGGCGACTGGCCGCCCGACTTCCCGGAACACAAGCGCCGCAGCTACACCCTAGCTGAGATCAGGAAATGGATGGAAGTCTTCCTGTGGCGCTTCTTCCAGACCTCGCAGTTCAAGCGCTCGGCGGTGCCGAACGGCCCGAAACTGATCTCGGGCGGCGCCTTGAGTCCGCGCGGCGACTGGCGCATGCCCAGCGATGCTTCGGCGAAGTTGTGGTTGGAGGAGTTAAGGGCAAACGTACCCGATTAAGCGTTATTTCACCCGCGTGGCGGTGCCGTTAAACGGGCAGGTCGTGCCATGGAACTCTCCGCAGTCTTCGGTTTCGGACACCTGCAGCGTAGTATCGCCGTCGCGTTTCAGCGTAACGCTGCATTCGCCCTTGCCCTGAATAGGGATGTCCACTTCAAGGGCGTCGCCGTTCGACGACGCCGCCACGCCGCCGTCCCCCAGCCCGATATCGCCGGTGCAGCCGTCGGCCTTGCCGGTGATCAGGATCACCTTGTGGTCCGGCGAGATGCGCACCATCACATCCCCTTCATACTTGCCCGGCCAGCTATCCTCGACCGGTGCGGCAGCGGTCGCAGTTTCCTGGGGTGGCGCGTCGGTCTTCTTGGAACAGGCGGTCAATGTCAGTAAGCTTAACAGAACAACGCGCTTCATGCCTTCAACGTCTCCGCCAGCAGTTTGGCTTCGGCCCCCCGGCTCGAGCCGGCGCGCCACACCACCACTATATCGCGGAAAGCGTGGTCGGAGATCAAGGGGCGGATGCTGATCTCTTCGCGCGGCACCAGGCCGGCCTCGACCGCCATCGACGGCACCAGCGACACGCCCAGCCCCGACCCGACCATTTGCACCAGGGTATTCAGCGACGTCGCCGCGAACCCGCCGGTCTGCGCCCCCAGGGTCTCGGCTGTGCCGGTCGGCGAGGTCCAGGTGCAGGCTGCCAGGGCATGATCGCGCAAGCAGTGACCATCCTCGAGCAGGATTAGTTCCTCATCACGCAGGGCTTCGGGCGCGATGCGGTCCTGCTGAGCCAAAGGGTGATCGCGCGGCGTGGCGGCAACGATCTCGTCCTTGGCCACGAAGGCGCAGTCGAGCCCGCCGAGATCATAGGGCAGGGCGATGACGGCGGCATCCAAGGCGCCGGCCTTCAACGAGGCAATCAGCCGCGCCGTCTGGTCCTCGCGCAGGAACAGCCGCAATTGCGGAAACTCCTCGCGCAGCTTGATCAAGGCTTTCGGCAGCAGAAATGGCGCGATGGTCGGAATGACCCCCAGCCGGAATCGCCCGGTCAGCGGCCGGTTGGCGCCGCGCGCCGCCTCGACCAGGTCTTCGGTGCGCGCCAGGATGTCCTCGGATCGCTTCAGGGTTTCCTCGCCGATGGCGGTCAGGATGACCTGGCCGCGCGCCCGGTCGACCAGCCGTGCCCCCTGGATCTTCTCCAGCTCGGCGATGCCCGACGACAGGGCGGGCTGCGACACGAAGGCGGCCTCGGCAGCGGCCATGAAGCTCTTATGTTCGGCAAGCAGTTTCAGATATTGCAGTTGGCGCAGGGTCGGAAGCATTGGGGAAACCATTATAAAACGGCTTCAATATAGGCTGGCTTTCGATAAATTCAATTTATAAAAAATTCAAAAACAATTAATGGGCTTTCTACACCTGGCGGGCGTAAACCCCTCCCATCGGCGCTCCTGCCGAACCCATTCAAAAGGAGAATGATCATGATCGGTGTTGGCGAAACCCTCCCGGATTTCAAGCTTGTCGGCGTGAAGCCCGGCTTCAACAGCCACGAGGAAAACGGCCAGTCGGCGTTCGAGGACGTCACCCAGGCGAGCTTTCCCGGCAAGTGGAAGGTCATTTTCTTCTACCCGAAGGACTTCACCTTCGTCTGCCCGACTGAAATCGCCGCCTTCGCCAAGCTGGAACGCGATTTCGCCGACCGTGACGCCGTCGTGCTTGGCGGTTCGACCGACAACGAGTTCTGCAAGCTGGCCTGGCGCCGCGACCACAAGGACCTGAACAAGCTGCCGCAATGGTCGTTCGCCGACAATGGCGGTGTCTTCGCTCGCGCCCTGGGCGTTCTTGATCATTCGGCCGGTGTCGCCCTGCGCGCCACCTTCATCGTCGATCCGGACAATGTGGTGCAGCACGTCACGGTCAACGGCCTGAACGTCGGCCGTTCGCCGGAAGAGACGTTGCGCGTTCTCGACGGCCTGCAAACCGACGAGCTGTGCCCGTGCAACCGCGCGGTCGGTGGTGATACGCTCGCCGCCTAAGGCCCTCGACTAACCCTCCTCCGGCGGATGCCGGAGCCCAAGGCGGCGCTGGTGTACCCTCCCCTGCCCGGCGCCGCCTTTTCCATGCTTGATATTCGATAAAAGGAAGACCTCCCATGTCTATCGACGCCCTGCGCGATCTGATCCCGGCCTACGCCAAGGATATGTCGCTGAACCTGTCCACCCTGGCCAATGAAACCACCCTGAGCGACCAGCAGAAGTGGGGCGTCTTCCTGGCCTCGGCCTATGCCGTGGGTGTGCCGCAGGTGGTGCAGAACATCGAGGCCGCCGCCACGGCCGCCGGCCTGACCCCCGAAGCCGCCACCGCCGCCAAGGGCGCGGCCGCCATCATGGGCATGAACAACGTCTATTATCGGGCGCTGCACCTGATGCACAACAAGGAATACGAGACCCTGCGCGCCGGCCTGCGCATGAACTTGCTGGCCAATCCGGGCGTGCCTAAGGTCGATTTCGAGCTGTGGTCGTTCGCCGTGTCGGCGGTCAACGGCTGCGGCCTGTGCATGGACAGCCACGAAAAAGTCCTGCGCTCGCATGACATCAACGCCACCCAGGTGCAAACGGCCCTGCGCATTGCCGCCACGGTCAACGCGGTTTCGGCCGTCCTGCGCGGCGAAAATGCCGCCAAATCCTGATTTCCACGATAGATGAAATGAGAAAAGCTGCTGAATAGTCAGCGGCTTTTACATATCCGGAGATGTCACTTCGACACCTTGCGCGCGCAGCTTGTCCAGCACGCCGTCCTTGCGCAACAGGTCGCTGATCTCAACCACAGCCATGCTCTTGCCCGGCATTTGCAGCTGCTCGCCGAGGGCGTCGACCATCATGTCCACGGCATAGGACTGGATAAACGCCGCCGAATCCGGATTGGCCAGGTCACAGGTCAGATAGGGCTGATCCTGGTAGTTCTGCGTCACCGTCTTGATGTCGCCCTTGCCCCACGCCTCGATCACTTTGGGGAATACGGTCTCGTCGTAATCGATACCGTCAAGGTAGTTGACCAGGCAGGCTTCGCCCGCCGCTGCATCGAGATTGCTCAGTCGGTTGACCAGGACGCTGGCGTCGACCTGGCCGGCGCGCCGCACGGGCACCTTCTGCTTCTGCGCCATATGAGCGATATATTCCGGCATGGAAATATCCAGGCTCCGCTTGGCGATTACGTTGCGGTATAGGATATCGCCCGCGGGCTTCGGCCGCAGGCTGGTATATTCGTCCAGCGGCAGGTCCTCATGCGTCACCGTTCGGCGGAACCGGTCATAGACGGCCGGTGACACGACATCGGCCAGGTGTTGACCGGCGGGGAGCTGGGCCATCTTTTCGGACAAGGCCAAGGCCGCCTCATCGCCGGTCGCCGACGCCGGAATGATCATCACCCGCGAGCCGCGCATCACCCGCCGTAGCCGCGTGTCGTCCCACCGCGTCCTCTCGAACTGCGCCGGCAGAACCCCCAGCACCCAGATGGTAGAATCGCCCTTGGTCAACTTCCACAGCACCGGTCCGATCTGATGTGGGTGGATCTGGATCTCGGCGGCATCCGACCATTGCCGCTTGGGCTCAGTCGAGGTCTGAGTTTGAGCCTGGGTTGATCCGGCCAGGACCAACCCGGCTGCCAATCCAAAAAGAACGCTGCGCATGCTTCCCCTCTTAATCCACCGGCGCGGTTATCGTAACACCCTGAGCCCGCAATCGGTCAAGCGCCCCACCTTTGCGCAGCCAGGGCGCCAGCGGCACGATCGCCACCGTTCGGCCCGGCTGCTGCAAGGCTTCCGAAATGGCATCGACCGCATCGCCTATGCTACGTTCCATCAGCGCCGCGCCCAGGCCTGACCCTTCCAGGCAGTCGGCCAGGGCCGAGCCATGGTAGTTGGCCAGAACGGTTCGCGTATCACCGACCGCCCATGCCGCCGCCGCCTTCGGCGCCCGGTCGAGGTCAAAATCGATATCGTCGAGCGTCCGGCGCAAGCAGGTTTCGCTGGCCTCTTCGCCCATCCCGTTGACATCGCGCAGCACCGGCGACAGCTTGTATTTGCCGGCTACCCGCACCGGCACGTCTTGACGACGCGCCAGCCGCGCGATGGTCTGGGTCGGTTCGTCGTCGGTCAGGCGCAACTTGCTAAGCACGTCCTGACGCAACCGCGCCCCGGCCCATACGGGCTTGTCATGGGCGAAGGCCTTGATCGACACGCCGGCCCGTGCCGCCGTCGCCTCATAGCGGGCGTTCAAATCCGGCGGCAAAATTTCCTTCAAGGTCTGGCGATTGGGCAGGGCCTTCTTCGACATTATCCCGACATAGTCGCCGAAACTGGCCCGGCTGACGGCCGGCGTGATCAGGGCATTGGCGCCCTTGAGGGCCATTTCGATGCGCCGCGTCCGCCAGGTTTGCGTGCGCGGAAAAACGGGCAGAATGCCGATGACCAGCACTTCGGATTGGCCCTTGCGCAGCCGCCAGATCGCCGGCCCGGCGGCGGGTGCCGACACGATGATCTCGTCGCTCCATTGTTCGGGAAGCGTTTGCGGCAGAGCCGGCGTTGCAGCGGCCAGAACAGCCGCAGCCAAGCCCAAATACAGCGCCCGCATCTGACTGCCCATAACGCGCCCCACTTGTCACCGCGACCGTCTTAGGCCAGGCGCGACCAGAAGTCGAGGGCGGCTATTCCGTGTCCTTGGGCGCGGAGACCGATACGCCCTCGGCTTTCAGGCGATCCAGGACGGCGCCCTTGTACAGGAACCATTCCATCGGCACGATGGCGACGCTTTTACCGGGCACATTGAGCACCGAATCGAGCACGGTCTTCCAGCGCTGGACATTGGTTTCGACGACCATGTCGCCTGCCGCCTTCGGCACGCAGGCATTTTGATAGTCCGGGAAGTTCTCGATCACGCCCTTCATGTCGGACTTGACCCACGCCTTGGCGATCAGCGGCACCGCCTGCCCGTCCCATTCGGCGCGGTTGAGGTCGCTCAGCATGCAGGCTTCGGCATCGGCGCCCTGAAGCTGGTTGCGGATATTGCGCAGATATGATCCCCCCGTATACAGCTGCACGGCCTTGATCGGCACGCCGGCGCCGCGGATCACGCCCGGCAGATCCGACGGATAGAATTCCCAGTGCAGATTGTAGCGCTGATAAGCGGCGCCGACGAGGGCATAGCCGGCCCAGACCGGCTTGAGGTCCTTCAACTCGGCTGGCGGCACATTGAGTTGGTGCGCCATCGTCTTCAGCCGCGCATAGGCTTCGGGCGACACCTGCCCTTCCAGTACCTGATCTTTCGGAAGATACCGGTCTTCCATCGGCACGCTTTCCGGCACGCTCTCGATCAGCACGAACTGCGCCCCCTTGATCCGGCGTTTGAGGCAGGCGGGATTCCATTTCAACCGACCCGGCACGGCGGTCAGGGTCGGCATGACCCAGAGCGTGGTCTCGCCTCGGTTCAATCGCCACATGCCCGGGCAGACATCGCGGATCGTCACGGTGGTCGGCGCCG
>CAYULN010000332.1:0-13930 GCA_964445605.1 uncultured Caulobacteraceae bacterium | reverse complement strand
CGCAAGAAGAAGGCGAAGACGGCGACCGATTCGATCGTCGCCGAAGACGTCGGCCAGTTCCCCGACAAGAACATCGGTGAAGCCATCTCGCGCATCGCCGGCGTGGCGCTGGAGCGCGGCAACTTCAACGAAGGCGAAAGCGTTACCCTGCGCGGCGCCGGCTCCGGCCAGACCAACGTCGAACTGGACGGCCTGGGCATGCAGAACACCTCGATTTCCAACAACCTGTCGTTCGGCGGCTCGAATGACGGTCGCGCCAAGGACTTCCGCGACCTGCCGGCCGACCTGATCAAGAGTGTCGACGTCGTCAAGGGTTCGACCGCGGCCATGGGCGAAGGCGGCCTGGGCGGCTCGATCCTGATCCAGACGCGGACCGGCCTCGACTTCAAGAAGCCCTACTTCTCGTTCTCGTACAACGTGTCGCGCAACAGCCTCGGCAAGAAGCTGACGCCGACCATCAACCTGATCGCCTCGCACAAGTTCTTCAATAATAAGCTCGGTGTGCTGCTGAACTATTCGTACGGCCAAACCCAGAACGACAACAACCAGATCACCCAGGGCGGTTCCAACAATACCCAGGGCCTGCAGGCGATCGTCGACTTCGACAACTCGCCCAACAAGACTTACAGCCTCAACCCGGCCACCGTGACCGGTCCGGACGCCACCAAGGCGCTCAGCAACAGCTTCGGCCCGGTCAGCGGCAAGGAAACGCCGCTTGACCTGGTTACCCGTTCAGCCGCCGCCAAGACCAAGGCGGACTGCTACGCCGCCTTCCCGCGGCTTACGGGATCGCCCAGCAGTGCGCAGAACGCCGAGCGCAGCAACGAACTGATTACCTGCCTGAACCAGTGGAACGACTATACGCCGTCGAACATCCGCTACTTCGTCAACCGCGACACGGCGCAACTGACCACAGTCGACCTGCGCTTCGACTACAAGGTCAACAACGACCTCCAGGTCTATTTCAAGGTCACCGACACGCACCGCAAGGTCGACAACAACCAGCTGACCTATACGCCCGGCGGTTTCGGCGTGAATGCGTCGAACAACAACTTCCGCACCGGCGGCACGACCTTCACCGACACGACACTGTCCAATACCGTCGGTTCCCCGAACTACGACCCAACCTTCGGGCACCATCGCGACGCCAATACGGCGACGGGCTACTATGCCTACGCCGGGCCGTTCGTTTCGGGCAACCTCGTTACCGACAACTCGGTCGTCGACGTTGTTCCGGACAGCACCCTGAAGGTCGACGCCAATCACCACGTGATTTCGGCGACGATCACCGACGGGGTCGAAACCACCGACCAGATCCACAACACCAACGACTTCCACTCCTACTATCTGTCGGCCGGCGGCCAGTACCGTCATGGTCCGTGGGCCGTCGATTTCGTCTTCGGCGACGCGCTGTCGCAATATACCCGCTACGACCAGCGGCTGTCCTATTCCTATACCTATGGTCCGGCCCTGATGACCTTGTCTTCGGGCAGCGGCCTGTGGTCGGTCAAGCCGGCCTCGGCCTTCAACCAGGCCGACCCTGCCAACTACGCCGTCCTGAAACCGCCGGCCACGCCGTCGTCCTCCGCCGTGTGGGCGGTCAATCCGCGCTATGTCGGCTGCGTCAGCACGACGACCCTGCCGTGTACGGTTCCGACCGGGGCGACGCCGGGCTTCATTGGCAACACCGCCATCCTGGACGCCAACGGCAACCCGACCGGCTATACCCAGGACCAACTACCCTGGACCAGCAACTCGATTGTCCTGCAGTGGCAGCCGAAGATCAACCGTCAGGAAACCCAGACCGCCAAGGTCGATGTCACCTACAACTTCTCCGACAAGATGCCGTTCGTCACGGACATCAAGGCCGGTATCCAGCTCAAGCAGGATACCCAGAAGGGCTGGGCCAACGGCGGCCAGACGGTCAGCCCGCAGCAGGGCGTCTTGGGTCAGCCCGGCTATGTCGCGCCGGTCATCATTCCGACCAACAACCTGCGCACCACCATCCGCGCCTGCGACGAGACGCGCTACGGGGCGACAGGTCATGCGGCGCCGGCCGGCGCCCTGGCCTGCCAGTACGGCTTCATCAACAGCACCGAAGCCGGGGCGACCTCCGCCACCCAGGCGCCGGCGTCCAGCGTGCGCTACGGTCAATTGACCCTGACGCCGGCGGACTTCCTGTCGCTGATCGACGGCTCGCTGCAACCGCAATGGTACCGTTTCTTCGACGGCTTCCCCGATCGCGGCAATCTGTTCGACGGCTGGTCGCAGATCGACGCCCAGGAGGTGTACAGCGGCCTGGCCGGTACCGGCGCCACCGCCAACTACAACTTCGACTGCGTCATCCGCTGCATGGGCAGCGACGGCGTGATGCACTACCAGCCCTACAGCAGCTATGATGAGTTCAGCAACGCCGGTTATTTCATGGTCGAGTTCGAGCAGGACCTGCCCTGGGGCATCCGCTTCAACGGCAACGCCGGCACGCGCTACGTCAAGACCAATGTTCTCGCCAACGGCTTCCTGACGCTGAACAACAAGATCTGTAACAATCCGGCGGACTGCAACGAAAATACCGCCGAGGCCGATAAGACGACTCTTACCTATACACAGGGCGCGCACCTGGACGGCCAGGCGACGGACTGGACCCCGAGCTACAACTACAATCTGTGGTTCTGGGACGACAAGATCGTCGCCCGCTACTACTGGGGCAAGGTCATTTCCCGTCCGCCCGCGACCCGTCTGCTGCCGGCCGGCAACTGTACCTTCGATCAGGCGGAGGAAGCCTCCGGCAAACAGGACGTCTGTTCGGGCATCGGCAACCCGTCGCTCAGCCCGTTCAAGTCGACCAACCAGAACTGGAGCCTGGAATACTATCCGAACCGGGACACCCAGTTCTCCTACGCGGTCTTCAAGAACAATATCAAGGTCAACACCCCGATCAGCTGTTCGAAGACGGCGAATCTGTTCGCCGGCACGGATATCACCAATCCGCTTACCGGCGACTCGCTGGCCAACACGACCTTCGACTATACTTCGTTCTGTGACGGTCCGGGCTTCGTCCGCCGTGGTCAGGAATTCGCCATGAAGACGGCGTTCACCTTCCTGCCCTGGTACCTCAAGTATCTCGGCTTCGACGGCAACTACGCCACCATCCATTCGTCGACGACCGGGGCCGCGGCCCAGGATCCGGTGTCGGGCGCGAAACTGGCGCCTCCGGGCGAGCCTGGCTACTATTACAACGCCTCTCTGTGGTACGACGATGGCGCCACCAATGTCCGTCTCGCCTACCAGGCGCGCGATCAGATCCTGAACTGCATCGAGCCCTGCGGCGCGACCAGCGGCTCCGTCGCCAACACACCGAACGCCAGCGGTTACTACAGCAACATCCGTCTGCCCTATAGCCCCGGCTATCCGGTGTACAACATCAAGACGGCTTACCTGGACGCCAAGATCACCCACAAGTGGAAGGGCGGCGTCGAAGGCTACCTGTCGATCAAGAACGCCCTGAACTACGTGACCTCGACGACCCAGGACAAGTTCAGCGCCTTGGCCAATGGCACCCCGGTGGTCCTGACCCTCAGCTATCCGGGGTCGCGTATCGACTTTGGCATCACCATCCGCCGCTAAGCCGGCATCCGAGATCGCCGTTTGAGTGTTCGAGCGGCGGTAAGGTTAGCCCGAACGGTCACTCCGGGTTATCCTTCTGGTAAACTTGCCGTCAGCCTTACCAAAGGCTGACGGCTTTTTGTTTCGGCACACCGCCACTCAATATTCGACATAGTAGTCTCTTGGAAACGTGTCGTTCACGAAGGCTTTTTTCGCCGTCCACGCTTGGGCGGGCGCCGTCCAGTAGCTGTCGGTCGCCGGCAGGCCCAGCGCGATGAAGCTCTCCGATACGATGTACATGCTGCCGCTGTTCGAATACCAGTCGCCCAGTTCCGGCTGATGACCGGCGAAGCCTATCGTCAAAAAGCCGTTGGCGTCGAAATTGGTCGGATTGCCGAACACGCGCTTCTGCACGGCCGTCAGCGCCGCGCGGACCTGGCCTTCGGGCAGGGTTTCGGGCAGGGATTTGCGCCAGACGAGCAGCCCCAGGGGCTGGAAGGCCGCCGTGCGATAGGTCAGCGACCGGCCGATCGGCGGGTAGGTGCCTTCCGGCGAAATCATGCGCTCCAGATGTTCGCCGTAGCGCTGGGCGCGCTTGAGCCACAGGGCGTGTTCGTCCGCCGGTTTCAGGTTGTTGAACGACGACTTGGTGCGTTCCAGGACCTCAAGGATTTCCACCAGCATGGGGAACATGACATAGGAGCCGTAGTAGTCGTAGTGGAAGTGCACGCCGTCGGCCATCCAGCCGTCGCCGGCGTACCATTCGTTCATTTTCTTGACGGCCAGGTCGATCCGGATAGGGTCCCAGTCCTCGCCGATCGACAGCAGGAAGGCCTCGTTCATGGCGGCGAACAGCAGCCAGTTGGTGTAGGGCGGGGACACGCGCCGCAAGCCCTTGATCTCGGTGACGATGCGCGCCTTGGTCGTCGCGTCGAGCGGCTCCCAGAGCTGCTTCGGCGCCCGCAATAGCGCGTTGGTGAAATAGGCGGAATCCACCAGGGCCTGGCCATGTCCCCGCCAAGTCAGATAGTCGGGACTGGCCGGGTCGACCGTATGCGCATAGGCGGCCAGGGCCTGCTGCTTGAACAAGGCGCGCTGCCGCCCTTCCGCGCTGTCGTCGTCCGGCAGGGACAGCCAGGGCGCCAGGCCAGAAATCAACCGTCCGAAACATTCCAGATAGCCGACATTGGGATCCCGTCCATCCCAGGTCGGGCTCAATTCAAGCTTGAGGTTTGTCTTGAGCGTGCCCTGCGACAGGTTCGCCAGAACCGGAGAGGCGATCCTGCTCAGCAGGTCGGTCATATAGGCCCTGTCGCTTACAGGGCTTGCCGCCCGCGCCTTAGTTGCCGCCGAAGTAGCCGTTGCGGCCGTCACGCCGGCGGCGGTTGTGGTGACGACGGCCTTCATGAAATCGCGACGTTGCATGGGCATGCCTCAAACGAAAAAGCAGCGAAATGCGCCTTGGACGCATTTCGCTGTCAGGGGAGGCGCTTTCCGTGGAGTGACGGAAAGCGGCTGGAAAACCTAGAACCGGCCGCGGATGCCGATCTTGATGGTCCGGCCATCGTACTTGGCGTAGTCCATCCGGGTCTTTCGGCCGTCGCCGTACTTGCCGGTGACGTCGTAGAAGTAATTGTAATTCAGTGCGTTCCCCAGGTTCAGGGCGTCGATGCGCAGTTCGAGATCCTTGTTGAACTTCCAGCTGGCATTGGCGTCGAGATAGCCAAGCGGCGACTGCCAGCGTTCCAGATCGTTGCCCTGGTTGGTGGTTTCGATGATGGTCCGGGACTTGTAATTGTACGAGAAGCGGATGGCGAACGGGCCTTTTTCAAAGTAACCGGTCACGCTGTAGTTTTCTTTCGGCACCTGGGTGATCGACATGATTGCGAAATCGGTCGTCCGGTAATAGGTGTTCAGCCCCGACGTATCGACGTGCGTATAGCTGGCCAGCGCCCCCAGTCCGTCCCAGGGGGCAGGCAGGAAACTGAACGTCTGCTGGTAGGCCAGTTCGTAACCGCGGAACTTCTGCTGGCCGGCATTGTAATAGGTGGCCAGCGAGATTGGCAGGTTCGGATCGACCTTGTGCGTGATCGGGTCCTGGAAGATCGGACCCAGGGCGTCGTCGGGCAGCCCCAAAGAACTGAAGGGCACGCTTGTCGTCGTCGATGTCGTCGTGTCGCGCAGGTCCTTCCAGAACACGCCGCCGCTCAAGATGCCGTCACGCCCGAAATACCATTCGACATCCGTGTCGACATTGGTCGATATCTGCGGCTTCAGGTCGGGATTGCCCGAAGTGGCCGCCGCGTTGAAAATGTTTGGAATGACAGTATTAGCGGCGATGATCGACAGCGACGCACGCGTCACTGTCTTGCCCCATGACGCCCGCCAGATCAGGTTGTCGCGCAGATTGTAGGCCGCGCTGACCGACGGCAGGACGTTCCGGTATCCGCCCTCGACATGGTGCGGGCTGAAAGCGCTCGAACCGGACTTCGTGTAGTTGTCGATGGCGGATTTCGTCGTGGAGTCGCGTACCCCGATATTGACCCGCAGTTGACGCTCGAACACCTGTCCGGAAAAATCCGACTGCAGGAAAAGCGTATCGATCTGTTCGTCGGCAATGAAGCTCGTCGACAGGTCGGGGCTGATCGTCATGGCCTTGCCGTTGGGATCCATGGTGCCCATAACGAAGGCTCTCGGGAACACCGCCCATTGTTGCGGATAGCCGCTACCGATGACCAGATTGTCGACCGGGACGGAACGCTGCATCAGGCTCTGCATACCCGTCAGACCAATGGAAGCGATCTGGGCCGTGCCAAGCGACGTGGCATTGCGCTTGATCTTCTGCTTGTTGGTGTCGACATATTCGATGCCGCCCTTCAGGTGGCCTGTCCAGCCGAACGGCAGGTTATAGTCGTAGTCGGCCACCAGCTTGGCGATCTTTTCCTTGTCGATTTCCCGGTTCCAGTCGAAGCCGGCCTGGAAATCGCGGTAATTGGTCGGATCGGTGAAGTCGATGCCGGTCGTCGTCAGAGCCGGATAGACGTGGTTCGACGTGTAATCGATCGTCCCGGTAAAGCCGTAGAGGTTCGAAACGATCCGGTTGTCGGAGTAGAAGGCGTCGCTCTTGCTGGCGCCGACCAGGGCCGTGATTTTCAGGCGATCCGTGACCTTGTAGACGGCATTGATATCGCCGGACGCGAAGATGGTCTTGTCGTCATAATAGTAGCTTTCGCCGAGCATATCCAAATTGCCGAATGTGCCGGTCAGCAGGTTGGTGGCCGGATCGACCGTGACATTGATCGGCACCAGACCGTTGTGGGTCGGATAGCCGTTGGGCTGGGTCGTCGTCGCAGAGGTCGCCGAGTTGCGGATGGGCAGGCCGAAGGTGAATTCGTCGCGCGAATCCCTCAGGTCCGAGCCGAGGAAGTCGAAGCTGACGTCCAGCTTGTCGTGCTTGTATTCAACCGAGGTGACGAGGCCGTCGCGCGTGCGGTCGTTCTGCGCGCCGTAATAGCGGTAGAAGCGTGGCAGAAAGCCCTTGTCGATGGTCGTGCGGTTGGGCAGCATGGCGGCGGCGCGCGGATCGGTCCAGTCCAGCGTGAAGTTGAAGCCGCCGGTGCCGGTCGCCCCGGTCGTCGGATTGGTGATCACCGCGTTGTTGGAGCGGAAGGAGCTGTTATAGCCGCCGGTCGCTTCGAAACCGGAGCGCATGTTGACGCTTTCCGAATGGGCGACGCCGATCAGGACGCCCCAGTCGCCCCAGGTATCGGAGAAGATAAACGAGCCGGTCGGATCGAGGTGCTTCGAGGCGGTGTTATACGAAGACGACAGCGCGTAGCGGAAGGTCCGGGTCGGGTTATTGAACGGGCGTGGCGTCTGAAGATCGACCACGCCGCCGATACCGCCTTCCTCGAGTTCGGCCAGCGGCGTCTTGTAGAAGTCGACGCGACCGAAAAGCTCCGACGCGAACACGTCGTAGTTGAAATCGCGCACCGAACCGCCGACGTTGCTTGAGGACGTCACGTGCGCCGGCATGCCGTTGATCGTCGTCACCGCATATTGCGAGCCCAGGCCGCGAATGGAGATGCGCTGGCCTTCGGCGGAGGCGCCGTCGCGGCTCAGAGCGACACCCGGAATGCGTTGCAGCGACTCGGCGACGTTCGCTTCCGGAAACTTGCCGATGTCTTCGGCGACGATCGAATCGCGAACGCCGATGGCGTCTTTCTTGAGCGTGAGCGCCTTGCGCAGGGACGAGCGGAAACCGGTAACGACGACGGTCGTGTCGTCAGCGGGCTGGACGGCCGCCGCCGGCGAGGCCTTCGGCGTGTCGGCCTTGGCGGCAACTACGACATAACCGCCCGCGGACGTCCGCTCAAACGCCAGGCCGGACCCGGCAAGCAGCGAAGTCAGGGCGTCATCGTCGTTCAGTTGCCCTTCGACACCGCGGGTCGTTTTACCGCGCACCAGGGCCGGATCGAAGACCACATCCTTGCCGCTGGCCAGCGCGAAAGCACGCAAACCGTCGCTGAGATTTTCGGCGCGAATACTGTATTGATGCGACTGCCCCTGTGCAAAGACCGGCGCGGCCCCTAGTGTGAACGCTAATGTCGCGGCCCCGGCCAGCAGGGCCAACTTGAATTTCTTTTTATTCGACATGTTTCGCCTCCCGTGAGCGTTTTGTTATTGTTGTCAGGGACGTAACACGCGACGTTTTCCCTACCGCCGATTCTAACAATTTGTTAACCAAGGGCAGGGTGCCACATAATTGTCACAATCAGGGCCGGGCGAGTACGATCTTGTTCGCATCCTGGTAGGCGATGCGCACCGGTAAGGCCCGGGTAACCGCATCGGCGAATGTGACCGGATCGCCCGTATGGAAAACGCCGGATATCTTGATGTCGGCCAGGGTGGGATCGCTGAGGACGATCTGCGGGCCGCCGTAGCGGTTCAGGTCGGCGACGGTGTCGCCCAGCGGCGTGCTGTCGAGGATGAGACGGCCGTACCGCCAGGCCCCGACACTTTCCAGATTGGCTTTTTCAATCCGCACCGGCGCGCTTCTTGACAGGACCGCCCGCTCGCCGGGTTCAAGCACGACAACCGGACGCACGGCGGCCTGCAGGGTGACGGGGCGAACGACCTGCGCGCCGCCGGCGCTGTAGATCGCCACGCGGCCTTCCTCCAGCGTGACGTGGGCGCGATCGCCGATGCGGCGGACGTCGAAAGCGGTGCCAAGCGCCCGGACTTCGTCACTGCCGACGAACACGCGGAAAGGCCTGAGCTTGTCCTTGGCGACCTGGAAGAAGGCCTGGCCGCGGTCGAGGAAGATTCGCCGCTCATGGGTTTCGAAATGGACCCGCAGTTTCGAGTCGGTATTGACCACGATCGATGAACCGTCGCTGAGCCGCACGTGCTTCTGCTCGCCCGGTTCGGTTTTGAACGTCTTGTCCATCAGGCTGGTGATCAGGCCCGTCGCCACGACCGCGCTGGCCGCCAGGCCGGTGCCGCCGATCAGCAGGTTGCGGCGATTGAGAGGGGGCATGGCCGGCGGCGCCGGCAGGAGGACGTCGCGCGCCTCGTCGTCGTCGGACAGGCTTTTTAATCCCGCGAACAGGGCGACATGTTCGGCATAGGCTATGGCGTGGGCCGGATCGGCTTCCAGCCAGCTGCGAAAGGCATCGTGTTCCGAGCCGATCACCTGATCGGAGTTCAGGCGAACGACCCAGGTGGCGGCCTGCTCATGGATGTCCGGGGTGGGTTTGGGCATCAGGGACGCTCCTCAACGGGAAAGCGTCGGCGCAGATGGGCGAGCGCCTTACTCATATGCTTTTCGATCGACTTGATATTTAAGCTGTAACGGGCTGCCAACTGCGTATAGGTCAGCCCCTCCAGACGGTTCAGCAGAAAGATCTCGCGGGTTCTCAAGGGCAGCTCCTCGAGAATGGTCCGCAGACGGTGAAGCGACTCCCGGCCCTCGAACAGCCGCAAGGGACTGAAGGCCAGGCAGGGCAGGACATGGTTGTCGTACGAGTCATGCTGGTCCTCGCGGCGGGAGTGCCGCTTGCGCGCATGATCGACCACCACGCTGGCGGCGATGGTGAAAAGGTAGGCTTCGGCGTTTTCGATAAGGGTCTGGTCGGCACTGGATATCCTCAGAAAGACATCCTGGGCGCAGTCCTCGGCGCTTTCCCGCGTCAGTCCCCGGCGCAGGAAATAGCGCACCACGGGCTCGCGATAGCGCGCGGCAAGCGCCCGCAGCCGCTCATCGCGTTCCGAGTCCAGCTGGACGAGCCGTGGACTGGCTTCCATGTCGCCTCCCAAGTGGCTAAAGGACCGGCGATCTCGTGCGTCGCGTTAATCCAAGAGCTGATGAGACTATTAGACGTAACGGGTCTGAAATACCCTACCGTACCCGGAATATTAGTTGCGGTCCATGCCGCCGCCGCGCGCATAAAAAAGGCCGCCAACCATCGGAGGGGATGGCTGACGGCCAGTTCACCAAGAGGACAACACTGTGACCCAGCATTGTCCGCATCGCTGCCTGGGATAAGCAGGCAGGATCCGTCCTATCCGCTGGTCAGCGGCGGATAGTGATGCCTACGTCGATCCGCGAGCCCGGGTCGCTCAGCGTCAGAACCACCGGCGTGCCGCTGGCCAGAGCCGCGTAATGGCTTTGGTCCGTCTGCACGATATAGTTCAAGGCGTTCTTGATCGACAGATAGCCTTCGACGCCACCCTTCCACTTATGAGTGATCTTGGCATCGAGATAGGCCGTCTTGGCGGTGAAGGTCGGCGCACCCGGATCGTAGGGTTCGCGGACCAGCGGATAAAGGCCCGAGGCGTTCGGCGTGTTCGAGATCGAACCGCTGGTGTTGGTGCACGGTTCGATACAGTTGAAGATCTCGGCACGCGCTTGGTAGGCCAGGCGGACATTGGTCGCGCCGTCGTCATACCACAGCGAAGCATTATAGTAATAGGCCGGCTCGCCCACCGGAGGCAAGGTTTCGCCCGTGTTCGGGTCCTGGACGCCGCCGCCGGTTGCCGTCTGAACGGAATGGATGGTGGCATAGTTGCCGTCGAAGCCAAGATATTTGAAATACCAGGGCAGGAAGGTGAACGCCGTCTTCATCGCGTATTCGTTGCCCTTGCGGATCAGGCCGGGGCCGTCGCAGAAACTCGAATAGGTGAAGGTCTGAGTGGCGATCGACGCCCCCGAGATCGGGTTGTTGGTGTCGGTACCGGCAAACAAGGTCGCCGTCTTCGAACAGCTGATCGGGTTATTGACCTTGATGTTGTTTTTGAACGTGGCGTAGCTGAATTGCGTATCCTTGTTGGGATAGTATTCCAGGCTCCAGTTCTGGTTGGTCGACTTGAACGGCTTCAGGTTCGGATTGCCGATGCCCGAGCAGGTGTCGTTGCCGCCCGAAGCTTCCAGCGCCTGATCGAGAGTACAGGTGCCGGCCGGCAACAAGCGGTTCGCGGGCGGACGGGCGATCGTCTTGCCCCAGTAGTAGCGGGCCACGATCTTGTCGTCCCAGAACCACAGATTGTAGTTGTAACTCGGGGTCCAGTCGGTCGTCGTGCCGTCGAAGTGCGCGCCTTGTGTGAAAGCGAGGGTCGTCTTGTTGGCGGCCGTTGTCGTCGTCGAACAGTCGGCCGGGTTGTTGCAGATCAGCGTGTTCAGCGTCAGGAAGCCGTTGGCGTTCGTCTGGGTCTTGACGTAACGCGTACCGGCGTTGCCGTTGAACCGGACACCGAACGGCAGATCCTGTTCGAACTCGACCATGAAATAGCCGGCCGTGGTGAACTCGCTGTAGCTGTTGTAGGGCTGATAGTGCATCACGCCGTCGCTGCCCAGGCACTTGACCACGCAGTCGAAGTTGTAATGGCCTGCGGCCCCGGCGGCGATGGCGTAGTCATAGACCTTTTGAACGTCGATCTGATCCCAGCCATTGGTCAGGCTGCCACGGTCGGCATAACCGTTGAAGAAACGGTACCACGGATCCGCCAGCGAGCTGGCGACCAGCGCTTGGAAGTCGGACTGATGCAGGGTCAGCTGACTATAGAGCACGTTGCCGGCATCCGGCAGGGTGTTCGGACCGGCGCCTGCCGACGTCGAGGCTATAACCCCATAGTTACAGGACAGCGCCCCGGCCGGAGCCGCCGTACCGCCCGTGCCATACTTGGTGTCGTCGCAGGCACGGATAACGGTGCGCAGGTTGTTGGTCGGAATGATAACCGCCGCCTGATAAGGACGGGCGCCCAGGCAGCTCGGCGTCGAGGACGTGGTGCTGGTCGGGGCGCAGCTCGACCCGTTTGGGAAGCCCAGGATACCCGTTTGCGGGCTGACCGTCGCGCCGCCGTTGGCCCAACCCTTCTGCGCATCTTGCTTCAGCTCGATACCGGCCTTGACGTCCGTGATGAACGGCATCTTGTCCGAGAAGTTATAGGTGACGTCGATCTTGGCGGTCTGGGTTTCCTGGACGTTGATCTTCGGCTGCCATTGCAGGACGATCGAGTTGGAGGTCCAAGGCTGCTGGGCGACCGTATAGCCGGTCACGCCGGCAACCGCCGTACCCGGAACAGGCGTGGCGCTGGTCGGGTTAAGGATCGTACCCGGGGAGGCCGAAGTCGGCGTCGTACATGTACCTATTGTGGTCGCCTGGGCGGCCGTTTCGTTCGGGAAGGTACAGCCGACATATTTCGGGTTGATCGCCGTCGTGGGCGGCTTCAGGATCGAGTAGACCGCCGGGTCGCCCTGATTGAACGCGGTCGCCGGATTGACCGACCACAGGCCGCTCGCTTCGGACAGGTTCATGCTCGCCAGGCCGTAGGTATAGGAATACGACATCCGCTCGTCGTAGCGGGTGTAGTGCGACAGGGCGTCGCCGAAGATGAAGTCCACCGCCCATGGGCCGTGGCGATATTGACCACCGGCCGAGATGTAATAGGAATGGAAGTCGTTGGTGTTATGGATCTGGTCGGTGGTTTCCGTACCGTCGGTGACGGTCGCCGAAATCACGTGGTGGTTGGCGTCGACCTTGAGGGTTGAGTCGTTGACGACGTTGGTCACCGCATTGTCGACGGCCAGGCCGTTACAGTTGACCAGGTTCGGCGCCACCGTTGTCGACTGCGTACACAGCGACGCACCGGGATAGGCGTAATAGCCGGTTGCCGCCGTATTGGCGACACGGTGCACGCCATAGGCTGGGTCGGCCGGCGTCAAAGTGTCCGTAAAGGTGTTGCCGCCGGTT
Organism: uncultured Caulobacteraceae bacterium; assembly: GCA_964445605.1. Taxonomy (GTDB): domain Bacteria; phylum Pseudomonadota; class Alphaproteobacteria; order Caulobacterales; family Caulobacteraceae; genus Asticcacaulis. The sequence goes on along the minus strand of CAYULN010000332.1, from coordinate 1,073 downwards.
GCGAAGCCGTTGGTGCCGGTGTTGATGTTAAAGGCGCCCGGCGTATAGGTCAGCTGGTTGTTGTCGACCTTGCGGTGCGTGTCGGTGATGGCGAAGAAGACCTGCAGGTCGTTCGTCAGCTTGTAGTCGAAACGCAAGTTGAGCGTGGTCAGCTGTGCCGTGTCGCGGTTGCGGAAGTAGCGGATGTTCAACGGGGTATAGTCGTTCCACTGGTTCAGACAGGAGATCAGTTCGTTGGTCCGCTCGGTATTCTGCGCCGTGGTCGCTCCCACCAGTTTCGGGAAGGCCGCATAACAATCCGCCTTCGTCTTGGCGGCGTTAGCCAGCGTCACGATCTGCAGCGGCGTCGCCCCGGCGCCGCCTGGTGTCGTGCCGCTCAACGCGCTGCTGTTAGCTAGCACCGTCGTCGCATCCGGCCCCGTGGTCGTTGCCGGGTTGAGGCTGTAGGTCTTGTTGGGCGAGTTGTCGAAGTCGACAGCCGCCTGCATTCCCTGGGTATTGTTCGAACCGCCCTGGGTGATCTGGTCGTTGTCGTTCTGGGACTGGCCGTACGAATAGTTCAGGATGACGCCCAGCTTGTTGTTGAAGAACTTGCGCGAGGCAATCACGTTGACGGTCGGCGTCAGCTTTTGACCAAGGCTGTTGCGCGACAGGTTGTACGAGAACGAGAAGTAGGGCTTCTTGAAATCCAGGCCGTTGCGGGTCTGGATGATCACCGAGCCGCCCAGGCCGCCTTCGTCCGAAGCCGCGGTTGAGCCCTTGACCACGTCGACGCTCTTGATCAGGTCGGCCGGCAGGTCGCGGAAGTCCTTGGCGCGACCGCCCGAACCCGCTGAGTTAAATGATAGGTTGTCGGTGAGTGAGGTGTTCTGCAGGCCCAGGCCGTCGAGTTCGACGTTGGTCTGATCGGAGCCGGCGCCCCGCAAGCTGATGCTTTCGCCTTCGTTGAAGTTGCCGCGCTCCAGCGCCACGCCGGCGATGCGCGAGATGGCTTCACCGATGTTCTTGTCGGGGAACTGGCCGACGTCTTCGGCGACGATCGAATCGGTCGCCGTCTTCGCCTTCTTCTTGCG
>CAYULN010000331.1:0-6415 GCA_964445605.1 uncultured Caulobacteraceae bacterium | reverse complement strand
TCATGGCGCCAACACTTCCCATGCCACGATAGGATTTGTAGCTACGGCCTTGAGATAGAATAACTTCTCCCGGCGCCTCCTCGGTGCCAGCAAACATAGAGCCCAACATGGCGGTGGAGGCCCCGGCGGCGATCGCCTTGGCTAGGTCGCCGGAAAGCTTGATGCCGCCGTCGGCGATGATCGGCACACCGGAACCATTGGCGGCGCGAACACTGTCAATAATGGCCGTCAGTTGCGGTACGCCGACGCCGGCCACCATGCGCGTCGTGCAGATCGAGCCCGGCCCGATCCCCACCTTGACCGCATCGGCACCCGCATCGATCAACGCCCGTGTCGCGTCATAGGTGGCGACATTACCGGCAACGATCTGGACCTTGTTGGTTTCTTTGCGCAGCCGCGCCACAGCCTGCGAGACCAGTGACGAGTGGCCATGGGCGGTGTCGATGACCACGACGTCGGCGCCGGCGTCGACCAGCGCCATCGACCGCTCAAAACCGGCATCACTGACCGTCGAAGCGCCACCGACCAGCAGCCGCCCTGCTGCGTCCTTGGCGGCGTTGGGATAGGCCTGGCTCTTTTCCATGTCCTTGACGGTGATCAGCCCGACGGCGCGATAGGCCTCGTCGACGACGATGATGCGCTCGATGCGATGCTTGGCCATCAGGTCGCGGGCTTTGTTGTGATCGACCCCCTCCGTGACGGTGATCAACTTGTCGCGCGTCATGACATCGGCGGCCGTCTTGTTACCGTCGCCTTCGAAGCGGATATCACGGTTGGTCAGGATGCCGACCAGCTTGTTGCTGCCGCGCTCGACCACCGGGAAGCCGGAAATATGCCGGCGCGCGATGATGTCGCGGATTTCATTGAGATTGGTGTCGGGATGGATGGTGATCGGGTTGATGACCATGCCGGATTCGAAGCGCTTCACCGCCCGGATCTCGTCGGCCTGCTCCTCGACCGTCAGATTACGGTGCACGATCCCCAGGCCGCCTGCCTGGGCCATGGCCACGGCCAGGCGCGCCTCAGTGACCGTATCCATGGCCGAAGACACCAGCGGAATATTGAGGGTGAGGCCGCGGGTGAATTTCGTCCGCGTGTCGACCTGCGTCGGCATGACGTCCGACGGACCGGGTTCGAGCAAAACGTCGTCGAAGGTAAGGCCTTCGCGTATATCCATAAGGACTCTCCATTTTGCGAGCCGTTCCTATGTGAATCCGCCCGGCGCGTAAAGGGGGGCGGGGACAAAAAGTTCAACAGTGGTCGCGGCTCGGCGAAACTTCTGGTAGGAGATATTTGTGGGGGGAAACGCAAATGGCAACAACATCTGGCCGGATTATTCCGGCGTTGCTGGCTGCGGCGGGGTTACCCGCTATGATTCTGGCGGCGCAGTCGATCGTCGAAGATCTGCCGGCCTATGCGCACGGCACCGCGCCTGGCGTCGCGGAAAGCGTTGCCGAATGCGGTGTGCTTTTTCTGGTCGCGGCGGTGCCGACCCTGTTGCTTGGCCTGCCCGCATTCCTTCTGCTTAACGCGCTTGGCAAGGTGCGCTGGTGGACCGCCCTGCCCGCCGGCCTGCTCATCGGATTGGGCACGTTCCAGGCGCTCAGCTACTTGTCGTTCGGCAGTTGGCGCGTGAGCGATTTTCAATATGGCGGACTGATCCTGTTCGGGCTGATGGGTTGCGCCAGCGCCGCCACGGCGTGGATTATCTGGCGGCTGCCGGCGCGAGCACCCGGTGGTGGAAGCCCCTCTTGATCTTTTTGCGGTGTTGCGCGCAGGGTCGGATTTTCAACGGCTTCGGAGCGAATCGTGGGCTGGCGGGCAACAGTGCGGTCGATCGGCGCGGCTACCCGGCGCATGGCCAAGGATGCGGCCCGGGAGCACGCGCGGCTGGAAAAGCTGAATGCCGAGAAGCTCAAGGCGCTTGAGGCCCGCAATGCCATCCAGGCCTATGAGCAATATGTAGCCGAGATCACCAGCCTGCATCGCGGCATCGACTGCGAAGTCATCGACTGGCAAGCCGCTGCGGCCATTGAAATTCCGCCCACGCCGGAGCTGGGCCACGAATACGAGGACGCAGCTCGCCGCCGGCATGAGACCTTCAAGCCCGGCCTGTTCGAAAATATGTTCGGCACAGGAGATAAGCGCCGTGACGAACTTGAGGCCGAGATCGCTCGCGCCGCTGAAAAGGACGCGGCGGTCCATGCCGAAGCTCTGGCCAGTTTCGAACGCGACACGGCCGATCTGGTCGCGGCCCGTGACATGGGCCAGCGCTTGCTGGAAGGCAATGCCGACGCCTATCTGGACGTCGTCGCCGAAGTGAAGCCGTTTTCCGACATCGAGCACCTCGGGACCAATCTCAACCTGCATGTCTACGCCAATGGTGATTTACGCATCGACTTGAGAGTCCACGGCGAAGCCATTGTTCCGCAAGAAAAATATAGCCTGCGTGCCAATGGCTCCCTTGCGGTCAAAGCCATGCCGAAAGGCGAGTTTTACGATATCTATCAGGACTATGTCTGCAGCTGCGTCCTTCGGGTGGCGGTCGAGATTTTCGCCGTCCTGCCGCTGGATCGTGTTCTAATCAACGCCACCGACGCCCTGCTCAATCCACGCACCGGCCATGTCGAAGAGCAGCCATTGCTGTCGGTCGTGGTGGTGCGCGAAGTGCTAGCCGACCTGAACCTCGACCGGGTCGACCCGTCCGAGGCGCTGGGCAACTTCATCTACAACATAAAGTTCAAGAAGACGTCAGGCTTCGCTCCGGTGGCCGAGGTGAAGTTCCCTTAGAAAACGTCTATGTCAACGCAAGGCTGTAACAATGTGCACATGCTTGACATGTTAACCTTTACGTTTAATCTCTAAAAGCCTATCAATCATATTGCAAAATGGCGGCGGGAACCGTCGTTGGGGGCGGTATGGGACACATTGATCATTGGGCCGGATTATTCGGTCAGCTTCTGATTGTGCTCGGCGGTATAATTATCGCTATTGGTACCATTTTTAAAATCCCTTTTGACGAAGATTTCTGGCGTCGCGTTGAAAAACTCAAAAACAATCCCGTCCGATACATGTGGTCAAGAGGGTGTTGGGATATCACCAAATATCTTGAAATGATCGTGTGGCTTTTATGGTTTCTTATCGCTCTATGCGTTTTAGTATTTTCGGTTTGGCCTGATAATTTGGCGCGTTTGGCCATGGGAAACTTGCCCCATGTAGCCTATACAGCAGATCAGCACCACCTCCTGCAGGTTCACGCAGTAGCTCTTACTGGATTAATTGTCGCTTGCTTTCTCTACAGTCGGATAATTGCGCCGTTCTTGTCCAAAAATTTTTCGAAAGGAAAATGGGTGGGAGCAACGCACTTGGCAGTCTCTTATATTCTCATAATTTTTGTTGGTGTCTTTTGTTGCTTTTCCATTTATGTCGGTTGGAATTTTTATTTAGGGCTCGGCGTACACTATCTTCCAATAGCAGCAAATCATATTGTCAGTCACTACAATCAAGTGAATATTCTTCAACTGATTGGCTTCGGAATTACATCGATGGCGGCCTATCCTATTCCTTTGATATCGGCCGCCGCCGTACCCATGATTGCCTTAGTTTTGTTATTGGCAATCACCAGTTTTTGGGAAACGGTGGCGTTACGCGTATTTTCCCTCACAGCCACTACCAGTGGAAGAGCGTTTGAAAGAGCTGTATCGTGGCTGTTAGACCGTTTCGGCCAACTGACTGGTTTTACGATGAATGTATTGCCCGCAGCATTGGCGAGCGGCTTCTGGTCTTTGCTCATGCTTGTTCTTGGTAACCACATTCAACCTGAGAAACTCGATGTTAATCTGCAACTGCTTTTGTCAAATGCACTATTCGATGGTGTAAGCATGGCGGTGACAATTGCCATTCTTAGATGGGCAGCGTGTCAGTATCAAATTACCACCAGCCTTCACCGGTATGACAAGCAAAAAAAGGATTATGAGCAGAATCCTGAAACGAAAAGCCAACAAGCACCGCCTCTTCCTCCAAGCTACTATTTAGGTTTCACGATTTATTTGCTTTTCAAATTGGCTGGGAGACAAGCAATTTTTCGCAAATTTCCAGACGTTCAATTCCTAACACTTAATTACTCAAAACTCGACCACTCAAAACTCGGTACTTGGGCACTCGAACACGAAGCACAATGGCGACCATATATAGAAACTGTCGCAAAGCAGGCACATTGGCGCGCCATACCCGCTTGCATCGCCAATTTTATCCTGTCGGCTGTTTTCTCATGTGCTGCCTTATATTTTGCCGTCTGTAACACTCCGGGACAATTAACGGGATACCAAGTTCTATGGACCTTTACAGGTGGCTTCAAAGACGGAAAACTCACCGAACTGGGGCCATTGTTTTGGGTAACGCACTCAACCTTCCTGCCTATGCTACTCACGTGGCTTTACATACTTGTGCTATTCATTGTAGCTTTCATACTTAACCCATTAGGGGATTGGCTAGTCAAGCACGGCTCCTCCACCTTCAAAGATCCAAAGGCAGGCCTTATTAAATTTGGCGGCGCGGTCACGACGTGCGGAGGCTTCATTGAAGCTTGCAGACAACTTATCTTGTACTTAATTTAAATCCCAGGGCGACAATATAGACTTCCGACGAGTCGGCGCGGCTCGATTTCGGCTTGAAATGCTTGACCTGGGCGAAGTTCAGTTTGAGCCGCAGCAGCAATGGCTCCGTCTCGCCGCCTTGGAAAGCCTTGGCGACAAACGCCCCGCCCGGCTTGAGATGGTCGAGCGCGAAATCGACCGCCAGTTCCAGCAACCCCATGATCTTCAGGTGGTCGGTCTGCTTGTGGCCCACCGTGTTGTGCGCCAGGTCGGACAGCACCACGTCGGGCGCGCCGTGCAGGCTGGCCATCAGCCTTGGCCCCATCGCCGGGTCGGTGAAATCGGCCTCGATCAGCTCAGCGCCGGGGATCGGATCGACCGGCAGCAGGTCGATGCCGGCGACGAAACTGGCGCCGCGTTTCAACGTCACCTGCACCCAGCCGCCCGGCGCACAGCCGAGATCGACCACCCGCGCGCCCTTCTTCAGGATGCGAAAGCGATCGTCGATTTCCATCAGCTTGAAGGCGGCGCGCGACCGCCAGCCTTCGGTCTTGGCCTGCGCGACGTAAGGGTCGTTTAGTTGCCGCTCCAGCCACTTGGCCGAGGATTGCGTGCGCTGCTTGGCGGTCTTGACGGCGGTGTGGCCCTTGGCGCGGCCGCGCATGTCGCCGCCGGTCGGCGGTTTGACCATGCGGCGGCGTTCGGGTTGATCGGGGGTGTCGTTCATGCGGCCGTCTATACGCTTCTGCGCCTGGTTTGCCACTTTCTTATTTGAAACCCCAGGACACATGGCCTATGTCAGGGACGCACTCAGCCCAGACCGGAGACCGACATGGCCGAAGATCCCGAAAACACCCTCATCCTGACGCTCGACACCGGTCCGGTCACCATCCGCCTGCGTCCCGACTTGGCGCCGGGCCATGTGGCGCGTATCAAGGAACTGGCGCGCGAAGGGTTCTACGACGGCATCGTCTTTCACCGCGTCATCCCGGGCTTCATGGCTCAGGGCGGCGATCCGCAGGGCCAGGGGTTCGGCGGTTCGGGCAAGAAGCTCAAGGCCGAGTTCAACGAAGAACCGCACGTGCGCGGCGTCTGTTCGATGGCCCGGTCGCAAAACCCGGATTCGGCTGACAGCCAGTTCTTCATCTGCTTCGACGATGCCCGTTTCCTCGACCGGCAATATACGGTGTGGGGCGAGGTGACCGAAGGCATGGAGCATGTCGACGCCCTGCCGAAGGGCGAACCGCCGCGCAATCCGGGCAAGATCGTCACCATGCGAGTGGCGGCGGACGTTTAAGCCGAAAAGTGACGCGCACGGCAAGATGTCAACCAAGCCTTAAGGGCTTTTGTTTAGGTTTGGTCTGAGTTTTTTATGACCACCCGGACCTTGCCATGCGCGCCCGCCTTACCCTGTCGGCCGATCAAGAGCTGAAGATTTTCATCGTTCGATACATCGGCGGGATCGACGGCGGCGAGATCAATGACAGCATGATCGAGCACCTGGCCCGGATTGAGCGGCCTTGGGAATACGACAGCGTCATCGACATGCGCCGTCATGACGGCATGGTTCTGGCCTCCGATATCGAAGATTTGGCTTCGCGGTGGGCGCAGTTGGCGCAAGGCCGCGATCGTGGACGGCGGACGGCGGTGATCAGTGAGGATCCTTTGGTTCGGGCGCGGATTACCGTGACGCAGAGCCTGTTTCCGCAGCGGGTCATGATGCATTTCGAGAGCTATGACGAGGGCCTGGAGTGGCTCAAGGCCAGCCGGGGGCCGACGGCGGTGGCCGTGTAATGAACATGTAACGGGGTGTGGGGCCT
>CAYULN010000330.1:0-6278 GCA_964445605.1 uncultured Caulobacteraceae bacterium | reverse complement strand
GGAGCAAAGCCATGACGGACACAATCGGCGACGAACAGGCGAAGCTATGGAACGGCACCTCCGGGCAGGCCTGGGTCGACGCCCAGGCGGTCCTTGATCGCATGTTCCGGCCCTTTGAGGACTTCCTGGCCGAGACGGCTGCTGCAGTATCGCCGAGCCAACTGCTCGACATCGGTTGCGGTACCGGCGCCACGACGTTGGCCGCCACGCATCGGCTGGGGGCAGGGGGCCACTGCACAGGCATCGATATTTCCGAGCCCATGCTGGCCATGGCTCGCGGCCGCGCAGAAGCGGCAGGCGTGTCGGCTGACTTCATTCGGGCCGATGCTGAAAGCTATGATTTCGCGCCGGGGCGCTTCGATTTGATGATCTCACGTTTCGGCGTGATGTTCTTCGCCGATTCAGTACGCGCTTTTGCCAATTTGCGCCGCGCCGCTTCGGACCGGGGCCAACTTTGCCTGATTACCTGGCGCGGGCCCGACGACAACCCCTTCATGACCGCCGCCCACCGCGCCGCAGCGCCGCTCTTGCCGGACATGCCCGCGCCCAATCCGGACACGCCGGGACAGTTCGCCTTCGCTGATCCGGATCGCGTCCGTGATATCCTCGCCGGCGGCGGCTGGTCAGCCATTGCCGTCAAACCGATGGACGTCACCTGCTGCTTTCCCGAAGCGGAGTTGCTGACCTATATCACCCGTCTCGGTCCGGTTGGCCGTATCTTGAACGAACAAGACGATGCCACCCGCGCCCGTATCGTCCCAACGGTCCGTGCCGCCTTCGATCCCTTTGTGGAGGGCAATGAGGTCACCTACACCGCCGCCTGCTGGCTGATCACCGCCCAGGCGAAATAACTAGTGGTGCTTTTTCTTCTTCTTGCTGCTGGCGGCCGTGCTGTGATGGCTGCTCTTGGCCTTTGCCTTGCTGCTCTTCTTGCTCTTGCCGTGGCTTTTCGGCTCCGGCGGCGGGGCAGGGATGGTTTGCAGGCTGGCGGCCAGGGCGGCGTTGTCCGCTTGCGCCTTCTGGTAGTCGGCGTAGGATATCGGACCGTCCTGCAAACCGTTGCTTGAGCCGTCGTCGCTGCCGTCGTCCGGCGCGTTGACGATCGGTGCCGGCAGGCCGCGCTGCACGTCGGCCATAGCGGTCAGCGCCGCGTGTCCGCCGTTCAACCGTGCCCGGTAGACACGCATGTTTTCGGTCACCCGCATCATGTAATCGCGCGTCTCGCGCAGCGGCATGCATTCGATAAAGCTCAGGGAGTCGGCATTCGGACCGCGCGGTTCGCCGCAATCGGCCACCCATTGGCCCATCCGCGTCGGACCGGCATTGTAGCCGGCCGCCGCCATGATGTACGAACCGTCGAAGCGCGTCACCAGCTCGCCGAGATGGAAGGCGCCCAGCGTCATGTTGTAGTCGGGCTCATACAGCTTGGACTCGGAATAGCCAGCCCCCAGGCGCCGCGCCACCGCGCGGGCCGTCGACGGGATCAGCTGCATCATGCCGCGCGCGTTGGCCCGCGACCGCACCGTCGGGTCGAAGCCCGATTCCTGGCGCGTAATGGCCAGCACGAAGGCCTTTTCCGGTGCCGGCACGTCCGGCACGTCGCGTACCGGATAGGCGCGTTCCGGCAGGTAGAAGCCGCGCTGCATCGACATGCGCGCCACCTTCATCGCCATGATCTGGCTGTCGTAGTTGGCGGTCAGGTCGACCAGCAACGCCTCTTCCTCGGCATTTGGCAGGACGGTGTCGAGCGTCAGCACGATCTGGCGGAAATAATCGGTTTCGCCCATCTGGCCCAGCAGGCGCGCCGCCTTGACCATGTCGCGGTTGTTGAAGCGGTCGCGGTCGGCCTGGGTCGGCACCGGATCCTTGCCAAGCACGATTTCCTTGATACCGGCCTTTTCGGCGGCCAGCTGGCCGTAGAACGAGTAGATATATTGGCCGCCCTTGGCGTAGTAGCCCTGCGCCAGGCTGCTGTCGGCCTCGACACCGGTGGCGGCCGGGTTGTTGCGGGTTTCATAGGCGCGGCCCAGCCAGTAATTGGCCCGGCCCTGGGTGATCGGCGAGGTGCCGGCCTCGGCCAGTAGGGTGAAGTGGTTGATCGCCGCGTTCGGGTCGTTGAGCTTGACCAGGGCGATCCAGCCGGCGAAGAACTCCGCCTCGGCCTTGCTTTCGCCGTTGTCGAAGCCGCCACCGTTCATGGCCGCATAGGCGGCGCGGTAGTCGTGCGCCTTCAGGGCCGAGCGGAAATAGTCGAGGCGCAGGGTATAGAGCTGCGAGGCGGCGTCCGGGCTCATCGAGGCCGGCGGCAGGTCGGCCAGGATGCCAAAGCCGAGCGGTTCCAATCCCTTGCCGGCCAGGTATTTGGCGCGGGCGAAGGCCAGCACGGAATTGTGCGGATCCGACGCGATGGCCTGCGAATAGAGCGCGTCGCCCGAAGCCGCGTTGGTCCGCAGCGCCAGGGCGGCGCTGGCCACATCGCGCTGATGCTGGTCGACATAGGCCAGCATGTCGCGCACCGCCTGGCTCGACCCGCTCTGGGTGTTGATCAGCAGGCAGTTAATGCGGGCGGCGTGGTCGTCCTGGGTCAGGTAGCGGCCGAAGGCGCTGTAGAAATTGGCCTGGGCCAGGCTGTCGAATACCTCCGTCCGCCACCAGGTCTTGGCCAGGTGCGAGGCGGCGTCGGTATTGTTCAGGCTCTGATAGGCGTTGATCAGGGCGGTGGCGCCTTCGACCGTTTGCGGCGGCGAACCGTTGAACCAGTCAACGACCTGCTGCGGGCCCATGCCCGACATACCGATCATCTTCTCGGCGGCGATCTGGCGCGACGTTTCCTTGGGCCAGCCCCACAGATCGCGGCGGGCGGCATCAAGCGCGGCGAAGCTGTAGAGATTGCCGCCGTTGTTCAGAATGGCCCAGGTGACGATCTTGCGCGCCGCCGGATCGGAGATCGATGACCCCAGCGAATCCGCCTGGCCGAAATTATGCGAGCGCACGGCATTCAGCGCCTGTTGCAGCGTTTCGCGGTCCGCGCCGGACAGGCCCGCGCCGGCCATCGTCTGATAAGGACGGGCGGACTCCGGCCCGGAATTGATAACGCGCTGGCCATAGGTCGCGGGCGGCGGCGTGGTGGTGTCCTGAAGCGTGCTGTCCGCCGGCGGCATCGCCGGCGCAGTGGGCGTTTGCGCCGCCGGCGCGGGCGCCTGGGCATCCGGCACCGGCGTCTGCGCCTGGATATCCTCTTGGGCGATCGCGCCATGCGTCGTCATCACGCTCAGCGCGCTGGCGGTCACAAGCCACAGGGCTTTGCGCCACAAGCCTTTGCGGCTGCGGGCGCCCATGTTCGGCGAAAGCTTACGATGTAACGGGGTCATGCCTAACCTATCCCAGATCGCCCATCGCCCACACTATAGGCGAGAGTTTGTTTTTATAAAGACATTGCGCCGGCGCAGGCGCGGGCTTATGGCTATTTTACTTATTATCTCCGGTCAGCGATGGCCAAAAGACACACATTTGGCGCCTATGGTCACGTTTTCGTCGCGACTCGCGTAAACCGTCGCCCGATGTAGCCTCCACTGTGTTCAGGACTGGTTAACGATGCGTAACGCTCAGCACACCCCGGCTTTCCACGGCGTCATTACCGCGCTGGTCACGCCGTTCAAAAATGGCGCCGTCGACTATGCCGCCTTCGAACGCCTGCTGGAACGCCAGATCAAAGCCGGTGTGCATGGGATTGTCCCAGTCGGCACGACGGGCGAGACGTCGACCCTGACCATGGACGAGCATGAGGCCATCGTGAAGCTGTGCGTCGAGCGCGCCGCCGGCCGCGTCAAGGTGATCGCCGGCGCCGGTTCGAACAACACCGCCGAAACCCTGCATCTCGCTCGCCACGCCAAGGAAGTCGGCGCCGACGCGGTGCTGGTGGTCGCGCCCTATTACAATAAGCCTTCGCAAGAAGGAATGTATCAGCATTTCAAGGCATTGAATGACAATGTTGAAGTGCCGGTTCTGCTCTACAACGTCCCCGGCCGCACGGTCGTCGACCTGAGCAACGACACCATCGCCCGCCTGGCCAGGCTGCCGAACATCGTCGGCATCAAGGACGCCACCGGCGAGGTCGACCGCCTGAGCCAGATGCGCCTGGATATCAAGAAGGACTTCGCCTTCATTTCCGGCGACGACCCGACCTTCCTCGGCTATCTGGCCCATGGAGGTCACGGCGTGATTTCGGTGACATCCAACGTCGCGCCGGAGGCTTGCGTGGCCTTGTATGAGGCCGCGGCGCAAGGCGCCTTCGATACGGCGCGCCAATGGCAGGACAAGTTGATTAAGCTCGACAAGGTGCTGTTCGCCGACTCGTCGCCGTCGCCGACCAAGTATGCGTTGAGCCGGTTGGGATTGTGCACGGAAGAGGTAAGGCTGCCCATCACGCCGTGCGCACAGGCTGTCCGGCCGTTGGTCGATGAGGCTATGGCCTTGGCGGGGCTGGAGCTGGAAACGGCGTAAAGAAAGAAAAGGCCAGGGGACTAGTCCCCTGGACCCCGAAACATGAAAGAACAAACAAACTACAAGGTCATTGCGGATAACCGCAGGGCGCGCTTCGACTATTTTCTCGAGAACAATATCGAGGCGGGCCTCGCCCTGACCGGCAGCGAGGTCAAGTCCTTGCGCGATGGCCGGGCGAACATTGCCGAGTCCTATGTCAGCATCGAGAATGGCGATGAGTTGTGCCTGATCAATGCCGACATCCCGCCTTATGGCCAGGCTAATCGCTTCAACCATGAGCCGCGCCGCCCGCGCAAACTCCTGCTCCATCGCAAGGAAATCAGCCGTTTCATGATCTCGGTGCAGCGCGAGGGCATGACCATCATCCCGACCAAGCTCTATTTCAACGACAAGGGCCGGGTGAAGCTGGAAATCGCCCTGGCCAAGGGCAAGAAGATCCACGACAAGCGCGAAACCTCGGCCGAACGCGACTGGCAACGCGACAAGGCCAGGCTTATGAGAGACAAAGGCTGATGCTCGAAGCGGTCGATTACGACGACAAGCAGCACGCCGGCTACAGCCAGGGCCGCAGCCTGATGGCCGGCGAGCTGGACAAATGGATGCGTGCCTTTGCTGATCACGCGCCGGCGGCCCGGCGGCTGACCGTGCTCGATCTCGGTTCCGGTACAGGCCGGTTCACGGCGGCCCTGGCCGAAACCTTTGGCGGGCCGGCCTATGGCGTCGAACCCTCACAAAAGATGCGCGCCGTCGCCGAAGCGAGCCCGCATCCGCCCTCGGTGACATTCCTGGAAGGTAAGGCGGAAGCCATCCCGTTGGCGGCCGCCACTTGCGACCTGGTGCTGATGTTCCTGTCCTTCCATCACGTTCGCGACCGCGCCGCTGCCGTGGCTGAAATCGCCCGGGTTCTGCGCCCTGGCGGGCGGGTGTTCATCCGCAGCACCTTCAGCGATCGCATGCCTGACCTGGATTGGCACCGCTGTTTCCCGTCGGCGCGCGATATCGAGATGCGGATGTTCCCGACCGTGGCCGAGGTGCTCGAGGCTTTTGCGCCGGTCGGGCTGGGCCGGACAGCCCTGGTCCAGGTGCCGGAAACCTTTGCCGCCAGCCTGGCCGACAATGCCGAACGGCTGAAACGACGGGCGATCTCGACCTTCGATTTCCTGTCCGAAGCCGAAATCGTCGAAGGCTTCCGGCGTATGGACGCCGACGTGGCCACCGAAACCAAGCCGACGCCGATCACCAGCCTCAGCGATCTTCTAGTGCTGGGTTAGGGGCACGTGATCGAGCCAGTTCCTGGCCGTGACGAAGATTTCCGTCAGATCGTCGGCGGTCAGTCGGCCGGTATTCAGATTGAGCCGTGAACAGTGATAGCTGTTGAGCAGGCGGTAGCCGTTGACCTCAGCCTTGGTGCCATGTCCGGCGGCCATGGTGACTTGGGAAACGCCAAGCGCCTTCAACAGATTGCGCCGGGCCACGTCGCCCAGGGTCACGATGACCTTCAACCGGCGCAAACCGTCAATGGTCGCGCGCAGATGCGGCCGGCAGGTCATTTCCTCGGTCGTCGTCGGCCGATTGCCAGGCGGGGCGCACAGCACTGCGTTGGTAATCAGGCAATCGTTCAGACGGACATCGTCGTGGCCGTCGTCCGAATACTGGCCTTCGGCAAATCCCGTCCGGATCAGGGTTTCGAACAGCATCCGCCCGGCGAAGTCGCCGGTGAACGGCCGTCCGGTGCGGTTAGCGCCGGTCAACCCAGGCGCCAGGCCGACGATCAA
>CAYULN010000329.1:0-6096 GCA_964445605.1 uncultured Caulobacteraceae bacterium | reverse complement strand
GTCATCGTCGCCTTGATCTGGCTGGTGCCCGATCGCCGCATCGAACGCGTCAAGCCGAATTAATTGTCCCGATTGAGCTGATTGTCACCCGGCCGATTATGATGCGGCACGACCAGTACGGGCCGGTCTTCCGGCGCCTCGACAACGGTTGTGCCGCCCCGGCGGCGCGACATGCCCATCAGGACCAGCACGATCCAGGCAATGGACGCGATGACGAACAAGGCCGGGAACCACAGAGCTTGCAAAAGATCTGTCATAGGACGTCTCCTGAACGCCCCACCTAGGTCAGTATGGTCACGCCGCACGCATCAAGATTCAATCGGAAATCGATGACGGCTCAATGCAGGCCATGATGGCCGTCGTCGCCATCGTCACCGCCCCAGACAAACGGAATGACGCTGTCGTCATTGCCCTGCTGTGACCGGCGGCGGTGTCGGCGCGGCTTGCCGAGGCCCGACAACAGCGCCACCAGCCAGATGACGCCGACAAAGACGACCAGAACCGGGAACCATAAGCTTTGCAGCATACGCACCTCCCATAATTGCCCCGCATTTCACCCAGTTTATCATGAAAACGGTTCGAACCGGAAATGCACAGCCTTGCCGCTGAGGCAAAACCATGTATCAATGCGGCAACAATTGAAACGCACAGGGTTCGGGCACTTCGGGGGTTGGCCATGCCATTGAAAATATTGCGTTTGACAACGTGTCTTATGGCTTTCGCCGGTCTGGTTCCGGCCGGCGGCGCATGGGCGGCCGATAGCTGCGACGCCTATTTCACCCGGTCGCAGACCCTGACCCCCCTCCTGACCCCGGCCTATACGGCGATGAAAGACAAGGACGCCGCCGCGCAGAAAGCCATGTTGCTGGGACTGGAAGCGCAGTTGAACGCCCTGCCCGCCACCGAGATCAAGGCGGAAGTCTGCACCGACCACATCAATGCCTATACCACCTATCAATATATCGAAGCGCGCCTGCAGCGGACGAACGGCGCCAGCCACTTCCCGGCCAATCTCGTCATCGTCAAGCAGCCCGACCTCAACCAGTTGACCTTGCCTTATGTCGTCGGCTGGATCAAATATGAGCAGAAGGACTTTACCGGCGCGCTGGCGGCTTACGCCAAAGGCCTGGCCATGTTCCCGCACGATCACAACTTACAGCAGGAATACATGGCGACCTTGGTGCAGCTCGAACGGTATCAGGACCTGATCGATTTCGACGACAAGGTTCTGACCGACACGCTCGACTATGATGACACGGGGCTTGCCAGGACCTATCGCGGCCGGGCGATTGCCCTGATGGGCCTCGGGAACCAGAAGGACGCGGACGAAGCCTTCACGGTTTCGTTGCGTTACAGCTATACGGACGACGTTGCGGACATGCAAAAGCAGCTGCGTGAGAGCATGGCGACGAAGAAGTAAAGGCCGGCACGCCATCGCCGGCTCCATTGAAGCGCTTACTATTTTACCATTCGAGGGGAATATCATGTCTTTGAAATACACCGTATCCGCCATCGGACTGGGTCTGGTCTACCTGGTGGCGGCGCCGGCTTTCGCCGCTCCGTCGCCCACCACGCCGCAGGCCAGTTTCGACCGCTCCTATCAGCATTCGGCGGAAGACATGGATGTCGCGTCGCGCGCCATCGTCGCGGCGACCACCCTGCCTAGCGGTGTCGCGCCGAAAACCCGCCCGATGGGCACGGCTGAAGCCACGGCCACGGCGGAGGACAATGCGGTCGTCGAACTGCCGTCTTCCTCGACTTTCCGAACCGCCGCCGATGCCGCGCGTGAAAGCGCCGGCATGACGACGACGGCGGTCTGCGACGCCTATTTCACCCAGTCCCAAGCCCTGACCCCGACGCTGGGGCCGGCGTACGAGGCGCTGGGCAAGCGTGACCTGACCACGCTCGGCACATTGCTGCCCGGCCTTCAGGCGCAGTTGAACGGCATCGTCGCGTCGGAGGTCAAGCCAGAGGTCTGCGATGGCACGCACATCAATGCCTATTCGGACTACTCCTATTTCGAGACCAACGTCCTGCGCAACCACAACATCGATACGGGTCTGCCGGCGGCACTGCCGCTGGTCAAGCAGCCGGACCTGTTGCTGGCACCGCTGGCCTATGCCGTCGGCTGGACGCTGTATGAACAGAAGGACTTCCAGAGCGCCCTGGCCGCCTACGGCAAGGGGCTGGTGATGTTCCCGCACGATCATACCCTGCAGAACGAATATATCGCCACATTGCTTCAGCTGGGGCGTGGCGCCCAAACGGTCAGCTATGCCGAAGGCGTCATCGATGGCACCTACGACCTGTCGGACGACGATCGCGCCAAGTTCTTCGCCGCACGGGCCGTCGGCCTGGTCATGATGGGCCGCCTCGACGAAGCCGACGCTTCGCTGGGGATCTCGCTGCGCTATCACTACAACGACAGCGTCAAGCAGATGCGCGACCAGTTGCGCGCCCAACGGGCGGCGGCGCAGAAATAAGAGCGGCAAATGTGAAAGTGGAAAAGGCGGACCCGCAAAGGTCCGCCTTTTTCGTTTCGATGGTCGGAGCGACAGGATTGGCTTCGCCGAACTCAGGGGTTTGTAGGCAAATCGCCTTCGTTTCAAACCTTTGGCGGTTCGAATACTATGCACAAACCAAATATAAATGAGGCCGGCCCCAAGAGACCGGCCTCATTTATATTCGATGGTCGGAGCGACAGGATTCGAACCTGCGACCCCTTGACCCCCAGTCAAGTGCGCTACCAGGCTGCGCCACGCTCCGTTATCCATCAAGGAAGGCGGCTTATAGAGGCGAAACTGGAGCCCTGCAATCCCCCGCTGGTATATTCAAAGAATTTTCCACATTCCACGGAATATGTGCCTGATTTTAAGGGAAAATGACCACGAACCACACGAACAGACACGAACGCTGAAGCGCTATCCGCTCAGTACCGTTTGTGTCTGTTCGTGTGGTTCGTGGTTTTATCTAAAACCGGTCCTACCCCCGCGGGGTCGGACGACCGATGTGGCGCCCCAGGGCTTCCTGGGCGGCTTCCAACGTCTTGGCGATTTCCAGGAAGCGCTCGCGTGTCGCCTGCGACATCTTCTCGACGGTCACCAGGTCGGGCGCGGCATGGCCGGCGCCGAAGTCGAATTCCGCTGTGTCGGCATCGCCTGCGCCGTGCCCGGCGGGCAAAGATTCCGATGTCGGGTTGAGGATCGCCTTCTGGCCCTCGTCCTTGAACAGCTTCTGCACGCCGCGGATGGTGTAACCGCGATCGTAGAGCAGCGTTTTGACGCCCTTGAGCATGTCGTTGTCCTGCGGCCGGTAGAAACGACGGCCGCCGGCGCGCTTGGTCGGGCGGATGAACGGAAATTTGGTTTCCCAGAAACGCAGCACATGCTGCTGCACGCCGAGGGCGTCGGCGGTCTCGGAAATGGTACGTAAAGCGAGGGGCCCCTTGTTCACGGCTTGCCCATCCCGGCTTAGGCGTGAGTGCCGGCGTCGACGCGGGCCTTCATGATCTGGGAGGCGCGGAAGGAAATGACCTTACGCGGATCGATCGGCGCTGGCTTACCGGTCTTGGGGTTGCGGCCAACACGGGCGTTCTTGTCGCGGACCTGGAAGACGCCGAAGCCGCTGAGCTTGACCATCTCACCGCGCTCCAACGCTTCGACCACGAGGTCAAGCGTCCGTTCGACGATGGCGGCGCATTCCTGGCGCGGCAGTCCCAATTCGTTATGCACGTCCTCGAAAAGTTCAGCGCGCGTCAAGGTCTGCGATTTCATGGTCGGCTCCGACGGATGAGTTCAGTTCTGAAGTCAAACCGGGCTCGGCACCCGGACGGCAAGACGAGACGACTCGACCTGCCACAAGTCTTAACATGGCGCAATTATCGTCAACCGTCAAAGGCTTATCGACAACTGATAACAGAAAACATCATCATTGCCGAAAAACATGAATATTTTGCTCCCAAATCGCGAAAATCGGGCTCAGGCGAGACATAAATTCTTCATGAAAACAGGCCGCTATAACTCGAACCGCAACCGTCGCGGCGACGAATTTTACATTATACCTGCCGCGCTTTTTATCCAAAAAGTGCACGATGGCTGAGGCACACTATTTGGCTGCGCCGAAACTGCGTTTTGGAAAGCGCTACATTCGAATAGCGGCCGCGCCCCAGGTCAAGCCACCGCCCAGGGCTTCGATCAGCACCAGGTCGCCCGGCTTGACGCGGCCGTCCTGGATGGCGGCGTACCAGGCCAGCGGGATCGACGCCGCCGAAGTATTGGCGTGGTCTGCAACCGTCGAAACGACCTTGGTCTCGTCGAGGCCCAGGTGGTGGGCGACGCCGTTGAGAATGCGCTGATTAGCCTGGTGCGGGATGAACCAGTCAATGTCGGTCAAGGTCAGGTGCGCGTTTTCGATCGCCGCTTCAATGGCTTGCGAGATCTTGTGCACGGCATGCCTGAAGACCTGGTTGCCCTGCATGCGCACCTTGCCGATGCGGCTGTTGGCGTCGAAGATGCCGCCATCGGCATAAAGCAGGTCGATCTTGGTGCCGTCGCAGCGCAGGTCGAAACCGAGGATGCCGCGATCGGCGCTAGTCCCCTCGCCCGCCCACGGCTCAAGCACTGCGGCGCCGGCGCCGTCGCCGAACAGGATGCAGGTGCCGCGATCGGTATAGTCGAGAATGCGCGTCATGGCTTCGGCGCCGATGACCAGCACGCACTTGCTCATGCCGCGCGCCACGAAGCCGTCGGCGACGCTCAGGCCATAAACGAAACCGGAGCAGACCGCCTGGACGTCGAAGGCGGCGCAGGCCGGCGCGCCGAGCTTTTGCTGAACGACCGCGGCGGTCGATGGAAACGGCATGTCGGGCGTGGTGGTGGCGACGATGATCATGTCGACATCGGCCGGGGTCTTGCCGGCAGCGGTCAGGGCGCGCCTAGCGGCTTCGACGGCCAGGTCCGAGGTCATCATGTCGTCGGCGATGACGTGCCGGCGGCGGATGCCGGTCCGTTCGACGATCCATTCGTCGGATGTGTCGACCAGCTTCGCCAGGTCATCATTGGTCATGATCCGCTCGGGCAGGTAACCGCCGACGCCGGTAACGGCCGATCTCAAAACGCGCATTGCTGTCAACTAACCTTGTTCCCGGCCATGTCCGCCGCCGTGGCGACCGCGAGGCCCCTTATATCTGTCTGTTCCGTCTCCGTCGCAAGGCTATGCGAAAATTGCGCCAGAGAGTCGGCCAGATCGCGTTCATAGCCGCTGGCCGCCAGCGAAGCGCCGACCTTGATGGCGTTGGCATAGGACTTGGCGTCAGCGCTGCCATGGCTCTTGATGACGATGCCCTTGAGCCCCAATAGCGGACCGCCGTTGGACTCGCCCGGATCCATGCGCTTCAGCGTCTTGCGCAGCGCACCCCGCGCCAGCATGCCGCCGATCATGCCAAGCAGCGACGACCTGAAGGCCGCCCGCACCATGGACTGCATGAAGCGCGCCGCCCCTTCGGCGGTCTTGAGCGCGATATTGCCGGTGAAGCCGTCGGTGACGACGACGTCTGTCGTGCCTTCGCACAGGTCGGTGCCTTCGACGAAGCCGTAATAGTTGAGACCGAGCGTGTTCTCCTTCAGGAGCTTGTGCGCCTCGCGAACCTCGTCGTGGCCCTTGACGTCCTCGGAGCCGACATTGAGCAGGCCGATCGACGGCTTGGCGGTGCCCCAGATCGCCTTATGGAAAGCCGCGCCCATCAGGGCGAACTCGATCAGCTGGCGGGCGTCCGAGGTGACGTTGGCGCCGACGTCGAGCACCGTGCCGAAGCCGTGCGGATTGGGCCAGGCGCAGCCGATAGCCGGCCGGTCGAGATCGTCGGTCAGCATCTTCAAGACCATCTTGGAGATGGCCATCAGGGCGCCGGTATTGCCGGCCGACACCACGGCCCGGGCTTCGCCGGCCTTCACGGCATGGATGGCGTTGGCCATGGAGGTGTTGCGGCGGCGGATGGCGCTGGCCGGCTTTTCGTCCATGGTGACGAACTGGTCGGTGGCGACGACGTGCGACCGCGCTTTCAGGGCGGGATGGCGCGCCAGTTCGGCATTGATCTTA
>CAYULN010000328.1:0-14771 GCA_964445605.1 uncultured Caulobacteraceae bacterium | reverse complement strand
CAGGCCGTCGGTGCCGTAGGTCGGCTTGATGTCATCATTGTACAGGACCTCGGCGCTTTCCATGAGCACGGTCGATCCGCGTTCCACGGCGGTATTGACGACGCGGCGGGAATTCTCGCGGCCAAACGTGGCGCTGGTCAGACGGGTGACTTCGCTGGGGGTCTTCGACATGACGACAATCCTTTCGCGCCGCTTTTGGGCGCGAAAGGCCGCGGACGCAAGGCATAAGAACTAAGCAGATTCGTCAGCCAGGCTTACCCCTGCCGCACGCCCATGCGGAAGCCGCCCCAATGCTGGCCGTGCACATAGATCGGCGCCGAGATGTCCTTCATCATGATGAACTCGCCGTGGCCCATGTTGCGGCGATAGGCCTGGACCAGCGGCGCCCCCGCGTTCTGGCCGGCGCGCAAGCCGACGCGATCGTTGAACAAGCGGCGGTTGCGGCTGTTGGCGGCGTTCCACTCCGGTTCGAACGGCTTCTGCGGCTGCGAGAATTTGCGATTGTGCGTCGGCAGGAAGCCGCGCTTATCGACCGCCGCGCAAAAGATGATGCGTGAATCGCGGCCCAGTATGCCTTCCTGGAAATCGGTCAGCAGCCGGTCGGTCAACGCCACGAAGCGCGTCATATATTGCACCGGCTGAGTGCCGTCGATCGGCTCGTACTGGCTGTCGAACAAGGCATCGTGTGTGATATCGCCGTTGTCCATCGCCCGTTCGAACAGCCGGCCGATATGCTGCGCCGTTTCGCGCGCCAGGTCGATGAACTTGCTGTCGGCGCAGGCCACACCGGCCGACGCCGTCGCCTGCATCACTTCTTCCGCCGACATGGCGATGGTGTCGAGGCGCTTGCCGCCCTCGCCCAGCAATCCATCGAGCGCCTTGACGTCCTCGGCCAGATGGCCAGCGTCGCTGCGGACCTGATGCGAGGTGCCTTCAATGGCGGCGGCACCGGTAGACACGGCCGCAATGGTGTCACGTACCCGGTCAAAAGCGTCGCTGACCGAAGCCAAAGACGTGTCATCAGCCCCAGACTGCCCCGACATGCGCCGCGCCATGGCCAGGTTGTCAGCGCTGATCTTGTTGAGCGCGTCGAATTCCTTGGTCAGTTCGCTCAGGGTTTGCTGGATGCGGCGCGACGCCTCACGCGTCTGGCCGGACAACGACTTGACCTCGGTGGCGACCACCGCGAAACCCCGCCCGGCGTCGCCGGCCCGCGCCGCTTCGATGGTGGCGTTGAGCGCCAGCAGGTTGGTGTTGGCGGCGATGGTCTCGATCGACTTGGCGATGGTGTCGACGCTGGCCAGCGACTGCGCCAACCCGGAGATATTGGCCATGGCCCCTTCGGCGCTGCTCACCCAGGCGGTCATCGCCTCGAGGCTGGCCTCGACCCGTTCGCGGGCTTCGCGTGATGACTTTTCCAGCGCCGCCTCGGCGTCGTGCGCCATCTCGACGATACGGGCGTTCTGGCTTGCCACCTCGTCGGCGGCGCGCGCCAGGGCATCCAGCTTCTGCATCTGCTGGGCATGGCGGTTGACCACGTCATCGATGGTCCCGGCTACCGACACCAGTTCGAGCCCCAGCGAGCCGCCGATCTCGGAAATGGTGGCGATCACCTGCCGCAATTTGGCGGCGGATTCCGACTCCACCTCCACAGTTTCGGGAAGCGGAGCAAGCGCCTGGCGGTCCTCTGCGAGCATTGGCATTTCTTATGAGTCTGGGCCGTCCCGGCCTTTGCCCGGAGAGGCTAAGTCAGCGCCCCTTAACATTCCCTAAACCACAAGGTCACACCTTGGCGGCCAGGCCATGGCGCTCCAGGAAAGTCAACCCCTCCACCGCCCACGGATTAAGCTGCCCATCCCGGTTATGCAGCGGGAAACCGTGCGTATTGCCCTCGTACATATGCAGTTCGGAAGCGATCTTCTTGTCCTTGAGCGCCAGGTACATCAGGATGGCGTTGCGCGGCGGCACCACCGGATCGTCGGTCGTCGCGCAGCAGAAGGTCGGCGGCGCGTCGGCCGGCACGTGCAATTCGATGGACGCATGCTGGCGCTGCTCATCGGTCGGCGTCTTGCCGATCAGTTCGTTGATCGAGCCAACATGGGCGTAGGGCAAAGTGGCGGTGACCACCGGATAGCCCATCAGCACGGCGACCGGCCGAGCCGATAACTTGTCGATATCGTCAACCGGCGTATAGGCGGCATCGGCAAAACGCGTCGCCGACAGTCCGGCAACATGGCCGCCAGCCGAGAAACCCATGACGGCGACGCGGTTGGCATCGAGCCCCAGTTCCTGCGCCCGCGAACGGATGACGCGAACGGCGCGCTGCACATCCTGCAAGGCCACGTCCGGCCCAGCCGCCCAACCATCGCCCGGCAGGCGGTAGCCGAGTTTGAAAACGTGGTAACCGAGGTCGGTCAGCCAAGTATCCATATCGTCCTTCGACTTCGACACTGCCACGCGGATATAGGCCCCGCCCGGCGCGATCAGCACCGCGCCGCCGTTCGGCTTGGCCGGCTTAGCCATCGTCATCCACGGATCGTGAATATGGGTAAAAGCCGTATCGTTCGGATCCTTGCCATTACCGCGCAGCACGGTTGCCGCCTGGGCGGTCACCTTTTCGCCGCCTGGCGCCGCGCCCGGCCAGATGTTCTGGATCGGCAACTGCGGCTTGAGCGCAGCGCTCGGTACTGATGCGCCCGGCGAGCCTTCGCCTGAAGTGGCCTTGGCATCGGCCTGCTTCTGCGCCTTGGCCAGGCCCGGCATCGCGGCGGTTATGGCCGCCAAACCCAAAAGCATACGGCGATCGAACATGGCATTTCCCTCTGTGAATCTGTTCTTTTATAACGGCGCGGCGGCCATTCATCCGTCGCGCCCGCCAGAGGGTCAAGTAAAAATAGGGTCAAGTAAAAAAGCCCGGAGCACAAGCTCCGGGCTTTTGAAAAAGCGCTGGGACAGCCGCTATTTCTTGTTCAGCATGTCCTGCGTCGCCTTGAGGCAGTAAATGTGGTAAAAATTGACCACATCGTCGCCGGCGTCGTAAAGCGCCTGCATGTCCGGAGTCAGGTTCTTGTCGATGTAGTCGCTGTAGCTGATGCCCGTCATCTGCGCCGCGACCTGCCCCCACGCCTTGGCCAGCTTGAGGTACAGATCGGCGTCCTCGCTGCCCTTGGTCGCCAGATAGGCCGAAGCGGTGAACGACGCCGCGCACACCTGCACCGACTGCAGGCTGCCGACTTCCGGCGTGTCCTTCGCCTTGACCTTGGCGATATCCATTGCCTGCAACGGCGTCGCCGCCATGAACGCCAAGCCCGCACCGGCGATAAGACCGGCCAAAACTCTATTTTTCAACATAAAACCCCTGCTCCCTGTGGCGAAATAGCCGTTACGGGACGATAACCGGGGTCGCCGCGTCAGGCAATCCGCATAACGGCGTTCGGGTCCGGAATAAGGCGCTATTGTTACATCGTAGCAACAAAAACCTATGCCGCCTTCTTCTCCACCTTGCCGAAGCGGCCGTAAAAGGTCTCGCTTTTCGCAGCCATATCGCGCAGCAATTGCGGCGGCGCAAAGCGTTCGCCGTAAAGTTTCGTCATGCGATCGAGTTCCTCGACGAACTTCGCCGTGCCAATGGCATCGATCAGGCTGACGATGCCGCCCGACCACGGCGCGAAGCCCCAGCCCAGGATCGAGCCGACATCGGCTTCGCGCGGATCAGAAATGACACCTTCCTCGAAGCAGCGCGCCGCTGTCACCGCTTGAGTGTACAGCAGCCGCTTCTTCAACTCCTCGACCTGCGCCGGATCGGCTTCCGCCATGGTCACCGGGAACATGTCCTTGGCGCCCTGCCACAGCGACTTCGGCGAGGACTTGTCGGCCGGATAGTCGTAGAAGCCCTTGCCGTTCTTGCGCCCCAGCCGCCCGTCGGCGACCATCTTCGCCACTTCCTTTTCGCCGGGGATAGGCTTGTAAGCGGCGCCCTCGGCCTTGGCGGTTTCCGAGGTTATCTTGGTCAGCAGGTCGAGCGCCACGTCGTCCATCATCTCCAGCGGCCCGCGCGGCATGCCGGTCATCCGCCCGACATTGTCGATCAGGGCCGGGGCGATGCCTTCCGACCACATGATCATGCCTTCCGCGGTGAACGGAATGAAGCAGCGATTGGCGAAGAAATAGCGCGCGTCGTTGACGACGATCGGCGTCTTTTTGATCTTCACCACATAATCGATGGCCTTGGCCAAAGTCTCCTGCGACGTCTCCTTGCCCATGATGATCTCGACCAGCATCATCTTGTCGACCGGCGAGAAGAAGTGGATGCCGATGAAGTTCTTCGGCCGCGCCGAAGCGGTGGCCAGCAACGAGATCGGAATGGTCGAGGTATTGGAGCCGAACACCGCCGTGTCAGCCAGATTGGCCTCGGCCTGCTTGGTCACTTTCTCCTTTAGATCGGTGTTTTCGAACACCGCCTCGACCACCAGGTCGGAGCCCTTGAGCGCAGTGTAATCCGGCGTGGCGGTGATCAGGGCCAGGATCTCCTCACCCCTTTCCTTTGTCATCTTGCCGCGCGACACCGACTTCCCAATCAGGTCGGCGCAGTGCGCCTTCCCCTTGTCGGCCGACTCCTGGTCGCGGTCGACCAATACGACTTTGATGCCGGCCAGCGCGGTGACATAGGCGATGCCGGCGCCCATCATGCCGGCGCCCAGCACGGCCACCTGGTTGAACTCGGACTTCGGCGCGCCGGACGGGCGCCCCGCGCCCTTGCCCAGGGCCTGCATCGAAAAGAAGAAGGTACGGATCATCGCCTTGGCCTGCGGCGTCATCAGCGTCTTGGCGAAGAAGCGGCTCTCGACCTTGATGGCGGTGTCGAACGGCAGTTGCAGCCCTTCATAGACCGAGTGCATCAGGTTGATGACCGCCGGATAATTCCCGTACGACTGCTTGCGCAGCAAGGCGTTGCCCATGATGAACACCTGGCTGCCCGCCGGATGATAGGGGCCGCCGCCAGGGATCTTGAAGTCGCTCTTGTCCCATGGCGCCGTCGCGTCGCCTTTTGTCTTGATCCAGGTTTTCGCCGCCTCGACCACCTTGTCGTCGTCGGCTAGTTCGTGGACCACGCCCGCCGCCAGGGCTTCCTGCGGTTTGAACGACTTGCCTTCCGACATGGCCATCAGCGCCGCCTGCGCCCCGATCAGCCGCGGCAAGCGCTGCGAGCCGCCGCCGCCGGGGAACAGGCCGATCTTGATTTCCGGCAGCCCCACCTGCACCTTCGGGCCGTTCGACAACACGCGATGATGGCAGGCCAGCGACACTTCCAGACCGCCGCCCAAGGCCAATCCGTTGATGGCGGCGACCACCGGCTTGCCGCAGGTTTCGAGCAGGCGATAGACGCGGTTCATCTCGAACGCCGCGTCAAAGGTCGCCTTCAGCGCCGCCTCGCCTTCCAGCTTCTGGCCGCCCGTCTTCTCCCACGCTCCGCCGATCATTTCCTCCAGGTCGGCGCCCGCGCAGAAACCGGTCGTCTTGCCTGAGGTCAGGATCACGCCCTTGACGGCGGCATCGCTCTTGGCGCGGATGGCGATCTGTTCCAAGTCGCCCAGGGCCGCCTTGGTGAAGGTGTTCATCGTCTTGCCGAGCACGTCGAAGGCGCAGACCAGGATGCCGTCGGCGTCGAGTTCGGTCTTGAAGTTTTCCATCGTCCCGGCTCCTTAAACGCGTTCAATTACAGTGGCGGTGGCCATGCCGCCGCCGACGCACAATACCGCCAGGCCCGTCGATTTACCCGACCGTTCCAGTTCATCGACCAGGGTGCCGAGGATCATCGCCCCGGTGGCGCCCAAGGGGTGCCCCATGGCGATGGCGCCGCCGCAGACATTGAGCTTGTCATGCGGAATATCCAGCACCTGCATGTAGCGCAGCACGACCGACGCGAAGGCTTCGTTCAGTTCGTAAAGATCGATGTCGCTGACCTTCATACCGAGCTTTTTCAGCAGCTTCTCGGTGACGTAGGACGGCCCGGTCAGCATGATCGACGGCTCCGAGCCGATCGACGCGGTGCCGAGGATGCGGGCACGCGGCTTGATCCCGCTCATCCCGCCGGCCGCTTTCGACCCGACCAGGACCGCCGCCGCCCCGTCGACGATCGACGACGAATTGCCCGGCGTGTGCACGTGATTGACGCGCTCGACCTCAGGATAACGCTGACCGATCACCGCGTCGAAGGCCATCTCGCCCAATGCGGCGAACGAAGGGTTCAAGCCACCCAGGATCTGCATATCGGTATTCGGCCGCACCGTCTCGTCGTGGTCGAGCGCCGTCACGCCCAGTTGGTCCTTGATCGACAGCACCGATTTCTTGAACCGGCCCTCGCTCCATGACTTGGCGGCGCGCTTGTGGCTCTCGACCGCGAAGGCGTCGACATCGGTGCGCGAAAAGCCCCACTTGGTGGCGATCATGTCGGCCGATACGCCCTGTGGCACGAAATACTGCGGAAAGGCCCCCGCCACATCGATGGCCCAGGCGCCGCCGTCCGAACCCATGGCCACCCGGCTCATGCTTTCCACCCCGCCGCCAATGGCCATGTCGGCTTCACCCGACGCCACCTTGGCGGCGGCGATATTGACGGCCTCAAGGCCCGAGGCGCAGAACCGGTTGACCTGCACGCCTCCAGCCGTTTGCGCATAACCAGCCGCCAGCACGGCGGCACGGGCAATATCTCCGCCCTCTTCGCCAACCGGCGTCACGCACCCCCACAACACGTCGTCGACCAGGCCCGTATCCAGCCCATTGCGATCGCGTACCGCCGCCAGAACCTGCTTCGACAGGTCGAGCGCCGTGATCTGGTGCAGGCTGCCGTCCTTTTTGCCCTTACCGCGCGGCGATCGGACATGATCGTAGATATAGGCTGAGTTTTCGGGGCCGGGCATTTTACTGGACATGGGGTCGGATTTCCTCCGAAGCGTTTAAGCCATCTAGCCTAGATGCACTTACTTGACGCGAACGTCAAGATAACCGCGCAAATAAACCCAGCTTTTGTGCGATGATTCTCGCACTACGCGTTCGGCAATTTTTACGAGAAATATTGGCGGAATTACCGCGTTCACGCGTCTTTATTGTAATACTATATCTTGACCGTCCGGCCGTCTCGGCTTAGGCGGTAAGGCCAAGCCACACGGGAACCGCCATGAACACCATGCCCGCCTCCGGGTCCTTCACCGCCACGGCCTCGACCGTCGCCAAGATCGAGACCTTCACCGTGCCGCCGCGCTGGCTGTTCGTGCGGGTGGAAACCAGCGACGGGCTGGTCGGCTGGGGAGAGGCCTCGCTGGAAGGCCATACCGAGGCTTCCGAAGCGGTCTATGCCGAAATCCGCGAGCGTTTCTTAGGCCACGACGCCGAGCGCATCGAGGACATGTGGCAAGTCTTCCATCGCCTCGGCTTCTATCGCGGTGGGCCGGTATTGATGTCGGCCCTGTCCGGCTTCGACCAGGCCCTGTGGGACATCAAGGGCAAGCGTCACAATGTACCGGTCTGGCAACTGCTCGGCGGCCGGGTGCGCGACCGCGTCGCCGTCTATGCCTGGATTGGCGGCGACCGCCCGTCAGACGTGGTCGATGCCGGCAAGGCCCGCCTGGCCCAAGGCTTCAAGGCCGTCAAGATGAACGCCTCCGAGGACATGGGCTGGCTGGATTCACCGCGCGTCCTGAACGAAATCGTCGAACGCGTTACCGCCGTCAAGGCGTTGGGACTGGACACCGGCATCGACTTCCACGGCCGTATCCACAAGCCGATGGCCAAGCAGGTCGCCGCCGCGCTGGAGCCGGTCCGGCCGCTGTTCATCGAGGAGCCGCTGCTCAGCGAACATCCCGAGGCCATCGCCCAGCTGTCGAAACTGACCTCCCTGCCGATCGCCCTGGGCGAACGCCTGTACAGCCGCTGGGACTTCAAGCCGTTCTTCGAGGCAGCCTCCGTCGATATCATCCAGCCTGACCTCAGCCACGCCGGCGGCATCTCCGAAGTCAAGCGCATCGCCGCCATGGCCGAAGCCTATGACGTCGCCGTTGCCCCGCACTGCCCGCTTGGCCCGATCGCACTCGGCGCCTGCATGCAGGTCGCCCTGTCGACACCCAACCATACCATCCAGGAAATGTCGCTCGGCATCCATTACAACACTGGCGGCCACGACCTGCTGACCTACATGAAGAACCCGGAAGTGTTCGACGTGAAGGACGGCTATGTCGAAGCCCTGACCGGCCCCGGCCTCGGCGTCGAGATCGACGAGGCCAAGGTGCGCGAGATGAGCAAGGACTGCCCGCCGTGGCGCAATCCGGCCTGGCGCGGCCCCGACGGTTACGTGCGGGAATGGTAGGCTGGACAACCCCTCTCCGTCCGGTTAGGTCAATAAAACAGATATAAAAATCGGCCTGAGGAGACCCCATGTTCGGAAACAAGATGGACAAGATCATCCGCCGCTCAGCCCCCGGCGCCCTGCTCGGCGAAGGCCCGCTGTGGTCGAAGCGCGACCAGTGCGTCTACTGGGTCAACATCCTCGAAAACAAACTCAACGCCTATTACCTGAACGGCGAAAGCCGCACCTGGGAATTCCCGGAACACATCTGCTGGGTCATCGAACGCGAAAAGGGCGGCTTCATCGGCGGCTTTATGAGCGGCTTCGCCGAGGTCACGCTCGATCCGCTGACCGTCAAGCACATCCACAACCCGCATCCGCATGAGCCGCTCAACCGCTTGAACGACGCCAAGGCCGACGACCGCGGCCGCATCTGGGCCGGCTCGATGCACAAGCCGGTGCAGAAGACCTCCGGCGCCTGGTACCGCCTCAACACCGACATGACAGTGACCGAAGTCGACGGCCCGTACCGGATCGCCAACGGCCCGGCCTTCACGCCCGACCACACCCAGGTCTACCACACCGACACCGGCGTCTCCGAAGTCTACCTGTTCGATATCGGCCCTGACGGCGAACTGGCCAACAAGCGCCTGTTCCTTAAATTTGGCCGGAGCCAGGGCGGCCCCGACGGCATGACCTTCGACGCCCAGGGCGGCCTGTGGATCGCCCACTGGGGCATCGGCCGGGTGACGCGCTTCAAGACCGACGGCCGCGAGGATTTCCACATCGACCTGCCCGCCAAGCAGACGACCTCGATCTGCTTCGCCGGCGACAATCTCGACCGCGCTTTTGTTACCTCGGCGGCGGAAGGCCTGCCGCCGGGCAAGGACAAGGAAGCCGGCACCCTGTTCGAAATCCCGTCCGTCTACCTGCGCGGCCATACCGGCCTTGAACCGCAAAAGTTCAAGGGGTAGTGTTTTTTGTCGCTCAAGCGCCGCGAGGCTCCTCGCATAAGCTCGGGCGGGCAGTCGCCCTTGCCAAAGTGCAAAGAAGCACTTTGGAGACACTAAATAACGACTACTGAGCTGATCCTATGACCGCCTCCCCCGCCCTGTTGGCCGCCGACTGGGGCACCACCAATTTCCGCCTGTTCCTCTACGACGCCGACGGCAAGGTCGTGGCCCGCCACACCGCCCATATCGGCCTGAAGAACCTGGGCGGCCTGAGCTTCGAACAGGCCCTGCAGTCGATGATGACCGGTCCGTTCGCCCATCCGGAGCTGCCGGTCCTGTTGTCCGGCATGGTCGGTTCCCGCCAAGGCTGGATCGAGGCGCCCTATGCCCAATGCCCGGCCGGTTTCGACGCCTTCGCGCAAGGTTTCGCCACGCCCCCTTCGGAAAAGCTCAAGGTCCGCATCGTCCCCGGCCTGTCGTCGCAAAACCCGGACACCGGCGTCACCGACGTCATGCGCGGCGAGGAGACCCAGATCGTCGGCCTGATGAAACAGGGCCTGCGCGACGGCATCGTCATCCTGCCCGGCACCCACAGCAAATGGGCCCGCATCGAAAACGGCGAGGTCACCAGCTTCCTCAGCTACATGACCGGCGAAATGTTCCAGATGCTGAAGGCCCATTCGATCCTCGGCGTGCTGATGGCCGACACGGTCGATGACGAAAAGAGCTTCCTGGACGGCGTCGAGCGGTCTCTGGCAGATACGTCCATCCTGTCGCTGCTGTTTTCGGTACGCACCGAAGCCCTGTTCAACCGCATTGCGCCGGCGCATCTGTCGTCCTATCTGTCAGGTCTGTTGATCGGCGCGGAAATCGGCGCGGGCAAGGCCAAGAACGGCTTGCCCAAAAACGGCCCGACTACCGTCGGGCTTATCGGCGACGGCGCCCTGATCAATCTCTACCAACGCGCCCTGACCAAGGCGGGCTTCACCGACGTCACGCGCCACAACGGCGACGACGCTTCGGCGGCCGGCCTGTGGGAACTGGCGCAACAAGGACATCTGCTATGACCGATCTGATGACGCGCTGGCGTCAGGCCCTCGACACCCTGCCCCTGGTCGCCATCCTGCGCGGCATTCGGCCGAGCGAAGCGCTGGGCATCGGTGAAATGCTCATCGAGGCCGGTTTCAAAATCATCGAGGTGCCGCTCAATTCGCCCGATCCGTTCGACAGCATCAAAGCCATGGCCAGCGCTTTCGGCGACCGCGCCATTGTCGGCGCCGGCACCGTCCTGACCGTTGCCGATGTCGAGACGCTGAAAGCGGTCGGCGGTCAGATCGTCATCTCGCCCAACGCCAACCCGGACGTCATCCGCCGCGCCAAGGCGCTCGGCCTGATCTCCTTCCCGGCCTTCTACACCGCCACCGAAGCCTTTTCCGCCATCGAAGCCGGCGCCGATGCGCTCAAGCTGTTCCCCGCCGAACTGGCCGGACCGAAGGGTCTGAAGGCGCTCAAGGCCGTGCTGCCCAAGCAGATGCCGGTCTTCCCGGTCGGCGGCATCGATCCGGACAATATGGACGTCTATCTCGAGGTCGGCGCCGCCGGTTTCGGCATCGGCTCCAGCGTGTTCAAACCGGGCGACACCGCCGAAGTGGTTTACAAGAAGGCCAAGGCCTTCGTCGACGCCTGGGCCAAGCTGCGGCCCAGCGCGGCGTAAATGCACGCCCAAGCCGTCACGGCCGCCGACCTGTCGGCCCTGTCCGCTTTGGCGACCGAGACGTTCAGCGAGACCTTCGGCCACCTCTATCCGCCGGAGGATTTGCGCGCCTTCCTCGCCAGGCACTACACGTCTGAAGCCCTGGCGGCCGAAATGGCCGGCGACAAGCAATTCTGGCGGATGATCCGGGATGACGACAGCGCGGCCGTCGCCTACGTGCAATGCGCACCCGTAGGCCTGCCCCATCCCGCTGCCCGTCCGGACAGCGAGGGCGAAATCAAGCGCCTCTACGTCCATAGCCGCGCCCAGGGCGCCGGGCTCGGCAAGCAGTTGATGGCCTTGGCCCTCGACCACTTTGCTGCGCAATATGGCGACGCCCCGCAATGGATCGGCGTCTGGAGCCTGAACCACCGCGCCCAGGCGCTTTACAAATCCTATGGCTTCGAAAAGGTCGGCGAATATCAGTTCCCGGTCGGCGGCACGCTGGATGACGAATTCATTCTTCGCCGCGACCCGGCCTGAAAAGGAAGCGCGCCTTAAACCCGCATTATGACAGCTCCCCCTCAATGAAGTCTTTTATGGACTGGCCATCAAGGAGAAAATCGGTGGCGCTCAGCATGTCTCTAACCTTGGTGCGAACACTCAAAAAGGACAAGCTTTCAATATCATATCTTCCCGAAATTTTTAACTTGTCTATATCCGTAGCAGAAATTAAGGATTTCAATTCTTCACGCGAAAATAAAGCCTTTATGGCCCTTTCAATATTGACGTTATACGCGTCTTCCTGGTCAGTGTTCGGGCCGGATTTGTGCTCACTCAGATTAAGAAAGGCCCGTTTAATATAATTCTTGAATTCGCCGCATTGAAGCGCCGATTGTGTAATCATTTCCAAAGTTTTATCAGAGAAAATAAAAGCTTTAATATCCCTTTGAAGGTTCGTAAGCGATAGAATGGATTCAATGAATTTTCTATTATAAACTCTTATAATTTCTTTCTTATCACGATCTTCAATATCCAATTCCCCTCCATACCAGGATAAGCTTTCCGTTGTTAAATTTACCGACCTCATTACAGCATCCAAATCCGCCCCATGAGGCAAGGCGCCTGGCCGAATCCTTATTGAACGGTTCGAACTAAAGGAACGCGCCGCGCCGAAATCAATCAGCTGACCGCTTAAACATATGTTTGAAGTCGAATGCGCGTGCTGCGAAAGCCGGTTCACCAAGCCATACGCCAATTGCTCCGCCCAACGCGCCCAAAACCGCAAGAAAACATCACGAAGACTCTCTTGACCTGTCAGAGCAAGCAAACCCTTGATCATGTGGACGACTCTTGCCGCGTCCTTCTCGCCGGTCTTAATATCCGGAAGAACAGCCGCGACGGCTCTTTCAAAATGCGCAGGACGCAGAAAAGCAGGGCGGACAACCAATACCTTGCCTCCCCCTTCGGAGCCCGATAAACCTGGGGGCATGTCGGCGCCGAAATCGAGACCCGTCGTCAGTATGGCCAGATTTGGCACGACCGACCAAGGAAATTGGCTCATTTTTTCGCTGAAAATCGTTTCCCTTATAGCCTCATCAAGGGATACGCATCCGGTGGAATGCGCCTCGTCATTCCGAGCGCTTAAAAGGGGTGTTTTGCCGATACCCTTGACATGGTAGCCGTTTACGAACGCGGCGCGCGCGCTGCCGCCACACGCGCCGATTCCCTGCCCGCCATATCGATCCGCCCACCCGGTAGCCGTTTCAGCTCCGGTCCCGTCGGTAGAGAAAGCGCATGACTCGACGAGATGCGCCTTGTAGCGGTCAAGATCGCCGCGAAATTCGACAAACTTCGGATCCGCATGCATGGCGCGTTCGTTTAGCCAAAGCACTTGCCCATCCGGGACCCGCCGCAATTGGACAGGCACACTTGCATTTTGAGTTTCAAATAGGGCCCGGGTTTGGTCCGGCGCTAAAAATGCAAAGTCTTGGGAAACCCGCTCCGCTTCAAGTTGTGTCATGTTTCACCGGGGGCTTATTTTGAGCGCTGCTTAGTAAACACAAGTCTGCGTATCAGTTCAGTTTTATTGGCGGCTTCAAATCTTTCCATTTTTCCGCCGTCAACAATGCCTGGGTAAACGTAAAATTCCCTTTCAGGTAATACCACGTCTTCAAACCAGCACTTCACAAGTTGAACTACCGCCTCTGGCTTGCCCACCGATAACAGCAAGCACAAATGACTGCCTTCGTTGGCGGCGAGATGATGAAGCTGAATGGCCGGAGGAAAAACCTTAGCTTCGATTGTACGTTCAGAGATCCAGCCCCATACAATAAAAGCCTCCGCTGTCCCATCCGGCGCCACCGCGCATTGAATGTGCTCACGAAGTATTGTCATATTCAAAAATTTTAAGGCCTGACTCTCGGTAATACCTCCAGGATAGTATTTTGAAAGAACAGATGATGCCGCGCCAAGCTCCCTCGCGCCGTTAAAATGCCTTATTGCTGCGACTATAGCGTTGTGGTAAGGCGGTCTATTTAAAACGACAGCAAGATTTTCTTTTGCTTTTTGCTCTACTTCGGTCATATTTTTATTAACCTACGGGTTCAGCTGTTGCATTTCGACCTACTCGGCCCTGCACCAACCGTATCTTTTCTGTGTTCCAAATATAAAATTTTTGCCCACTTTTCCTTCTTCTAAAGAATTTCACAAAGGGAGCCTCAAATCCAGATTTAGATAGCAAATAAATAAGAACCTGCTTTAGCTGTGCGTTTTTGACCGCGAAATCGACAATATAAATCCCAGCAGCCTTTCCCGCCAAGTCTTTTGCGGAAAAGTGATACTCTCCACGTTCCTGCGTGGAAATCGAGTCTGTATACGCCCAAATACAATAGCCGGTTGCTACACCGGCATCGTCATAAAACACATCGACATGATTTGCGCGGCATGCCTTCTCCAGAAAAGAAAACAAAACGGGCAAGGGCATAGAACTTTTTCCAAGAAGTTCGGCGCGGAGCCGCATCAGCGTCCCCATCTTCCCGGCGATGACGTCTGGCAGGGCCAATTCCCCTGCGATCGCCAAGTGCATGTCGTCATAGCCAACTATCATTCAGCCCCCCTCTAAAACCCTATCATACCGGATCGGCAAGGCTTGAGCTTAGAGCGAATTGATGTAACGCCACAACCCCCACATGTGCACGCACGCTTCCAAACCTTTGGAGCTGCCTCGAAAGCCTCTGATGACGCTTGATTTACCGCGTCAAATAGACGCCTCGCTATGCGAAATTTTCAACCCGGCTTCTAGTCGCGGCGCCGTAACCAGTTGACGATGCCCCAGGCATAGCCCTCCTTGGTGATCCGCTTGATAACTTCCAGCGGCGGCAGCCAGATCAGTTCATGATCGGCCTCGACCTTGCCCGCGGGGCGGTCGGCCACGAACTCGACCTCGAAGATGCGGCTGTGGTTGTTGTACGGCGTGCCGTCCTCCAGCAGGAAATAGTGGCGGAATTCGACCACCGGCTTGGTGACGCGGATCAGCAGACCGGTTTCCTCGAGATATTCGCGCTGTAACGCTTGCTCGGGCGTTTCCCCCGCTTCGATGGCGCCGCCCGGCAGGTCATAGGTGAACTTGCTGTAGCCGACCTGAACGCAGGCGATGCGGCCGTCGCGCACCAGGATGCCATAGGCGCCCTGGCGCGGCTTGTAGTCCAGCCCTTCCAGGCGCGTCCCGAATTGCACCAGTTCCTGCGCCGCCGTCAGCATATCAATAGCCGTGCAGGCTCAG
>CAYULN010000327.1:0-4836 GCA_964445605.1 uncultured Caulobacteraceae bacterium | reverse complement strand
AATCCTGACGACTGTTCGTTTAACTGCTTGATTTTGGACTGTTCGACCTTGATGACGCTTTCCAGCAGTTCCTTCTGCTCTTCAATATATTTGACATTCTCGCCAATCGTCATCGTCGGAAAGCTACGGACCTGAGACAGTAAGGTGCCATCAATTGGTTGTTCGCACACAGGACATTGATGACCATCGGTCCATCGGTCGCCGGCAAATATTTTCTCGATCTTTTGTTCTTCTTTGTTTTTTTTCAGATCTTTGACCAAGGTATCCATGCGTTGCTGATACCGGCCCAGCGCCGAGGTTGCGGTCGAAATCGCGGTGTCTAATTCCTTCCGTCGCGTTATTTGTCCTGCCAAGGTCTTGGATATTTCAAGAATTTGGTCTGATATGGCTCCGCTGTCAGCCGTCGGGGCGACAGGAACGTCAAGATTTTTTAGGTCCGTACGGAGGTTTAGCAAGATATCCGGAAGCAATCGATCTTCAACTCCCGGAGCGATTCGAAGAGCGTGAGGGTTCCACGTTTCTGAAGTGACGTCGGCGGGAACACCGCGCAGTGCGAAACCCTTTGACCGGACTAACTTCACCAGGATATCATACTGGTATGCGTAAATATTGGCCAACCGTTCGACCTCTACCTTGAGGCTGTTCCGAAGAAGGCTGGTTTGCAAATAGGTTAAGCCCAGTAATTCGGCGATCGTTGATTTTTTAGGATCTTTGACCCGATAATAGGGCGCATTTGCCATGATATCTGACCAACCCCGCTTTTGCTCAATAAAGACAGCGGAGAGGATGTATTCAAAATAGAGCCGCGAGGTTTCCTCGTCAGACGAAACAACCTGGATGTCTGGGAAGCCTATGAACTCGCACAGATAGCGATGAAAGCCACGTGTGTCGTTATATGAATTCTTACCGAGGTAAAATTCTTCCAGGCGCCTTTCATCCCAGTCTTTCAGCGGACCGTGAAACACGAGAATGCCTTGCGAAAACTCGGGCTTAATTTCGCGTTTGACGGCCATCTTCTGTCCGGCCTGGTTTTCGATTTCGACGTAGATGGCCGCATCAGTTATGGCCCTGTCCTTGCCTTCAATTTTGATTTGATCCTTGACCAGGGCTGTTACGTTACTCTTCACCAGGTCATCGAAACCTAGTCCGACGGCCAGCGCATTTATAATCGTGCTCTTCCCTTGGGTGTTGTCATCCGTGAGGATCAGGGTAGCTCCAGGGGAAAACTCAAGGAAGGACGACGCGCGGCGACCGCCAAATGTACCGATGTCGAGCTTGAGACAGTTATATTTCATTTGCATGAGTCACCCGATGCGCAGGGCATTGTTAATCTCGGTTTCCGAGATTTTGCCAACCTCCTGAGAGATGGCGAATATGTCCTCGGCGAGATTTTGGCCTTTGAGATTGGCAACAAACTGCTTGCCGGAATCGGAAAGCATGAGTTTGAAGCTGCTTTTGATTGGTTTTGGCGCCAGCAATCCGATGCCTAAGGCGTAATTCACGCACCTGTTGAGATAGGGGTCCGCCGAGGGCGTCAAAATCTTCAGGGATATTCGCCGCGATTTATACTCGAAGTATATTTCGCGAAAGCGAAGGTCCAGGTACAAAGAGTTGATGAAGTGAAGTTGTTTGAAGGAGGCGGTGTTACCCTTGCAGCACTCGTGGGCGGATATGCATACCATTGCTAACCGGCGGTACAACCGCAGGTCCGCCGGGACATCGACATTTCGCTGTGTGAATTCAAGTTTAATCATGCTTGGGCTGTGTCTTAGCTTTGAACCGCAGAGGGCACCGAACCAGCCAATCGGCAATAATGTACTTGCGGACATTAGCCAGCGTTTGTTGTCCTAGCCTGTTCCCAATTTTATGATTTAGTCTTTGTTCTAGGGTGTTTTTGGCATTTGAATAGGAGTTGAAGTTTCCCTCCAGCATGCTTCCTTCGTTGGCATCAGCTTCGACATCGCTGCGAACTGTTTCGATTTCGCTATAAAAATCCGGTTCACGGGTGCGAATGGCATCGATCTGGATGCCATTCTCAATATGGTTCTTGACCTCCTTGTAGGCCAAGAATTCCGCGTCCTGATCGGTATCCGAAATTACGCGGAATTTGTCGTAAACTGTGATGAAATTGGGATTGGTACGCAGGCCATCGAGATCGGGTGCTTCAATTGCATCAAATCCAACCTCGACTTTATCGTCCTTCTTTTTTTGGTATTCCAGATTTTCGGTTTCGAAAAAGGTGGGCGTCTGAATGATTATCTGGAAGTCGTCTGCGACGTAAGGGATGGCCTCGGAGATCAACCAGTCCTGTTTCGTCTTCGCATAGGCATGTATGCTGCTATGAGGGATGTCCTGATTGAGCAACAGCACCCAACGTTTAAGTTGCTGACTCCCGAACAGGGGAGCAATCTCATCCGCGTTTTTCTTTAGCTTTGTTATATCGCGGTGGATTTTGTCCTTGACGGATTTGGCGGGATCCTGGTTTCCGGGCTCAAGCCCATACGCCTGATAAGCCAAATTATTACAGACGACGATGCCGTCCAGGCCGAAATCTCCGCCTTTATCAGTAATGGGCTGGTAATCCGCTGCATGCTTCAGGGCGAGGAGAGCGTGGCATCGCTCCTCCCAACCGTCGCCATGCAGCAATGTGTACCATAAGTGACCCAACTATATCCCCGCAGGTCGCCATCCTCTGGTAAACTCGTCAAGGTAGCGAATGACGATTGCTATCGTAATTACTAACCAATTGTCGAGGAAAATTTATTAAGCATTGCAACATCTTGTGAAGATCGCACATGCGAAAATGTAGTGTGACGTAAGTCCGAGGTGTCAACTGTCTGACGGGGCGACGAGACTCATCACCGCTTTGACTGCCGCGGTGCCACCTAGCCTTTCCAGCGATTTCGCGGAAATGAGGTTCCAGGAATCCGAAAGCACTAGGGGCACAACCTTGTTTCTCGGTGGGAGCATCGCTGCGATTCGATTGGCGAGAGCTGGGCTCCGTTCTTTCACCATGGCAAGTATGGCTAACATAATCACGCGGCGGTCCCGATCAGCAGCGAGGGACTCGCAAGCTTCGAGTATGACTTGATCCGTGGCCCGTGCACCCAAAATGATTGCGAAATCCGCGGCAACCGGTTCCCACTTGCGACGTATCCAGACCGTCTTGATCAAGTCGACGATCCGCTGATCGAGCTTTTGCCAGTTCGTACGAAGCGCTCCGGATGCAATATGGCGAATACTTCTGCGCTCGGCCTGAACCGCCACTTTCAGCACAGCGAGCTGTCGTTCGTAATTCCCAGTTGCGGTGACCAACCAGTAAATATGGAAGCGCACTGATGCATCGTAGGTTTCTTCCGCGATGGCCCATATTTGATCGAGGTGGGCTGTTACATCATATTGTCCGTGTTCGATCGCTTCGGCCGCTCTGCGGGCGATGGGGTGCTCCGCCTCATCTCCATAGTGGGACCGTTCGGCATATCCATCGGCCAACAGCTCAATAAGGGTGTCGAGGTGTGCTGGATGCGGGTTGGCGGCGAGAAGGTCAACGATGGCTCGGCGAATGGGGTAACCTTGGGCTGCAATCAATCCCAAGATCTCAGCAGGAAACGGCGCC
The DNA here is from genome assembly GCA_964445605.1 of uncultured Caulobacteraceae bacterium. GTDB lineage: Bacteria > Pseudomonadota > Alphaproteobacteria > Caulobacterales > Caulobacteraceae > Asticcacaulis. The sequence continues at coordinate 1,220 of CAYULN010000327.1, read as the reverse complement.
TCAAGTGTTTTCGCCCGTTCATTCAATGCGATTGCTTGAACATGTGCGAACTTGTGATGGAGGCCGGCCGAAATCATATCGGTCATACCCCTCGTTACGGCGGCCTCAATTGCGGAAACCACATTGTCCCGGCGATCGCCATTCTCCATCAGCCAATGGATGTCCTGGCGGCAGTCCAAGCTCGATGAACTCGCAACTTGCACACGGAATGTAGCGAGCGTTTCATCTATCGGTCCCGCCTGTTGAAGCGCCATTATGGCCGCGTCGGATAGCTGAATTGGCTCCTTTGATGAGCGGGCGCTGGCGATTTCAGGCCAGGGAGTCGGCAGGGATACCTGCGAAGCATTCAGAACTGCCACGTCGCCGTCGGACCGAGTCCAGAAGCCTGATTGTGTTCTTCCAAGATCAATCGCCAACTCGCACAGTCGATCGGTGTTTCCCGAGTTCTGCAATAGACTTGTTACTTCGGCAAAGTTCTGTGAGACGCACAGCGCCCAACACACTGTGGCTGAGCTTCTGACGTCTGCGCTGGTATGACCGGCAATCAGGCGTGCGAGGAGGAAGGCGCGGAGATCGTCGCTCCAGTGAAGGCGGGCAACCCTCCAAAAGTCGTCTTCTTGATCGGTGTTTCCCACAACCTGATGCAACTGGATCAATTCGGCCGGTGACGGATTCGCATCTTCGTCGAGGAGCGCGCGCAACCATTGTCTGGCAAGGTGCTTGATATGTCTGTGGTCGGCTATCCGGCGCCAATCTCCCTTAGCCCGCGCCTCTTCAACGAAGGCTCTGAGATAACTATCGGCCGTGTAGCCGTCGTCGTTTTCTGACAGGTGGTCGGCATACTCGTCGCTGAATTCTTCGTTGGCGATACGAAGGGCGGTCTCGCTCCAACTAGCGTCACCTTGCCAAACGCGCTCGGCCACCGCAGAAGCCGCATCGACAACGGCTTCAAAACCATCCAGATCTGATACTGCCCCCGCCGCAATCGTTGAGGACGCGAACTCGTGACCTTCGTCCACTGTCGCCAAGGCGGCCTGGATGAATGCGGGCGTTAGGCCGTCCGAGAGTTTCGTCAATTCGGTGGCCAGTGCAACTCCGTATCGGTCCCGCGTCTCAGGCAGAACCTCCGTGATGAAACGCGCCAGGACTGACTTGGTCGTGGGGTCGCTCTTAAGGCGGTCGTACCAGTCCTTTGAATGGCGTATCGGCTTCCAGTTTTG
>CAYULN010000326.1:0-6187 GCA_964445605.1 uncultured Caulobacteraceae bacterium | reverse complement strand
CGACGCATTCGTCGCAGACGAATACGGAAGGCCCGGCGATGAGCTTTCTCACCTCATGCTGGCTCTTCCCGCAGAAAGAACAATACAGAGTGCTTTTGCTGTCGCCCGTCGCGGCTTTGGTCATATGCTTCTTTTCACCTTCAAGCGGTGGGTATATGCGGTGCCTTCGACCGCGCCATCCCGCCCGCACAACAAACCGGCACCTTAACCCCTTAAGCCTTTACCAAAGCCTAATCGGGCCGCCGGCATCCAACACGTTCGCCCACCGATCCGCATTTATGCACAGTTTCGAGGATGCCTCAACACTGCCCGCCGATCAATCTTTCGCTCACACGCTCCAATATGGGATAAAAGCTGCGGAATAAAAGTCACACCCGTCGCGCCATCCCCAGGCAAGAGTAACCCCATGCCGCACCAACCTGTCGCCGAATCCGTTGCCCGCAAGGTGATTGCCTTCGATTTCGACGGCACCCTGACCTATCGGGACAGCTTCATCAGCTTCCTGCTGTATGCAAAAAGCGCGCTAAAAGTCGGCATGAGCTTCGTGACGCAACCGTCCCTGGGCGCCGACTATCTTAAGACCAAGGATCGGGGCGCCCTGAAATCCCGATTATTGTACAAGTTATTAGGGCCGGTTTCTCAGGATGATCTTGAACTTCTGGCCAATGCCTTCGCCACCACCAGAGGCCTGCGCCTGTTCCGCCCCGACGCGCTCAAGGCCTGGCAAGCGCACGACCGCCCCGACCGGCAGCGCGTCATCGTCACCGCCTCTCCCCAGTTGCTGGTCGCGCCGTTCGGCAAGATGATCGGCGCCGACCGGGTGATCGGCACCCGGCTGGGGTTTTCCGCCGACGGGCGCCTGCAACCCGATCTCGACGGCCCCAACTGCCGGGGCGCGGAGAAGATGTGCCGCCTGCGCGAGGTCTTCGGCGAATCGTTCGAGCTGGAGGTCGCCTATGGTGACACCGCCGGCGACCGCGAAATGCTGGCCGCCGCGAAAAAGGGCTACTACCGTGTCTTTAAGGCCAAGCCGCGCTGAACCGCCTCAGCTTGCCGGCTTGGGTTTTTTCTTTTTGGCTTTGCAGGTGTCAGTTCTGAAAACTATGGCGCAGGTTTTATCGAGTTCAATGGCCTGAATTTCCGGCTGGAGGGCCGTCATGACCGCATACGTCTTTGGCACCAGCCCGGGCTGCTTGGCCGCGATCGATTGGCCGACCGGGCTTTCATAGAAATTCACCATCTGGGTTAGTTCATCCTCGGTGAAGGCGTCGGCATAGATGTCGATAAATTTAGGCATATATTTCGGCCTGATCTCAGCCATCGTCTGGACCAGGGCTTGCGCGGCCGCGTTCTTGTACTCGATATTCGCAATTATCGTGCTGTTACTGTTATCGTCATAAGGGTAAGGAACATCCTCGGTCATTCCCGCCGCGATGGCTTCAAAAGTGGCATCCATCGTCTTGTCGAAATTGACGGCTTCAAAATACCGCCGGACCAGCGCTCGCTTGCGTGTCATCAGATCGGCATCGGCGGATGCCACCACCGGCGCCGCCTCAAGCGTTGCAGCCGCCTGCGGCGCTATCTCAGCCATGACGGCCCGTGGCGACGCAGCCGTCAGCGCCGCCAAAATGGCGGTCGCGATCAAATATTTATGCATGTTTTCCCCGTTTTGTTTGGCGCAACTCTATTGTTTACGCGCGTTTATTCCGCGTACCCTAGCATCGATCGTGAAATAAAAAAAGAGGCCCCGTTGCCGGAGCCCCTTTTTCAAATCCTCTGACAATACTGAGAATTAGTCTTCGTCATCGGCCAGCAGGTCGTCCTTGCTGATCGGCTTTTCGCTAACCTTGGCCAGGGCGAAAATCAGGTCGCAGACCTTTTCCTCGTAGATCGGCGCGCGGATCTGCGCCGAGGCCGCCGGGTTCTTGGTGTAGAAGTCGAATACCTGGCGCTCCTGGCCCGGATAGTTGCGCGCTTCCTGCATGATCGCCTGGCTGACTTCCTGGTCCGAGACCTGGACGTTCTGGCGGGTGCCGATTTCGGCCAGCACCAGGCCCAGGCGCACGCGGCGCTCGGCGATCTTCATATATTCGTCGCGCAGCGCCTTGTCGGACTTCTTGGCGTCCTCTTCCGACAGCTGGCCGTTCTGCTTGTCCTGTTCGACCTGCTGCCAGATACCCTGGAATTCGGCGTCGAGCATGCGCTTTGGCAGCTCGAAATCGTGCTTTTCGTCAAGAATGTCAAGTAGTTGCCGCTTCATCTTGAAGCGCGCGGCCGTCTTGTACTGCTGCTCGAGCTGCGTCTTCAGGATGCCCTTCAACGCCTCGAGGCTTTCCAGGCCCAGGCTCTTGGCTAGTTCGTCGTTCACCTCGGCGTCCTTCGGCGCCAAGATGTCCTGCACCGTCGTCTCGAAGGTCGCGGCCTTGCCGGCCAGTTCCTTGGCGGCATATTCCTCGGGGAAGGTGACGTTGAGCGTCTTGACCTCGCCCTTCTTGGCGCCGATCAGCTGCTCTTCGAAGCCCGGAATGAACATGCCGGAACCGATGACCAGCTCGGCGCCCTCGGCCGTGCCGCCAGCAAAGGCTTCGTCGCCGATCTTGCCGATGAAATCGATGACCAGCTTGTCGCCGTCTTCGGCCTTCGCCGCGACCTTGCCCTTGCCCTTCTTCTCTTCGTACTGCTTGTTGTTGGCCGTGACCGACTTCAGCGCCTCATCAATGTCAGCGTCGGTCGGCTCATAGACCGGGCGGGTCAGCTCGATCGAGGCCGGCTCGATCGGCGTGAAGATCAGCATCATTTCGACGGCGATCTGATAGGCCAGGTCGGACTTGCCCTCGATGACGTTCTCGATGTCGCCGATCGGCGTCAGTTCCGGCTGGCTGGCCGGACGGATCGAGGCCTGCTCCATGGCCTTCTGCGTCGTGTCGTTCAGCGTTTCCTGAATGATCTCGCCCATCAGCTCCTTGCCAAACATGCGGCGGACGTGGCCCTGTGGCACCTTGCCCGGCCGGAAGCCCTTGATGTTCATCTTGGGAGCGATTTCGGCGATCTTGGCGTCGAGAGCCTGGGTCAGTTGGTCCTTGGCAATCGTCACTTCCAGGACGCGACTGAGGCCTTCATTCACTTTTTCAACGACTTGCATCGAATTGTTATCCTTGGCTGTCAGGTTTCCCGGCGTCACGCCAAGCCCTGGCAAGCGGCTAAAACAGTTTGAGGCGCAGCGGCGGAAGGCCACTGCGCCAAAGAAGGGCTCCTTATGGCATGATTGCACGACAGGTCAACGGTCCGCCTGGGTAAAAATGGCGGCCACATCGCTTTTTTACTGGCCACATAGCTAAACTGCACGGATGAAGCCCGGCTTGCGCGTTAAAATCGCCTTCATAGTCCTTTTTAGCCTTACCGCCTGCGACCGGCCGCACCGGCCGCCACCCATTCCCAAAAGCGATGTCGACCCCACCGCCTTTGTCGGCACGCCAAAGGAAGCCGCCGCTCGCCGGCAGGAAGCCCAGGTCCTGGCCGCCCATCCCGGCCTCGCCGAGCGCAAGGGCACGACCTTGACCATCCATTATCGCGGCCACGACCTGGTCAGCTACACCGATGACGCGCATGGCTGTGCTCGCTACTTTGTCGAACGCGCCGTCCGGGTGTTCGATCCCGACAGTGGCCGCTTGGAGGCTCTGGCCCTGGTCGACTGCCATTTCGGCACCACCACCAACCGCTACCTAGTCCTGCCGTCGACCGGCAAATACGCCCTGACCGACGATGTCGCCGCTTCGCCCGACGGCCACCACCTGGCCACCAGCGATTCCACGGTCACCCCGGCACGTGGCCAGTTCATCATCGTCGAATGGCCGGACTTCGACCGCCGCGCCGCCTTTCCCGCCGGCTGTCGCAATATTCAATGGCAGGATGACCGCCATTTGACCGCCGACTGTTGGCACAGCGATCACCCGAACACACTCAATCCTTACGAAAGCGACGCCATGGTCTTCCGGGCGCGTATCTGGAACGACCAAGGCCAGTGGCGGATGCAGGCGACCCAATGGCTGCACGCCGAAAGCTTCGCGCCGTTGGTTTCCACAAAACCATTGCCGACCTTTACCGCGGTCGTCAAACAAGGCGTCGACGCGCCGGAATGAAAAACCTGCGGCTGTCACCAGCCGCAGGTCCACACGTTTACCAGCTCCCAGCGCCAATGGCGTCATGCAATGTCCCTGAGAACAGGATGACGTTCTGCACCTTGGTGCCGCTGCCGACCGTTACGCCGTTGCCGCTGCCGTTATTGTGCGTATGGCCAGACCCGAAGACGTTGTAATTGGAGCCGTTGCTTTCCTTCAGCCCCAGCAGGGAATTGTCGCCGGCATACAGGCCGTCGAGCAAACCCGAAGAGCTGTTGTTCCACTGGACGCCATTGCCGGTCGCGTAAATGGTTCTGAGGCCGATAACGCGCGCGCCGAAGCTGTTGTTGAGCGAGAAGCCGTCCATATTCGCTGTGGCGCCGACAATCCCCTTGCGCCCGCCCGCAAAGGGCGAAACGAAAGTGGAAGAGGTGACATTGTCGAGATAATATTGCTCGCGCTCACACAGCGAACCCACCAGCGAAATGAACTGGCAGCCGTCGAGGTTGCTGAAATTAAATCCAACCCCGCCGACGCTGTCCGCCCGGCACAACGTCATATCGATAGCCGCGCCCGAAGCGATACGGAAGCCGTCCGCGTTGGCGTTGACTGTGCCGCTGGTACCGCGCCCCTGGACGGCGACATTCTTCATGTCGATGCCCTGGCCGCCGCTGATATCGATGCCTGGGTAGGAGATGACAGTCGAGATGCGCGTGAAGTCCACGACAACCTTCTCGAAGAAGATCGCTGCCAGCAGATTGCGGAAATACAACGGCGTGTCCTTCGAACTCCATAAGACGACATCGGCAATCGTCAGGTCGACGACCTGGTCGGTTCCGCCGGTATCGCAGATGGACCTGTACCCGCCCAGGTTCCCCGCCAGACTTTGATCGGAACCGAAATGAAGGTTCTTCAGGCAAATAGCCTGAAGAGGACCGTTGGCGGTATCCAATTGAATGGTGCTATCGCTCGTTGAGGCCTGCGCCGATTGGTCGAACATCAGGTTTTCGATGTTGATATGCATACCCTGCAGAACAAAGAGCGGTGCAGCTCCCTGTTTCACGAGCGGCTTGCGTTTATCGCCCTCGATGCTCACTTGCCCGGCCAGGGTTTGCGTACTGTTGAAATACCAAATCGCCGGCGCGGTGCCGGCGGCGTTGTAATACGGAATGAACACCGCCTTGTTGGTCGCCAGGGCCGCGACCAATGCGGCGGAATCGTCCGTAACGCCGTCGCCCACGGCGCCATAATCAATAATCGAAACAGAAGGTTGGTCAGTCATGATTGATCTCCATTCGCGGCATTGTGTGCCGGAGAAGATCGTAATCGGGCGGTGGACGGCGGGGATAAGTTTCCAGTTTTAAGGTGGGAGTGCGAGCAATCGTAGCCATATGGATTTCCTACGGCTGTGTTCGCGCGATCTCATTGCTCGTTAACGGCAATAACCGAGATGATAATCCGGCGAATGGCTAATAACGGCTCATTTTGTTTGTTAGGATTCTGTTTAACCATGAGGCGCATACTTCTGGAAAATCCGGAGGTTGTCATGACAACGCTCACGACCGCGCAAGAAGGCCGCCGTACCTTTATCCTGAGCATGGCTGCCAGCCTGGCCCTGCTCGCCACCGTCGGGCTTATGTCCACCCTGTCCGATGCCGCTCGGCCTGCGCCGGTGCTGGCCGACCAGACCCCTCCGGGTGTACGAGATGCCGTGATTATCCCGGTCAGTCAGTACGATAGCGTCGATACTTCACCCGTCGTCGCAGTTGCCACCGCTGAGCCCGAAGCCAAACCCGCTGTCATCAAGACGGCGGAAGTCAAAGCCCCCGCCAAGCCGGTCAGAACGGCGCTCGCATTAAGCGCCAATTCTCAGGCCCTGCCGGCCGCCGACGAAATCACCACGGTACCCGGCCATCCCATCAAGGTCGCCCTGGCCATGGCGCCGGAAACCGCTGAAGCGGTTCGTTAAACCGCCGTATCCTCGTCCAGCTTGCCTTCCCAGCGCGCCACCACGGCCGCCGCCACGCTGTTGCCGACGACGTTGGTCGCCGACCGCCCCATGTCGAGCA
>CAYULN010000325.1:0-6680 GCA_964445605.1 uncultured Caulobacteraceae bacterium | reverse complement strand
GGCAGAAAGCCTTGAGCGTGTTGTTGAGCAAACAGGCGATGGTCATCGGCCCGACGCCCTTGGGGACTGGTGTAATGGCCAGGGCGCGCGCCTTGGCGGCTTCGAAATCGACGTCGCCGACCACTTTCGATTTCGGGCCCGTGTCCGTCTCGACCGTGATGCGATTGATGCCGACGTCGATGACATAGGCGCCGTCCTTGACCCAGTCGCCCTTGATGAAGTGCGGCCGGCCGACCGCGGCGACCAGCACGTCGGCTGTAGCGCACAGGCCCGCCAGGTCGCGGGTCTTGGAATGGGCGATGGTGACGGTACAGTCCTGATTGAGCAGCAGTTGCGCCATCGGCTTGCCGACGATGTTCGACCGGCCGACGATAACCGCGTGCTTGCCGGCCAGGCTGTCGCCATAGATCTGAACGGCGTCCTTCAGCAACATCAGCGACCCCAGTGGCGTGCAGGGGACAATGCCGTCCAGCCCAACAGCCAGCTTGCCGGCGTTCGAAACGTGGAACCCGTCGACGTCCTTGAGTGGATCGATGGCGTCGATCACCTTGAGCGACGACATGTGCGACGGCAGGGGTAACTGCACCAGGATGCCGTTGACTACGGGATCGCGGTTTAGGCCGTCGACGATATCAAGCAGTTCCGATTCCGACGTCGTATCGGGAAGGCGGATGGTCCGCGACTCCATACCGATGGCCAGGGTCTGTTCGCCCTTGTTCTTGACGTAGATCTGGCTGGCCGGGTCTTCGCCGACGATGACGACGACCAGGCAGGGCGGCGTTTCATGCTGTGTTTTCAACGCAGCAACATGCGTGGCCAAGCGTTCGCGCAGGCGGGCGGCATAGCCGGCACCATCGATGATATGGCCGCGATTGTGCAGGGCCTGGGAAAGAGCGGACATACGGGCCCTTCTCCTAACTAGAGGCGGGGCAGGGCTTCGAGCAGGGCCTCGACCAACGGCCGCAAGGCGTGACTCAAAGGGGCTGCGAGGCCTGCGTCATACAGGTGCGGGGCCGCCATGTTCAAGTAGGTATCCTGAACAATTTCGATCTGCAGGGCGTGCATGCGCCGGTCAGGCTGACCGTAGTGGCGGGTGGTATAGCCGCCCTTGAAGCGACCATCGATGATGTAGCTATAGCGGTTTTGGCGGGCGCCCCAGTCGCGGACGACGTCAGCGACACCCGCCGCCGCCGACTGGCCATTATTCAGGCCGAAGTTGAGATCGGGCAGGCGGCCTTCGAACAGGCTCGGAATCGAAGGACGAATGGAATGCGCGTCGATCAGCATGGCAAAGCCATGGCGCGCCACGGCGCGATCGAGGAGCGAACGCAATTGGTCGTGGTAGGGCTGCCAATAAAGTTCGCGGCGAAGGCCCACGTCTTCGGCCGACAATGGCGTAGCTTCGCGATAGATCGGATTGCGGTCGAAATCGCATTCGGGACAGATCGGAGTTTCGAACTTTCCGGGATACAGGAACTGCCCGTCCGGCGCGCGATTGAGGTCGGCGACATAGCGCGAATGGGTGGCGAACAGGGTGCTGCCGCCCAGGGCCGGCGCAAAGTCGAACAGGCGATGGACGTGGTAATCGGTCTCGCCGACGCTCAGACCTGTGGCATTCATGCGGGCGGCGATATCCGGCGGCAAATGGATGCCGACATGCGGCGCCGCGACGACGAGGGGGCCAAGCCCTTCGTGCGAGTCGAAAAGCGGCATTTCGTCCGTAATCTGAGGATTTGCCTGCATGGTCTCCCATTGAGACGTGTTCTGTACGCGCCTGTCAAGGGTGGCCCCCAGGAATTAAAATCTTGTCCTGCTGGAGCCACAGCCTAAATTACTGCGCGGAGATTCGCGGAACGGGCCGGCATGGACTTCAAGCTTCTGATCAATGTGTTCGTCTTCCTGGTAGCCGGCCTGGTGGTCGTGCCGGTGGCGCAGCGATTCAAGCTTGGCTCGGTTCTGGGCTACCTGATCGCCGGTATCATTATCGGTCCGTTCGGCCTGCATCTGATAGGTCAGCCTGAAAAGGTTCTGCAGTTCGCCGAATTCGGCGTCATCATGATGATGTTCCTGATCGGCATGGAGCTTGAGCCGGCGATCCTGTGGCGCTTACGGCGGTCTATTATCGGGCTCGGGGGGCTGCAAGTGACGGTAACGTCGCTGGCCTTGCTGGGGGTGGGCGCTCTACTCGGTCACACTTGGCAGGCGTCGCTGGCGGTCGGCATGGCTTTGGCCATGTCGTCGACGGCCCTGGTTCTGCAGATGCTGCGCGAACGCAACCTGACCCATACGCTGGTCGGCGAGACATCGTTCGCGGTGTTGCTATTCCAGGATATTTCGGTCATCCCCGTCCTGATCATTATTCCGCTGCTGGCCGGCAGCCTCGGCTTCGATGGCGCCGCCGGCGCGGCGGCTGAAAGCCACAGCTTGATTTCCGGGTTGCCGGTGTGGTTGCAGCCGGTCACGGTGGTGGCGGCCATCGCGGTTGTGATTTTGGCCGGGCGCTACCTGTCGCGCTATGTCTTCCTGATGATCGCCAAGGCGAATTTGCGTGAGATTTTCACCGCCACCTCACTGGCGATCGTCATCGGCGTGACGGTGCTGATGGAAATGGTCGGGGTGTCGCCGGCGCTAGGTGCCTTCATCGCCGGCGTGGTTCTGGCCAATTCCGAATACCGCCGCACCATCGAAAGCGATATCGAGCCGTTCAAAGGCTTGCTGCTCGGCCTGTTCTTTATCAGTGTCGGCATGGGCATGGATTTTACCGTTTTGTGGGCGCATCCGCTCGGCCTCGCAGGCGCCGTGGTGCTGCTCATGGTGGTCAAGGGCCTGATTCTTTATGCCTTGGCCGGCCGGTTCGGCGTCGGCGGGCCGCAAGGCATGGGCCTGGCCATCGGCTTGTCGCAGGGCGGGGAATTCGCCTTCGTGCTGCTGCAGTTGATCGGCGGGCTGAAGATCATCGATCCGGAAGCGCAAAAGTTTCTTATTCTGCTGGTGGCTTTGTCGATCGCTCTGACGCCGATTCTGGTGGCAATGTACGGCCGCTTCATCCTGCCGAAGTTCATGAGCCAGCTGCCGGCGCGCGACTACGACGCCATCGATGAACACAACCCGGTCATCATTGCGGGCTTCGGCCGGTTCGGTCAGATTGTCGGCCGGTTCATGATATCGCAAGGCATCAAGGTGACCGTGCTGGAAAAGAGTCCGGACCAGGTCGAAGCGGTCGGCCGCTTCGGTTTCAAGCCCTATTTCGGCGACGCCACGCGCATGGACCTGTTGCGCAGCGCCGGCATCGAGGAGGCGCGCATGCTGGTGGTCGCCATCGATGACGCCGAAGCAGCGGTCGATATCGTCCAGCAGGTCAAGAAGCATTACCCGAAGGTCCTGGTTTTCGCTCGCGCTCGTAATCGGCGTCATGCCTACGACTTGCATAAGGCGGGCGTCGACAATTATCACCGTGAGATGCTGGATGCGTCGCTGGCCCTGGCGCGAGATGCCATGGTTGCGCTGGGTTACAAGGCTGCCGACATGGATCGCAAGGCGGCCAAGTTTTTGGCGCACGACATGCAGACCTTGCGCAAGTCGTTCGAATTCTTCGAAAGCGAGCCGGATCTGATCAATTTCGCCAAGCTGAGCCGCGAGGAACTGGAAGGCATTCTGCGCGAAGACAAACAGGAGGCATAACGTCAGTTGTGCTGCATCGCAGCGACGCTGTTCTGGGTTTGCGCAAAGGTTTCCAGCTGCCGTCAAAAAAACAATTTTTTGCGATTGCTAGCGACCATTAACTTTCTTTAGAGTGCGTGAATTGAGGCGGTGGGGCGAGACAATCCGGTAGCCGGGTGCTCCTTACGCCGACAGTGAAACCCATATTGGACGGTAATTGTAAGTGACCTTGGCGGACCAAGCCCCCGGATCGAAAGCGCGAATCGCTGGCTTTGACGGCGTGCGGGGCATATGCGTCCTGCTGGTCTTCTTCGAGCATTTCATCCATTCCGGCAATGATGTCGGCGGCCTGGGCGTGAAGATGTTCTTCGCGCTAAGCGGCTACCTCATCGTCGGCATCCTGCATTCGCAAAGGCTGCGGATCGAAAGCAACAAGACGACCGTAATCCGGGAGATAAAGACCTTCTGGACCAACCGGATCGTGCGGATTTTCCCCGTCTACTATCTTACCCTTTTTGCCCTGCTGCTGTTTTTCGTCATCAAGGGGCGCGGCCTGAATTATCAGGGGCTGGGCTACTATTTCTTCTTCCTGGGCAATTTCCACATCCAAAACATCTCGCATTCCTGGGGGCAGTTCACGCACCTGTGGAGCCTGTCGGTCGAGCAGCATTTCTACATGCTGATGTCCGTCGTGATCATCTTTATACCGGCCTTCATGCACCGGTGGGCGTTGCTGACTTTCCTAGGCATTGCCTCCGCTTTCGAGATCTACGCCTGGACGATCTGGGATCTTGTCGACAAGCCCTATGTGTCCGATGTGCCGGGCTTCGTCTACATGGCGGCCGGCGGAGCGATCGCGCTATGGCCGAAAAACTTTTCGTACCGCTTGTTTGCGAAAATATGCGGCTATTGTTTCGTCGCGGCCTGCCTGTTGTGGGCGGCCATAAATTTCGGGCATTTCCTCAAGGAAGGCGGCGCCAAAGTCGGCCTGCTGCAAATCCTCAGCCTGATCGGCTGCTGTTGCGTGCTTGTCTATCTGCCGCAACGGCAAGGCTCTATTTTAACGAAGCTTCTCGAGTTCCAGCCGCTCGCCTACCTGGGCAAGATCAGCTACGGGTTCTATATCTACCACTACTTCTTTCACTTTGCCGCCCAGGCGGCCAAGGTCAGTTTTATCCCTAGCCCGTATGGCTCCATTCTGCTGGTCTTCGCGCAATTTGTCTTTACCTGCGCGGTGGCAGCGGTGTCGTGGGAACTGTTCGAAAAGCGGATGTTGCTGTTCAAGCGGCGCAGCGTCACGCCGGTGGCGTTAAATCGGGACGCCGTGCAATCCTGATGGGGTGAAGTGGTGGTGGACGCGACAGGGATTGAACCTGTGACCCTTCGCGTGTGAAGCGAATGCTCTCCCGCTGAGCTACGCGTCCGAACCACGTGCGGAGGGCAGGGCTATTAGCCTGACCATCCGGCGGGCGCAAGGGACTTTTCTTATTTTATTACCTTCTCGACGGCGGCTATGAGCTGACTGTAGTGGTCGATCAGCACGTCGCAGTCGAGTTCCTGGATCGGCCGATCAGAATAGCCAAAGCTGACCAGGATCGACGGCACGCCGGCATTGCGTGCGGTCAGGAAATCGGTTTCGGAATCGCCGATCATGACGACCTTTTTCATATCGCCGCCCATGTCGTCGACGCAGGCCTTGAGGTGGCCGGCATCGGGCTTCTTGGCCGGGACGGAGTCGGCGCCGCGATTGGAGCCGAAGCGCTCGGTCCAGCCGAGACGCTTGATCAATTCGACCGATAGGTAGGTGTGTTTGTTGGTGCAGACGGCGAAGCGCGCGCCCATGCCGGCCAAGGCATCGAGCGCCTCGATCAGGCCTTCGAACGGGCGGCTGTAGGTATCGATGTTTTGCTCGTAATATTTGAGCATGCGGTCGAGGAGCGGCTTTTCGCTTTCCGGCGTCAGGGGCGAGCCGGCCAGGGCGAAGCCGCGCCGCATCAGCTCCAGCGCGCCGCGTCCGATCAGCGGGCGAGCCTCGTCGACATGGTAGGGCGTGACGCCTTCCTCGTGCAGCACGACATTGAGCGCACCGATGATGTCGGGCGCGGTGTCGACCAGGGTGCCGTCGAGATCGAACGCCAGGATGTAGCCGGTCAGGTCCATATTTAAGCGCCCTCGTGATTTTCAATTTCCCTTAGCGTGGCTTTGGGCTAAATCGGCAGCGCCTGCAACGCCAAACCTGCAAAAAACGAGTCGCCATGTCCGAAAACCGTTCCCGCGCCGCCGTCATCCTGGCCGCCGGCCAAGGCACGCGCATGAAGTCGCCGCTGCCGAAGGTGCTGCATAGGGTGGGTGGGCGTTCGATGCTTGATCGCGCCATCGATGCTGCCGAACTGGCCGGCTGCGACCGGGTCGTTGTGGTCGTCGGCACGCACAGCCCGCAGGTGCGCGTGGCGGCGGTTAAGCGGGTGGGCGACGCCAATATCGCGGTCCAGGACCCGCCGATGGGCACCGGCCATGCGGTCAACGCGGCGCGCGAGGTGCTGAAAGATTTCGATGGTACGGTGATCGTCTCCTATGCCGACACGCCGCTGGTGTCCGCCCAGGTGTTGATGCAGGTGTTCGAACTGGCCGAGGCATCGGACATGGCGGTGATGGGCTTTGAAGCCGCCGATCCGGGCGCTTACGGGCGGCTGATCCTGAGTGGCGATAAACTGAACGCCATTGTCGAGGCGCGCGAAGCCACCGACGCCCAGAAGAAGATCAAGGCGTGCAATTCCGGCGTTATCGCCTGCGGCGGCAAGCTGCTGTTCGAGCTGCTTGCCGAGGTCAAGAACGACAACTCCAAGGGCGAATATTACCTGACCGACGTGGTTGGACTGGCCAAGGGGCGAGGCCTGCAGCCGCGCGTCTGCATGGCCAGTGAACAGGACGTGCTGGGGGCCAACAGCCAGGTGGAACTGGCGATCGCCGAGCGGGTGTGGCAGGACGGCGCGCGCAAGGATTTCATGGACAACGGCGTG
>CAYULN010000324.1:0-2670 GCA_964445605.1 uncultured Caulobacteraceae bacterium | reverse complement strand
GGATGACGGCGTCGGCGATGTCGGTGACCTGGAGCTCATCGAATCACAGCAGGCGCGAGCGTTTGGCGATCAGCTTGGCGACCGGACCGATCGGGTCATCGCCCTTGAATTGGCCGAACACCGCCTTGCGCTCGTCCGGGCCGCTTTCGCGCCACTTGCGGATCAGGTGGTGGACCTCGGACATGAAGGCGTGGAAGTGGACGCGGCGCTTCGAGGCGATGTGGGCGTTGTCGAAGAACAGGTCCATCATCATCGACTTGCCGCGGCCCGGCGGGCCCCACAGGTACATGCCATAGACGCGCGGCCGCAGGCCCAGCAGGGCACGCCACCACGACAGGCTATGGCGGATCTTGCGCTCAAGCGTGAACAACGCCTCGATGGCCGCCTTCTGGGCGGCATCCGGCGTCAACTCGCCCGACTTGAGCAGCCGTTTGTACTCTGATCTGATACCCATATTCGACTTTGCTGAACGGGCGCGGCGTTTGGCGCCCGGCCCCCACCATTTTTATGTGGGTAGGACTTTAGCGGAAACCACTCAAAATGGCGTTAAGAAAATGCTGCGGGTGCGTAAAGAAGGGACAAGCCTGTGGGATTTTGGGAACAATCCCTCCTCAGCTAAGCCAACGCCGCAAATAGTCGAGTGTGCCGAAACGGAAGCCGCCGTCCTTGGCGCATAGTCCAGACAGCCAAGCCTGAAAGGTCGGCCCCTCGGCGGCACGCAGACTGTAAATCCGGGGTGGCTGTGAAAAATGCGCCGCCAGAGGCGATCCGCTGGGGGCAAAGAACAGCCAATTGCCTTCGAGGACTTCAACGCCCGGACAACGGGCGATCATCGCCTGTTCGGTCTCGAAAGCCTCGATGAGCTGCAGGCTCACATTGACGGCGAGATATTTGGCTGTGACGGCGAAGTATTCGGGGGTCATGTGCTCCGCACTCGTTTTGAAATCTGCTTGGCCACCTGCACACCGTGTGCCACCGAGGTGGTCACGCAAGGATGCCAGAAATCCGTTACCTCGCCGCAGGCAAAGACACCCGTCACGCTGGTTTCGCCAAAGCGGTCGACGCGGACATAACCTTTCTGGCGGCGAAGTTTCAGGCCTTCCGGCACCACCGCCTCGAAGCCGTATTGCACGCCGAAACAATCGAAAGGCTCGCCATTGACGGTCATGCGGCTTTGCGAGGCGCGGTAGGGACCGGTGACGACGCGGATATCCGGCACCAGGTCCTGAAGCAGTTTCTGGGCGCGCGGTTCACGGCGGGAGAATAGGGTCACCCGGCCGCCCCGGTCGCGGACGAACTTCGCCTGGTCGAAGGCATTGTCGCCGCCGCCCAAGATGGCCACCTTGCGGCCACTTATGTCCAGCGCCTCCATCGGCACACCCGGGCCGATGGCGACATTGGCGGCCGGTGTGAACCCGCCGGTGCGTGGTGTCGAGCCTGTGGCGACAACGACGAACGGCGCGGTCCGGTCGCCTTGCGTGGTTTTTATGCGAAATTGATCGACCTCGGCCGCCACATTTTCGACTCGGAGGTTAACGTGTGTGGGTGCCCCGACGTCGGCGGCGTGCTTGGCGAGCGATGCCGCGACCTGCTGGCCGGTCTTGCCCTGGACGCCGGGGATCCAGAGATTTTCGTAAGGACTACGCGTTTGAAGCCCTCCGAGATTTTCTGAACTCTCGAATAATATGGCTTCAACCCCCAGTTTTTTCAGCCAGATAGCGCAGCTCAGCCCCGCCGGGCCGCCGCCGATAATGATGACCTGATACTGCATTGTTTTTATGCCGCAATGATAAAGCGCGCCCGGTTTCGCCCGCGAATCCTGACGGCACGAGGTTAATACTAAAACACCAAACCCGACTCGATTTGGTCACAGATGTTTAGAATTTCCTAACGCAAAGCCCCGTATAACGATGTTACGGGCACGCGTTCCAGGCCCTAAGGTTAGGGGAAACGACAGTGAAGCTTTTGTGCGTAGAGGACAATGCCACCCAGCGGAAGATGATCGATCTGATGCTGGCGGCGACGGGTATCGACGTCGATTTTGCCAGTAACGGCTTCGAGGCGCTGGAAGCCTACCAGGCCAGCGAATACGACGCCGTGCTGATGAATGTCGACATGCCGGAAATGTCCGGCCTGCAGACCGCCCGCGAAATCCGCCAGATGGAAGGCGGCTTCCATCTCGGCTACACGCCTATCCTGTTCCTGGCCACTGAAAATAGCGATGAACATATCGACGAGGGCTTCAGCGCCGGCGGCGACGGGCATCTGTTCAAGCCGTTCACCTCGGAAGCGCTGACAGGCGCCATCGACCGGCTGCTGCACACGGCCAAGGGCCTGCGGCTGCCGACATTCCCCGTGGTCCGTCACGCCGGGGCGTGTTGATCGGCTTGCGACAAAATCGCTGCGTTTGTCCGCAAACTTTCCGCCAATCCACCGTCCACGGACAGTTTTGACTTGTAAAATGGCCGGAAAAGCGCCATTTCGCGCCTGCGTAATTTAGTGCGCAGGTTTTTATCCAGTTCAGGAGCATTTGGTATGGGTTATCGGGTCGCCGTTGTCGGCGCCACCGGCGCCGTGGGTCGTGAAATGATGACGATCCTCGAAGAAGTGAAGTTTCCGGTTTCGGAGATCTACGCGGTCGCGTCGCGTAAATCGATGGGCACAGAGATT
>CAYULN010000323.1:0-44994 GCA_964445605.1 uncultured Caulobacteraceae bacterium | reverse complement strand
AGAACGACGATCCGACATCCGGAGCATCGCACTTATCCCTACCTGCTGCGCGGCCTGGTCATCGACCGGCCCGATCAGGTCTGGTGCGCCGACATCACCTATATCCCCATGCGCCGCGGCTTTCTGTACCTCGTCGTCATCATGGACTTGTTCACCCGCAAGGTCCTGCCCTGGCGGCTCAGCAACACGATGGATGTCGAGTTTTGCATCGAAGCCCTGGAGGAGGCGATGAAAAAGCACGGCCGGCCGGAGATCTTCAATACCGATCAGGGCAGCCAGTTTACTAGCCCCAGGTTTACCGAGATCCTGCGCGACGCCAGCGTCCGCTTGTCCATGGACGGACGCGGTCGCTGGCTCGACGATGTCTTTATCGAGCGGCTCTGGCGTTCGCTGAAATACGAGTGCGTCTACCTCAACGCCTTTGAGACCGAATCAGAGGCCCGGCTTGGCATCGGCAAATGGATCGAATATTACAACCAACACCGGCCTCACTCGAAGTTTGCGGGAAAAACCCCCGACGAGATTTACCTGAGGATCGGAACAACGAGGCAAGCGGCATAATCACACCACAGACACAAGCTTAGCTCAGCCGCAATCCTGTCCGTGAAACAGGGACCACCTCAGAGTAAGCACGATTTCATCGCCGACTTTTAGACGAAATTTTTTCTGCGCCCTGCCGTGCGCATCGCGTGCGGTAAGGGTGATCCAATATGTTCCAGGCTCGGATACAGCACCCGTCATATTGCCGGTTCTGGTATCGAGTTTCACGCCATCCGGAAGGCCTTTTGCCTTTTGCCGCATACGTCATCGGGCGGTCACCCGTAACCGGAACATGATAAATGATCGGGCTGCGTGGCCCGACACCGACAACGTATGGCCCATTTATACGCGCCGAAGCAGGCGCCTGTGGCGTCAGGATATAGGCGCTATTGTCAGGGATAGCGATTGGGACGGAAGCGTAAGACTCACCTGATCCGATCTGTGCCGCTACCTGCGAGCTTGCCAACATAAGAGCGGAAAAATGCCCAGGCGGAGCAAGCCTACCATTTCACCAACGTTTGACGATTTCCGCATGGCTATCCTACTTTGAATTCAGCAGTTTGTCCGCCTTCTCCCGCTCTTGCGGCGTCAATTTTGGCTCAAGTTCGGCAAAGGCGGCTTTGGCTTTTTCAAGACCGCTCGCAGCGGCAAGTTTAAACCAAACATAAGCAAGTGCCCTGTCGCTGTCTCCCCCCTCACCTAAAACGAGCATGACCGCGAGATCGAACATGGCGTCGGCATTACCTTGCAATGCACTTTCCTGAAAGAATTTGCGCGCGGTCTTTAAGTCCTTCGCGACAACGTCTCCGGTATAAAAGTATTGTCCGACTGCATATTCGGCATCGGGCTGGCCTTTCAATGCCGCTTCCCTGTAATAGGTTAGGGCCAGTTTAGAATCAGCCTGTACACCGCCTTCGCCCAAGTCATACATGCGACCGCACGCAAACAAGGCGTTGGCGTTACCAGCCTTAGCCGCCAGAATTAGCCAATCGCCGGCCGTCTTCTTGTCTTGAGGTACGCCGTCGGCGCCATTGTAGTAAATGATACCCAATTCATATTGCGATGGCGCGTAGCCAACCAAACCCGCCTTTTTGAAATAACTGATAGCCTTCGGAATATTTTTCTCCCCGGCATAACCAAACTCGTAAATTTCTCCGACCACGTAGGTCGCCGGAATGTAACCGAACTTGTCTGCCGCTAGATACCAATGAAGCGCTTCCTTGGCATCTTTCGGTACGCCCATTCCCGCCATGTAGATTTTTGCTAGTGAGACAGCTGCGTCCGACCATGTCGATGCATAGTCGGGATTGCTCGCATTAAAACTTTGCACGTCACTTGGCCCAAATTTGGCTTCGGCCACCTTTTTCAGCCAGACAATAGCTTGCTGACTGTCACGCGTCGTGCCTATCCCAAGCAAATACATTTTGCCGATCATCAACGCCGCTGAATCGTATCCAATCTTTGCATAGGACGCTTTGAAAAGCTCCAGCGCCTTGGGATAATCACCGGCATCGAAAGCGGCATAGGCGTCCCTCAGGGAATGGTCGGTGCGGGCTATATAGTTGCGGCCAGCGGCAAATACCTTATCCGACGGTCCGCAAGCGCCGCTCGTCCCCGTTCCAATCTGCAAATCGGCCAACGTATTGCTGTTTGCAGAATTGTCCTGCGAGGCATTGCCATAAGGACTATTATCCTTAAAGTGATTGCCGGCAACGTTAGGATCGGTCTGATCCGTATCAGGCGACTGGTTCGATCCGTTGTCGGCGGCGCCGAAGTCTCGAAGATAGCTCTGCGTTACCTCGTCATTGGCTGGATCGTAGTCATTCATAAAACCGCAGGAAGAGGCGGTGTTGGTTTCGATCTGCGCGCGGGTTACGTCACCAGGCGCCCTTTTTTTCCCGAAAATAGTAATTGTCGGATCGTTTGGTGCAGGCGCAGTGGAAGACGCTTGTACGTTAGGACTTTGCGCCAGGCAAGGAGCCGATGTCAACAGGAGTGCCGCGGTGCATAAATACAGAACGACACGTTTCGATTTTACGGCAATCATCTGAATCTCCTGCATTTTAGCCCATTGACAGTTTTATTTTAGAAAAGTAGCCGCCGCCCATTTAGTGGGCGACGGCTCAGTTTCCGCCAAAGCCACCAGGAGGATGTTTAGTGGCGGTAAGTAAATCCAACAGTATAGCGAGTGCCGCCGTACGTGAAGTTGTTTAGAGTCGGCGTGCCATCGCTGAAATTCTGACTCGGCTGATTAGTAACGGCCGCGCCGTGTAGGACATTTCGACCATCGAAGTACAATTCCAAAGTCTTGTTGATTTTGTAGTTGATCTTGGCATCAAAGTATTGGGTCTTGTCGGTAAAGTTAGCGCTGCCCGGATTGTAGGGCGTTCGGATCGTACTTCCGCAATTCTGAGCAAACGATGTTGGGAAGTTGTTGAAGAAGTTCGAACACGGCGCAATGCTGACGAACGTCGTACCCCGTCCCTGGTAAGCAAAGCGGGCATTGAGCCGACCGTCGTCATACCAGATCGACCAGTTTTCAAAGTAGGACGCCTGGCCCTGAGGCGGGAGGGCGTCGCCAGTGATAAGGTCACGTGCAGCAACTGAGTTCTTCGATCCAAGTTGTGAATAGTTGAAGTCGGTACCGGTATATTTAAGTAGCCAAGGAAGATAGGTGAACGCTAGCTTAGTCGACAATTCGATACCGCGCTGAATGCCCGCCGGACCATTTATATAGGTCGGGTAGGTGAACGAGGTGCTAGACAACGGAATACCCGTGACCGGGTCGGTAAAGTTCGTGCCAGAGAACAGGTCACTCTGGGTGAAGGTGGTGTTTTGTGGCGCGCCGATATAGACGTTGTTGTAGTAGTAGGCCAACGACACCATGGTATCTTTGTTCACGTACCATTCGACCGATTCGTTGTGGTTGATCGCCTTGTATGGCTTCAGGCCCGGATTGCCGACCCGTCCGGTACATTGTTGGTCAACGTCATTACCACTTGAATCGACTGTTCCAAGGGTTACATCGCTAATAGTACACGTGCCAGACGGTAGCATTTGGCCGATACTTGGACGCGCAATCACATGACCAGTGTAATAGCGCAGAACGACCTTGTTCGGAATAACCCAAAGATTGAGGTTGTAACTCGGGGTCCAGTCGTTCGTCACACTATTGATGGAGGTATTTAACGAGATACTGGAAGAGATAGTGCCACCAGAAGCGCCAGGATTGAGCGGATCGAAAGTTGATGTCTTGGAGACGTGGGTGAACGTCATATTTCCGGTGCCCTGAGCGATCGTGCTAACGTAACGCGTTCCAAAATTGCCGTTGAACACCATGCCCCAAGGCAGGTCTTGTTCGAAATCAACCTGATAATACATGGCAGTCGTTTGTTCACGAGACGCAAAATGTGGTTGCTCGCGAACTACACCGTCAGGGGATTTGCATACCTTCATGCAATCAAAGTTGAAGCCGGCCAGTGGCCCCAGCGTACCCAGGATATTTTTTGCGCTGACATAGGGGAAGCGCAGGGTGACAGCGCCCTTGTTGGGCAAGTCGCCTAAGAAATCCGTCGGTCGTTGATAGAGCGCGCCTTTCAGTAAATTCGCATAGTCGGTCGGGCTGAGGGTTACCACACTGCCAATAGTTCCCGAATCAGCGACTACAGTGGTGCCGGCCAGGCTGCCATTGACTTGGCCATACTGACACGATTGGGTCGTCGTCGTTTGCACGTCGCAAACCCGAACCGGAGTCGTCAGATTCTCCGTTGGAACCGAATTCGGTGGAACGTAGTTGCTGGCTCCAACAAGGCCCGTGCCTGTCGTCGCGCCGACGCCACCCCCGCCCCAGCCGTTGCCAACGTGGGTCCGCCCCTGATAGCCGAACAGGATGTCTTGGATAAACGGAACCTTGTCATCGAAGCTATAGGTCAGATCATACTTAATCTGCGTTTCCCGATCGTCCGTCATTGCGGGGCGCCAGGTAAAGCTCATAGGCGTGCCAAACAGAGCAGCGGTCGAGGTCGTATACACAGTCGGGACAGCCGCTCGCGTCGATGTAGCGACCACGGCGGCCTGAGCAGCGGCGGGGCTTAGACGAATATAGTTGCTGGGATTATAAAAATCTAAATTCGAAGCGAGATCGGCGGTCCACAAACCACTCGATGTGACGTGGGACGAAAGTGGACCAGTGAAATAGGTCAGCCCCATGCCAATATTGCCACGTTGGAATGTGGCTCCAGATTTTCCCGCCAAGAAATCGAGTTTGACAGGACCGTGGGTATAAGTTCCTCCGGTCTGGGCGTACCAGCTTGTTGTAACCGTGTGATTAAAGCTTCCGTTGACTTGAACAGCGCCGTCGCTGATCGTCATGGCAGTTACGTGATGGCTCGCGTCGACGGTGGCGCTGGAAATGTCGGTTGCCTGGCCGCAGCCAGTGACCAGCCCCCCAACGATGGTAGTGGGGCACAGTCCATTGCTGTAGAATGTGAAACCCGAGTTCGTTGTTCGTGGAACCAATAACCCGTTTGAGTCGGCGGGAATTGTGCCTTGAGTGGAAAAACCGGTGCCGTTGGACGAAAACGTTGTGCCTGCGGCTTGGTTCAGCGCATTGAAACCCCAGTCCACTGCAGTTTGATTGCGGTTAGCAATGTTAGTTTTTACGTACAGGGTAAGGTCATTATTCACTTTATAATCAAAGCGTAGATCGATGGCGAGACGGCGCTCATCCTGTTCCGATGGCAAGGTACGCGGTAGAGAAGGCGTGTAGTCATTCCATTGATTGAGACAGGTTTGCAACTCGTTGGTTTGCTCCCCCTGAGCATCAGTCCGCGCCGAGCTGGCGCTTTTGCCGTTGTTCACGGCACCACTGATAGAGTCGCTTCCGTTGCCGGTATAGTTGATCGCCGCCAACTGCGTGGTATTGAGCGGGGCAAAAGCGGCTAGACAGTCCTGCTTGGTTTTAGCTGCGGCCGATTTGGTAACAATATCAATTGGCGAAAGCGACGAATACACCAACGCGCCGGTCGGCGAGAAGACTTGAAGATTTCCTGCTGTCGACGCTGGGTCAACAACCGATGGGTTATAGGTGAACGTTTTATTAGGTGATTGGTCAATATCAACGCTGCGCTCGTAACCCGCAGTACCGTTGCGCCCCGGCTGCATGCGGTCGGCATTGTTTTGAATTTCCGAATACGTGACGTTTCCAAGGACCCCGAGGCGGTTACCCAGAAACTTGTGCGACGCAATCAGATTCCATTCGGGCGTCCACTTTTGACCCAGGGAATTATAGGTTTCATCATAACGGAACGAAAAATACGGCTTCTTGAAATCTAGCCCAGTTCTTGAGACGACCTTGATTGAGCCGCCTAGCGAACCTTCGGTCATGGAAGGCAAGGAACCCTTCACGATGTCGACGCTCTTAACCAGGTCGGAGGGCAGTTCACGGAAATCGGCACCGCGCGCAGCGGTGCTCGTGCCGGCCCCGCTTGCGAGGCCACCTGCAGTGCTGAGCTGGCTCATGCCGTCAATTTCGACGTGGGTCTGCTCGGCAGTGGCGCCCCGCACCGTGACGTCCTGACCTTCACCGAAATCGTTCCGGCCGAGCGCGACACCAGCGATGCGCGAGATAGCTTCTCCAATGTTTTTGTCCGGAAAAGAACCCACGTCTTCGGAGGTGATCGAATCCGTCGCTGTTTTCGCCTTTTTCTTACGGTCGATGGCCGATTGCTGCGATCCGCGCACGCCCGTCACGACGATTACGGTATCGTCGGGCTTTGGCGCAGCCGTAGGTGTGGTTTGAGCCGAAGCCATAACTGGTGCCATCATTGCGATGATAGACAGCCCCGTCGTAGCGCTCAAATATTTGACGAACGAACTTTTCGCTGTGCGACTGATCATTTTCCTATTCCTTCCCGAAGGCAGCTTAAAGTGCCACCACGTTTTGTTTCAGTGCCGCATAGGCACTACGCGAGACGCTTGAAACGCCCCTTTGGGTCGAAGTTGTAATACAATCTTCAAGCAGTCAATTTTTATAAGCAGGATTGCTTTCATGTATGAAGAGTTTCCGGCTTACTGTATCAATAATGCAACGAATAAAATCCTTTAAAAACAATGAAATATTGGCAACCTAGGTTTTTATTAGTAAATGATTGCGCTAACGTTGCAAATTCAGGTAGCGTTATCATGCTTATGCTGAATGGTTTTGGAACATTGTCTGGCAATTCGAAAAATTGCCAGTTTTGAAGAGGTGCCGGTGTTTGAATACCTCCCACAGCGGAGACTACGAAAACCCCGTCCGCCCCGGACAAGCGGATAAGGACAACAAAGAATCCCGTCGTCGCCGGCTCGTTGAATGTGGTTTTAACAGCGCTGCCGCTATTGATTTAAGCGCGGGTACGTCTCTCAGCGTCGCCCGTCGCTACGTTACCGAATCTGAACAACCTGGCCCCGCACGTCCGATCCTAGGTTGACCGTCTGTCCTCCTAATCGGACGGTAGGCACACCACCTGCATGCGACCGAATGGTTGCCGAGGTTAGCTCGTGGCCTTTCCAGCTCAGAACGACTTCGTAGCCGCCGCGCGCAGGAATGCCCTGACCTCCCCGCTTTCCCAAGTCGAGTGCAGAGCAGGCAGCAAATCGATGCGCCATCTTGGCTCTGCAGCAACATCTCGGCAAATCCGCCCATCGGCGCGCCGAATTTTATCGGGAAGCTAAGGTCGCGAAATGCATTCAAAGCCGCCTGAACGTAGTCACCCGCGGCTAACACGGCCTGCGAATGATCCAAGACAATTTGCTGTAGGGGATTTCAAAATGTTCTTGTCCTGTCCCCGACCAAAGTCTCGTGTCATTCAATGGTATGGTTTCGTCGTTTGGGACGCCGAAGATTTTGGCGCTCAAAAGACCATTTCCTATGGGAAGAGCAGCATCAAAAATCTGTTGTCGATGCCGGTCGACTTTGAGCGTATCCCAGGCGCCCGATTTCTGTCTAATTGCGTCTTCGATGGACATGGCCGAGGCCGCAGTCGCGAAAACGCAAAATGTTATGGCGATAAAATAAGTTAAATATTTCATTCCAGCGCCTACCGGTCGCCGCAAATGAATTTTGCTCTAACGCCATCGCGAAGCCTACCGTCGCAAATCTGAAATCATTTTCACAATTGAAATCACGGGATCGGTCGATTAAGATCAACAGTAATCAACAATACGGCAGGGGAGTAACAATGGGCATATCGCGTCGTCGCCTAATGGCCGCCGGACTTGGGTTGGGAGTCGCTTCCAGCGCGCGGGCCGATATCCACCCTGGCCCGTTCAAGGCCGATTGGACATCGCTGTCATCGAATTACAAGACGCCGGAATGGTTCCGAGATGCCAAGTTCGGCATTTGGGCGCACTGGTCGGCACAGTGCGTGCCGGAACAAGGCGACTGGTACGCGCGACGCATGTATCTGCAAGGCGATCCAGCCTATGACTACCATGTCAAGATCTACGGCCATCCGTCCAAGGTCGGTTTCATGGAGATCGAGAACCTGTGGAAAGCCGAACGCTGGGAGCCGGAAAAGCTCATGGCGCTCTACAAGAAAGCCGGCGCCAAATATTTCTTTGCCCTGGCCAATCACCACGACAATTTCGACGCCTACAATTCGCGTTACCATGGCTGGAATTCGGTCAACGTCGGGCCCAATAAGGACATTGTCGGCATCTGGGGCAAACTGGCACGAAAAAACGATCTCAAATTCGGCGTCAGCAACCATTCGTCCTGGTCGGCGCGCTGGTTCCAGCCGGCCTACGGCTATGACGGCGAAGGCCCTTTGGCCGGCGTGCGCTATGACGCCGCCACGCTCGGCAAGGACGGCGGCAAGGGCAAATGGTGGGATGGCCTCGACCCGCAGGACCTATATTGCGGTCCGTCGCTGGTCATGCCCAGCGGCCTGAAAAGCGCCGCCGCCGTGCGCGACTGGCAGGCCAAGAATACATCTCTCGCCAAAAGCAACCCGCTGCCCGTAGCATCGTTCAACCATCAATGGTTCCTGCGCTGCCAGGACCTGGTCGATCAGTACAAGCCCGACCTGCTCTATTTCGACACCAACGAACTGCCGCTGGAACAGGCTGGGCTCGACGTCGTGGCGCACTATTACAATGCCAGTGCCGCGCGAAATCACGGCCGGACCAACGTCGTCGTCTTCGGCAAGCATATACTGCCTGAGCACAATGGCGCCTTCGTCGAAGATATCGAACGCGGCGTCGCGAATGCCATCCGTCCCGAACCATGGCAGACCGACACCTGCATCGGTGACTGGCACTATAGTCGCGCGGTCGCCGAACAGAACCGGTACAAGACTGTGGCGCAGGTCGTGCGCATGCTGATCGATATCGTCAGCAAGAATGGCAATCTGCTGCTCAACATTCCGCTACGCGGGGACGGCTCGGTCGATGACCACGAATTGGCCTTCCTGGATGGCCTCGGTCGTTGGATGGCAGTCAACGAAGACGGCATCTTCGCCACCCGGCCGTGGAAGATCTATGGCGAAGGCCCGACCGTCGACAATCCGCCCAGGCCTGCGCCCGGCACGCCAAAGGAAGCGCCGATCCTCTATACCTCGGAAGACATCCGCTTTGTGACCAAGGGCGGCGCGCTCTATGTCCACGTTCTGGCGCAGCCTGCGACACCGCAGGTCCGCATACGTTCGCTCGCCTCAGGCGCCGTCGGCAAGATCAACAGGGTCAGCCTGCTCGGGTTCGATGGCGCGATTGCCTGGCGTCAGAACGGCGACGGCCTAAGCCTCGATCTGCCGATGCAACTGCCTAGCGAACATACCTTGGCCTTGAGAGTCGAAGGCATTGCCTGACCGCATTGGAGAAAGTCCTATGCCTATCTCGCGCCGGACATTAACCCATGCGGTCCTAGCCACCGTTACCGTGAATTTTACGGGCGCAATTGGCGCGCGGTCAAAACCGGTTGCCCGTCCCGACAACCTCAAAGGACGGTGGGGCGACCAAGGCGATGGTACCTTCGTCAACCCAGTCCTGCCTGCCGACTATAGCGACATCGACGTTATCCGCGTAAGCGACGACTATTACGCCATTAGCTCGACCATCCATGTGTCGCCGGGCATGGTTGTCCTGCACTCCCGCGACCTGGTCAACTGGCGCACAATCAGCCACGCCGTCGCCGACATCGACGTACTGGGCCCGGAAGTCAGCTGGCGCAACATGGCCGGTTACGGACGTGGTGTCTGGGCGGGCGCCATCCGTTATCATGCCGGAAAATTCTGGATTTATTTCACTTGTCCGGACAGCGGCATATACCTGACGACGGCGACATCCCCAGCAGGCCCATGGGCGCCGCTTGCCCGGGTCTGGGATATGAAGGGTTATGACGATACCTGCCCGTTCTGGGACGATGATGGCCAAGGCTATCTGGTGACCAGCCACTTCGCAGCCGATCCGGCCACCGGCCGCAAATACGATATCCACCTGTTCAAGCTCAGCGCCGACGGCGCGTCACTCGATCTGGCGTCCGACCGGATTATCCATCAGTCGCCCGGGTCTGAG
Source organism: uncultured Caulobacteraceae bacterium (assembly GCA_964445605.1). Taxonomy (GTDB): domain Bacteria; phylum Pseudomonadota; class Alphaproteobacteria; order Caulobacterales; family Caulobacteraceae; genus Asticcacaulis. Next base: position 34,902 of record CAYULN010000323.1, on the reverse strand, counting down.
GCCAACAAACTCTACAAGATCGACGACGTCTATTATCACTATTACAGCGAGGTCAAAGCCGAAGGCCGAGTGGCTATGATGAACCGGGCGCGGTCGCTTGAAGGTCCCTGGGAAACCCGCCAGCTCAATCACGTCGACAAGACGATTGACAAGGAACCCAACCAAGGCGGGCTGGTTCAAGTGCCCTCCGGCGACTGGTGGTTTCTGACGCATCAGGGCACAGGCGACTGGGAGGGCCGCGCCCTCTGCCTGCTGCCGGTCAAGTGGCTGGATGGCTGGCCCGTTCTTGGCCAGCCGGGCGACGACGGCATCGGCAATATGGTCTGGCAGGCGCAGAAACCGATCGGCGGACAGCCACGCCTGATGCCGCGACTTTCCGACGATTTCAGCAAAAGCGGGCTCGGTGAGCAATGGGAGTGGAACCATGCTCCGCGTTCGGACAAATGGAGCTTGACGGAAAGAGCGGGCGCTCTCCGCCTGCACGCCTTTGCCGCCGTTAAGCCTGGTGATTTCAATAGTGTCGGCAACGTCCTGTCGCAACGCGCTTGGCGGACAGCCGCCAACAGCGTCACCGTCACGCTCGATCTCAGCGGCATGGCGGATGGTCAGGCGGCCGGGCTCAATCACGCCTCGCGCACCTTTGCATTGTTGGGAGCCGAACAGGTGGGGGCGTCACGTCGGCTCGTCTACCGCGATTCATCCGGTGCCGTCGTGGTCGGCCCCGGACTGAGGAACTCCGCGTTGTGGCTGCGCAGCGTCTGGGATTTCGACGGCAATTGTCTATTCGCCTACAGCCTCGACGGCCGAAAGTTCACCGTCATCGGACCCGCCTATAGGCTGGCCTGGGGCCGCTATCGGGGCGACCGGATCGGGCTGCACAGCTTCAATGCGCTGACCGACGCTGGGTATGTGGATATCCTTCAATTCGATTACACGGTCGCCGACCAGACCGGACAAAAAATCTGAATCCATTACTCCAACCCAGAGAATCACACATGTCCGTATCTCGTCGACATCTGATGAAAACCGCCGCCGCCATGGCGGCAATAACCGCCCGTCCTGCCATGGCGCAAACGACGCGCCCCTCAAACGATCCCACGCTTCAGCCGCGCCCGAATATACCCGCCCCAGTCGTCGACGCCGCCGTTGCCCTGCTACCCGCCAATCCGGCCGGACCATTCACGCCCAGTTGGGAATCAATCGGCCAGCATTACAAGGACCCCGCATGGTTCCGAGACGCCAAGTTCGGCATCATGATGCACTGGGGCATCTATTCCGTCCCGGCGCACGGCAGTGAATGGTACGAACGCTACATGTACGACGCCAACAATACCGCGTTCCGGACTTGGCATACCGAACAGTATGGCCCGCCGGAAAAGTTCGGTTACAAAGACTTCTTCCCAATGTTCACGGCGGCCAAGTGGGACCCGGACTCGTGGGCACAGCTATTCAAAGATGCCGGAGCTGGCTATATCATTACGAGCGGCGAACATCACGACGGCTTTTCCAATTGGGACAGCGCCATCAATCCGTTCAACGCCAAGAACTATGGCCCCAAGCGCGATCTGGTTGGCGACCTTATGGCGGCGGTGCGCAAGAAGGGCCTGAAGGCCGGCGTCGCCAACCACAGCAACGCGCACTTCGATTGGGTGACGCCGCTGCCGGGCAGCGACCAGTTCGATCCGAAATGGTCGGCCTTCTACAGCGTCGCCGATCGTAGCGACGCAGCGCACACGCGGTTCCTGGCGACTTGGGTGACCAAGAACATGGAATTGGCCGACAAGTACCGTCCCGACATGCTGTGGTTCGATATGAACGGCGCCAATCGCAGTTGGGACCCGCTCAAGGTTCGGTTGGCGGCTTATTATTACAACCGTGCCGCCGCACGCGGCCAGGCGGTCGCCATCAGCGCCAAGGGGGACTCCTTCCTGTCTGGCATGCTGATGGATTATGAACGCCAGGGACGAGCGCCAAAGCAGCTCACCGATTTCATATGGCAACCCGACGACCCAATCACCGACAAGTTCGGTTATGTCGAAGTGCCTGACAGCACCGGAAAGCTGGTCGGCCTGCCGGTCCAATCGGCAGACAGTATCGTACGCAAGATCGTCATGAACGTCAGCCGCAACGGCAACCTGCTGCTCAACATCTCCCCGCGGGCCGACGGCACGATTCCAGACAGCCAACAGGAAGTATTGCGCGCCGTCGGCCGGTGGCTGGGCACGAACGGCGAGGCGATTTACGGCTCCCGTCCGTGGAAAATGTCGGAGGAAGGCAGCGTCTTTTTCACAACGAAACCAGACGCGCTCTATGCGCTCGGCTCCGAATGGCCCACCGGCGATCTGGTCATTCCCGCCCTAGCGCAAGGCAAGACGGACGGCGCGGTTAGGACAGTCCAATTGCTGGGCTCTGCAGCGCCTTTGCCTTTCATGCAGACGCCAGAAGGCTTGAAGGTACAGTTCCCGGCGCAGAACCGTGGCGACCTAGCCTACGCGTTAAAGATCGGCGGCGTAAAGATCGCTCCAGCTAAAGACAGCAGCCCTCCCCCGCATGCCCGGGCGGCCGGCCCCGAAATCATCGCACAATAGTCAGCCACAATACGTCGGGAAGGAAATATCATGGTGCATGTCACATCGAGGACCATCACTTCACTCGTCCTTTTGGCCGCCCTGGCCGCCCTATCCACGCCGGCTTATGCGGAAACATCACCGCTTTTGAAACAACTGCAACGCTTCGCCGCTTCCGACATTCCGGCCCTCGGGCCAAGCGAAGCCGAAGCGCCGCGCCCCCAGCTTGTGCCGGACGCTGCAAAAATACCCGCCAATCTACCTGGCCTCGGCTTATCCCAGCATCCAATGCTGTATATCGGCGAAGGCTATAACAAGATGTTTGTTATCAAGGACGGAAAAGTCATATGGACCTATTCGACGGGCGGCGGAAACGAATATGACGACGTCTGGATGTTATCTAACGGCAATATCCTCTTCACCCGCATGCAATATATTGCGGAAATCACGCCGGATAAGAAGGTGATTTGGCGCTTCGATGCGCCACCCGGCTCCGAAATCCACGCCGCACAGCCCATCGACCTTGATAAGGTGATGTTCGTGATCAACGGGTTGCCGCCTAAACTGATCGTTATGAACATTAAAACCGGTAAGTCCGAGGTCGAACATGAATTGCCGGCGCCAAGCCTGACCGATCCGAAGACCGTTCACGGCCAGTTCCGCCGCGCACGTGTCACCGCGCAGGGCACCTATCTCGTGTCTTTCCTGACAATGAATCAAGTTGTCGAATACGACAGGAGTTTCAAAGAAATCTGGCGCTACGAAGTGCCAAGTCCGTGGGCGGCGGTTCGCCTTAAAAACGGTAACACACTAGTTACGGACGAAAAGGATATTTCGACACGGGAAGTAAATCCAAAAGGCGAAATCGTCTGGGAGCTGAAGCCACAAGATTTACCCGAGGCCTATAGGTTCATCAATACTCAAAGCGCGGTACGACTGGCCAACGGTAACACGATCATCTGCTCGCGCGGCGGTAACGGCAAAGGCCCGCAACTCGTCGAAGTGACACCCGACAAAAAAGTCGTTTGGGTATTGCAGGACTGGTCGAGTCTTGGTCCAGCGACTGCCATCCAACTCCTGGATGAAGCCGGCATGCCGGAAAGGCCGGGCGATTTGCAACGCTGACCAGAACTTAGCCTCCAAGCTCACGCGACAAAGCCTCGGCCGCAATTCTCACCTCATCCACGCATGTCTGCAAATCGGCACTGACATGACTTTCGAGGTATGGCATTGTCAAGGCAGCGGCAATGCCCAAATCGCTGAAGATCGGGCAAGAAATGTCTGTGACAGCCTTAACGATGGCACTTTGTCGGACCATTCGGCCTTGTTCACGCGCCATGTCGGCATTCGCCTCGAACGCTCTCCATTCACCTGCAGAGACCGTCTTGATTAATCGATCCCGCCACTGCTCGCGGATACCGTCGGGCTGAAAAGCATATAAGACTATTCCCGAATTCGACAGAGCAATCGGACGAACATGTCCCACACGGACCGTATAACCCGTGTCGCCCGGAGCCTCCACGCGCGCTATGACCACAATCTGGTCATTTGCCGTAATCACAAGATGGCACGCTTCTCCGGTTTTTTTGCACAAGGCCTGCATGATAGGAATGGCACTGGCCACCAGGTTTTGACTCGATCCGCTGGCCATACCTAATAGGAAGAGCTTACTTGAGAGTATGTAAGCATCACCTCCCTCGCTGTTTTCGATATAGCCGCGATCCAGCAAGGTCATGACCATTCGAAAGATCTCGCCCATCGAACGATCCAGCAGATTCGCCATTTGCGTGGTCAGCAATGGCCGTTTCTCACGAGCCAATAGCTCAAGGATATCAAGGCCTTTTTCAAGCGCTGGAGTGCGATATTTTGATCCCGTCATGCAGACTTTATTATATGAAGACACTTTCAAAACAAATGCAAAATTTCTATTGCCCAACAATGACAGCCTCGTCCGCCTAACTGCCCGAGGTCCAGTTTGAAGGACTGGATAGAAATGCCTCAATTGTTTCGTTCTGTTTTATGTCGACTCCGAGGAAGCGATACCGTGAAAGGTGATAACCTAGGCCACTCATTTGCTTAAATTTACAGCCTCGAGTGAAGTCGTCTGCCGTCAGCGACCACGACTCGTGGGCGTGACAAGGGTTCGACTGCGTGTCGAAGTCACTGCCAAAGCCGTAAACGGCCGCTTCAACATCGACGCGACAGCTTAGCTTATAGGGCCGCGATCGCCTTCAGGACCGAACCCTGGTCGCCCAGCAGACGCGGCAGCACTTCCGGCATGTCGCCGAAGGCAAAGCTGTGGGTTTGCAACGCGTCCGTCGGGATCGAGCCGTCGCGGATGCGAGCGATCACATTGCCGAAGTCTTCGCGGGTGGCGTTACGGCTGCCGATCAGCTGCATCTCGCGCTTATGGAATTCAGGATCGGCAAAGCTGATCCGGTCCTTGACCACGCTGATCAGGACATAGCTGCCGCCGTGCGCCACGTACTGGAAGCCTTGTTCGATGGCCTTGCCGCTGCCGGTCGCATCGAACACGCAGTCGAAGCCGTCGCCGTCGCTGCGGTCGCTGAGCCATTCCGCCAGCCCCTCGCCGACCGTCGTCACATGCGGAAAACCCAGCATGGTCCGCGCATAGTCCAGGCGGCTTTCGCTGGTATCGATCAGCGCCGGTAAAACGGGCGAACAGGGCGGCGGCGATGCCGATCGGACCCGCGCCGACCACAAGGACGCGCTCGCCTTCGGACAGGTCAGCACGGCGGACGGCATGGGCGCCGATCGACAGGAATTCGACCATGGCCGCCTGATCGAGGCTCAATCCTTCAACGTCGATCACAGCCTCTTCAGGGACGCAGACGAACTCGGTCATGCCGCCGTCGATATGCACGCCCATCACCCGGATATTGACGCAGCAGTTCGGCTTGGCCTTGCGGCAAGCGATGCAGTCGCCGCACGGCAGATAGGGATTAATGGTGACGCGCTGGCCCGGCTTGAAGGCGGAATTGGTATCGGCCGCCTCGACCTCGCCGGCCAGTTCGTGGCCCATCACGCGGGGATAGTTGAGGAAGGGCTGATTGCCGCTGAAGATGTGAAAGTCGGTGCCACATAGGCCGACACGACGGATGCGGATCATGACTTCGCCCGCCTTCCGCACAGGCATGGTTTGTTCGACCACCGCCAGCCGATTGGGTTTTTCACAAACGACAGCCTTCATCGGGTTACCTTGATATTTTACATATAGATTTTAATGTCATATACAAAATTAACTGGCTTGCCAATATCGCGTGCCAATTATATCGTGTCCAAATACTGGTTTTCGCTTATAAAAATAACAACTACAGGGGTGTCTCATGAGCAAAAAAATGGCTTGTTCCGCCGTATGTCTGCTGCTGGCCGCCGGGCTGGTGGCGGGAGCCGCCCATGCCGAGAAGGTCGCCCGGCCCGATCGGGGCGGCGTGCCGGTGACCGACGCCAACAAGATGTATGATTACGGCGAGATGGGCCCGCCCGCGACCGCCGACATCGTCGCCAAGGCCGATGCCGCCGTCACCACGCCGATGCCGGCCGGGCCGTTTCAGCCGACCTGGGACTCAATCCAGGCCAACTACCAGGCGCCGGCGTGGTTTACCGACGCCAAGTTCGGCATCTTCATGCACTGGGGCGTCTATTCGGCCGCCGCGCACCACAACGAATGGTACGAAAAGCATATGTACCAGGGGGCGGACGCCAAGTGGCACGCCGAACATTTCGGCCCGCAGGAAAAAGTCGGCTACAAGGACCTGATCCCGATGTTCACAGCCGCCAAATGGGACCCGGACGCCTGGGCGGCGCTGTTCAAGAAGGCCGGCGCCAGGTTCGTCATCCCGACCGCCGAACACCACGACAACTTCGCCAACTGGAACAGCGACGTCACGCCGTTCAATTCGGTCAAGATGGGGCCGCACCGCGACCTGGTCGGCGACCTGGCCACCGCCGTGCGCAAGCAGGGCCTGAAGTTCGGTGTCTCCAACCATGGCATGGAGAACTTCACCTTCGTCAATCCGGATGCCGATATCGACGCCCGTCTGAAGGCCGCCAATGCCGACCTGTACGATCCGGCCTGGGCCAAGTTCTATAACTACGCCGACCGCTCGCCGGCGGCCATGCAGGGCTTCCTGACCGACTGGGTCAACCGCAATATCGAGCTGATCGACAAGTACCAGCCGGACATTCTGTGGTTCGACAACGGCGTCAACCTGCGTGTCCTGGATCCGCTCAAGGAACACGTCGCTGCCTATTATTACAATCGCGCCAAGGCGTGGGGCAAACCGGTGTCGATCTCGACCAAGTTCGTCGCCTATGCGCCGTCGAACGACGACACGAAACAGGTCGGCTCGATCGTCGATTTCGAGAAGGTCGGCACGCGCTCGCCCAAAGGTATCCGCCCCGGCCCGTGGATGGTCGACGACACCATCGGATCGACCTGGGGCTATACCGACGGCATGAAGGTGGCGGGGCCAGAAAATATCATCGCCCGGCTGGCCGACACAGTGTCGAAAGGCGGCACCTACCTGCTTAACATCTCGCCGATGGCCGACGGCACGATCCCGCAGGACCAGCAGGACACGCTGCTCGGCATCGGCAAATGGCTCGACACCAATGGCGACGCCATCTACGCCACCCGGCCATGGCACACCTACGGCGAAGGCGACATGGCCGACGGCAAGCAGAACATCGCCAAGGGCATCCGCTTCACGACCAAAGGCGATGCGCTGTACGTCATCGACTTGAACGCTTCGCCAGATGAAGTTGTAGTGACATCGCTAAATACCGGCGCAATCAAAAGTAAGGTTAACACCGTGACTTTATTAGGATCAGGCCCGGTGAAATTCACGCAGGCCGTAGACGGTTTGCACATTCGGCTGCCGAGACAAAAACCGACTGAAAGCGCGTGGGTATTCAAGGTAACAGGACTGAAGCGATAAAACGTGGCAAAGCATGTGGGCATCGGCAAGTTAGCGGCGACGGCCGAAAAAGATCGCCAACAAAGTCGATCAAGGGCTCGGTGGTTTCACCTATGTTGGCAGGCCAAATAAAAACCAAGCGCATGAAGCCGCGCCGGAACTAGACCTTTTTCGACACCTTCAAGGGTTGTGATAGCTGCCATCCTTGTATCCGAGCTGGTAGTTCATGTATACCCTATCTGGCATATTTGCTAAATATACCCCAATTGTCATAATTCGCAAATATACCCCAAATGACATATTGCAATTATATGCCAATTGGGGTATAAACCCCCTATGAACAATCTTGCTCGATCCGCCAAACAGCTTGGCAATGTCATACAGCAAAGGCGTATGGCAAAAACACTGACTCAGACCCAATTGGCCAACCTGATCGGCACTGGGCAAAAAACGATATCCAAAATCGAAAACGGCAATCCGGCAACGCGCCTCGACACATTGTTTTCAGTGCTGGGCGCACTCGACCTTCAACTGCACGTCAATCCGCGCACGACCGATCTCGATCTCGATGAATTGTTGAGCTAATGGCCCGCCGCAAAACGCATACCCCGCTTAACGTCATGCTTAACAACTGCCCCACGGGAAGGCTTGAGAAAGCGACGAGCGGCGCAATCTGGTTCCAGTATAATCCGGCATGGCTGGAACGCAGGGCGAGTTTCGCTATCTCGCGGTCTTTGCCACTCGGTGAAAAAACCTATCGCGGTGAAGTCGTTTCAGCCGTATTTGAAAATCTGCTCCCCGACAATGACCGCGTTAGGAAGCGCGTCGCAGAGCGGACCGGTGCGGAGGGCACCGACGCCTTTAGCTTGCTGGAAAGCATCGGACGCGATTGCGTCGGGGCGTTGCAATTTCTGCCCGATGGTATCGAGATCGATGCCGCGACAAGTGTTTCGGGCGAACCAATCAGTGACGCCGAGATCGAGCGCCTACTGGCCAATCTGAAAAACGCGCCGCTCGGCATGGATGAAGACCATGAGTTTCGAATTTCCGTCGCTGGTGCACAGGAAAAGACGGCCCTGCTTTATTACAAAGGCCAATGGATGCGGCCCCAAGGGACAACACCCACGACTCATATCCTGAAGCCACAGATTGGCACCATTCCGACATCGACCGGCGAAATCGACATGTCGAACAGTGTCGATAACGAACACTATTGCCTCAAGCTCATGGAGGCTTTTGGCCTTCGCGTCGCCCAAACCGAGATCATCACCTTCGGCGCTCGCCGTGTGTTGGTGGTTGAGCGCTTTGATCGTCACTGGCTCGACGGTGAACACCTAATACGACTGCCGCAGGAAGATTGCTGCCAAGCCTTAGGCATACCGCCCAGCCGAAAATATCAAAGCACAGTCATCAGCGGACAAAACGGCCCTAGCGCCGTTGATATATTCCGCCTGCTCAAAGAGGGCGATAAACCTATCGAGGATTTGGCTGCTTTCCTGAAATCTCAGATTCTTTTCTGGCTGATTGGCGCGACTGACGGTCATGGTAAGAATTTCAGTATCGGTTTGCGACCTGGAGGCGGGTTCACACTGACACCCTTCTATGACGTGCTATCCGCGCAGCCGGCTTTCGACAGAAAACAAATTCCACACAACAAATACAAGCTGGCAATGTCAGTCGGAAATAGTCGCAAATATACCGTCCTGAATATCAATGGCCGTCATTTCCGCGAAACCGCCAAAGAAGCGGGCCTCGGTCCTACCCTCGTCAATATGGTCATGGATGAAATTCGTGCGACAGCGACCCAAGCCACAGCAACGGCTTTGGCCGCAATGCCCAAGGACTTCGCAATGAGCATCCACGAAAGCATTAGCGCGGCGATCAATCAGCGCATCGGGTTATTGGATGTAAACGCTCCTGACGTTGAGCAATAATAAGCCAGCCAACATATCAATTGAGTGCCCGCGCCAGAGTTGAGCGTGATGTGGGTCGATTGAAGGCTGGCAAAGTGGAGTTCCAGAGTTGGGATGAGACCCTAAAGCGTTTAGAAGAAAGCCTCGCGGATGTAGCCAAACCGCCTACCTAAAAAGCACCCAATTAGATAATACTTTTCCTACCACTATTAAATTTACTTTAGGTCAACTACTTAGATCCTCGCGTCCGTTCTGTACCAAATCGAGCCACATCGCCGTTCATAATCTAATCATTGATGATGAAGCGGCAATCGCCTGAGCTTGCTGCATCTGCATTTACATCCTGACAGCGGAGCAACCACCAATAGTTGATATGTTCCTCGCATAACATCGATCCGTCAGTTACGCTTCATGATGGAGGTTTGCCAGTGATCCTTGAAGGAAAACGGCCCTCCCCGCCTGTCCGGCGTCAGCGCGCAACCGGCTCGGAAACCCGACGACCTGGCGAAGGGCCTCTTCAAGGTCAGTCACCTATCAATTGAAACATGTCGTGGAATTTTTGCCGATCGATTGGTTTAGTCAGCATACCATCAAACAAACGGTCTAAAGCATACTGCGGTAGCTGATCCATGGCGGTTGCGGACAAGGCAAATATGGGCGTCAGAGCATTGAGAACGCAGGTTTGACGAATCGCTTTTGTCGCCTCGATGCCGTCTAGCTTAGGCATTTGAATGTCCATCAGCACTAGGTCGAAGCGGGTTTCTTTGCACTTAATCACTGCTTCTGCTCCGTCAACTGCCTCCTCGATATAGGCTGCATACGGCGAAAGCAGCGCTTTGATCATCTGCCGATTCACGGTGTGGTCATCAACCAAAAGGATTTTTCGATTTCCGCTCTCAAACGCCAGCGCAGTCCCTTCTTCGACCTCGACAGGTGGTTGAACTCCGAGCAATATCGGAATTTCAAACCAGAAGGTGCTGCCGGTGGCGACATCAGAAGTCACTCCGATATGCCCCTGCATGAGTTCAATTACTTCGTTGCAGATGGCCAATCCAAGACCGCTGCCGCCATGCTTGCGGTCGTTGCCGGCATCCAGCTGCTGGAATCGCTTAAAGAGCAAGCCAATCTGATTTTCGCTAAGTCCGGGTCCCGGATCACAGACCTCCATGCGCATTCGGAGGCCAGAATCGCTTTCCACCTGCGAGACGCTGATGCTCACTTCGCCGTTGGAGGTGAATTTGCATGCGTTGCCCAAAATGTTGGTGAGTACTTGAGCTAGCCGGGCACCATCAACGATTTGCCAAGCAGGCACTTCATCATCAAATCGAAGTTTGATTTTCAGTCCATTTGCCGCCGCTGAAACGGTAAACTGGTCAACAATGTCCTGGACAATTTCGCACACATTTATGAGGCTTGGATTTAGCGTCGTTTGGCCTGACTCTAGCCGAGAAATGTCCAATACATCGTTGATAAGTCCTAGAAGCGTCTGGCCGGCCTTATTGATACGCCTCGCAAACAGTTCCGCTTCGCCTGAGAGATCCTCATTAGAAAGCAAGTTAGCGTAACCAAGAATAGTCGTGAGTGGAGTGCGAATTTCGTGGCTCATGGTCGCAAGGAATTGTGCCTTAATCTCTAGCGCGGCCTCAGCCTGACGGCGGGCTTCTCCCAATTGCACATTGGCATTTTCGAGAGCCAACTCTTTCAGCTTCAAGGTGGACACATCGGTGGCCAAGACATAGACGCCTCGGATTGTGCCATCCGCCGCCACATCCGGAATATACTGAACCCAAAGGTAAACCAATTCCCCGGAAGGCCGAAGGCGCGTCCGCTCGACTGACTGCCGTCTGCCGACAAGCGCCTGCTCGATCAAAGGCAAATTGAAATTAAGGTCGTCACCTGACATGACCTCTTGCGACGTAAATCCGACGATGTCTTCTGAACTGCGGCCCAGCCAATCCTTGTACAGTTGATTAGCGAAACGACAACGCAGGTCAGCCCCCCAATAGGCGATCTTTCCCGGTACGTGGTCGGCCAGGCTGCGCAGCTGCGCCTCGCTGGCTTCACGCTTTTCAAAAGCCTCGAGACTTTCCGTAATGTCGCGAATGATTGATACAAATCCGTTTGGTTGGCCCGTTTGTGAATAGAGGAGTGTCGGCCGCCCTTCCAGGCGCCGCAATCCCTTTTGCGCATGTATAAATCGATAGCGCAGCGGATGATCGGCAGTCGGTGCGCCTTTCTGCATCAGAGCCCTTATCTCCGCTGGAACTCTCGTGACGTCGTCGGGATGGAGCAGTTCGCACCATTTTTGACCAACTAACTGTTCAGGATCAATACCTGTCAAACGCAGGGCTGAGGCGGAGGCATAGACGACAATACCATTGGCGTCGCACTGCAGGACAAGATCGCTCGCATTGTCCGCCAGCATTTTATATCGAGCTTCACTAAATTCGAGCTTCTCGATCGTAGCATGGTACTCCGATACATCTTGAAATACACCCACCAGCGTTTCAACCTGCCCGCCTGGGGCACATAGCGGAACGGCCTTGGCGGCGACATCGCGCACCTGTCCATCGGGCCGCCTTATTTTTGTAGTGAACTCGTAGCCCTGGCCCGTCGAAATCGCTTGATCTACAAGCGACCGCAGCGCTGAGCCGCCGTCCTCATAAAATTGTGTTATCTCTACATAACCGGGGGCGGTCGCCGATACCGCCAAGCCATGAATGTGGAACACTTGATCTGACCAAATGACCTCACCCGTTTTTACGTTGTACGACCATTGACCGACGCCGGCTACCTCCTCAACCAGTTGCAAGGTGCGCCGCTCTTTTTCCCGGACTTTCATGATCGCTAGATTGGCCTGCGCCTCTTTGCGCATAACCAGGACTGCCGAAACTGCGTCTGCCAATTTCGAGAGCTTTTTAGCTTCCGATTTGCCAAAATCGGATCGGGCTTTTCGATCGATGATACATAATGTTCCGATCAAAACGTCTTTGTATCGGACAGGCGCTCCGGCGTAGAATTGGATATGCGGCGCACCGGTCACGAGCGGATTACAATTAAAGCGCTCATCGATAGAAGCATCCGGAACGACCATTACGTTGTCATCCCGTATAGCGATATCACAGAAGGCGACTTCCCGGGGCGTCGATCTGACGTCTAAACCCACGCACGACTTAAACCACTGACGCTCAGAATCGATCAAAGAAATCAACGCAATCGGTACGTCAAACAAATCTTTAGCGAGGCCGGTAAGATGGTCAAACGCCGGCTCCGGCGGCGTATCAAGGATATCCAACTCGGCTAAGACTTCATGCCTTCGTTTCTCAAGCTCCAGTCCTTGCACCCGACATTTCCTTACAAACTCAACGACACGCTAAAGATTCAAGACCGCTTCCCAAGAATCATTTGGTACGCGAAGCTCGCAATTGATTCAAATCACGCCATCACTACTGCGTCGATAAGGTCCAGAATATTGCCGCTCTGTCTTCCTGCGGCGGTCAGGTCCGAAGTAGGCTGAACATCGAATGAATGGTCTCGGACGCATGACGACATTGAGAACACGATCCAACAGTATTTTAGCATTGAGGGGTTTAACGACGAATTCATTGATGCCTGCGTCGCGTGCAGCGACTATTCGAGATCGCTCGCTGTGGCCTGAAACCATAATTATCGGCAGATAAGGATTCGATGTGTCCGGAGACAATCGCTGAAGTCGGGTGAATTCCACTCCGTCGAGCGGGGCCATATTGTAGTCAACTATTGCAATATCGACGGGACATGAACGTAAAATATCTAGCGCTTCCGCGCCGTCGCGCGCTTCGCGCACCTTGACCACACCAACACCTTTAAGGACAGCCCCCAATATGGCGCACATGTGGTAGTTGTCATCGACCAGCAGGATGTTCAAAGGTGCCAGGTTGACCGCCTGCGTAACTTGCATTTCCATTGCGGTCAGGACCTAAGCAGCGCGGATGCTGTGTAAAAAGTTCAACGCTGTTGCTTTGAGCGCCTGGGATTGATCAGCAAGCTGCCGTGCTTCCGCCAGTGCTGAATGTGCGCGCGTACCGGTATTATTTGCCGTCCGGCTTACTTCTGCTACAGAGTCGCTGATTTCGGCGGTCGAAGTGGCAACCTCGGCCGTGGACCTAGAAATTTCACCGACAGCCTGAGTTTGTTGCGACACCGAAGCGGAGATTGCCGAGGAAATTTCACGAAGGTCCATGACCGCGCTCGCGATCGAGGTTATCGATTCTGACGCATGACCGGTCGCAAGTTGAACGGCTTTTACCTGTTTACTTATTTCCTCAGTGACCTTTGCCGTCTGCTGAGCCAACGCCTTGACCTCAGCTGCGACAATTGAAAAGCCTCTTCCAGCCTCCCCTGCTCTTGCAGCCTCGATAGTGGCATTCAACGCCAAGAGATTGGTTTGAGAAGTAATCTTCGAAATCATATCGATTGCGCTACCAATACTTTCCGCTGCCGTTTGCATGTCGTTCACAACGTCGGTCGTTTCACGGGCTTTATCCGCGGCATTTCCCGCAGCGTCAGCGACCATTTCAGCCTGGTCAGCAATGGCATGGGCCGAAGCCGCCATTTCTTCAGTGGCTCCCGCGACCGATTGAATATTAGCGCTTGTTGAATCCATGGAGGTGGCCACCAAGTTTGTCCGCTCTGAAGTTATGGTGGCATCCTGGGGCAGCTCTTCAGCAGATTCACCTAAGGAATGGGCTGAGTGATTAAGGGCATCTACTATGCTCAAGAGCGATGCCTCGAACTCGTCGGCAAGATCCAACATCGCTTTTCGCCGGCTGACAATGCTCTCCTCTTCCAGCTGGTGCTGAATGACGCGCATATCTTCTGTTTCACGTAGAGTTTCTTTGAATGCCGCTAGCGTTTTAACAATGACACCCGTTTCAAATTGATCCTGCTGGTATGGAATGGGACCAACTTCCTGACCTTTGATCAGGTCTTGCATAATTTCAGTCAGGGTTTTCAACCGATCGGATAAACCGACACCGATAATTTGGGTCATCACAATGGCGATCATTAACAGTGCCAAGCAGCCGCCTATTTCCTGCGCAGTCTCGATCCACTGGCGATGCGCGCGCTGCACCAATAAGTGTTGCAGGGTGTCATTGCTCGGCAAAAACAAAGCGTCGGAAGAGTCCAAAAAGGCTTGATAGCTGTTTTGAGTTTGCGACTTGGCGAAGACCTTACCCGCTTGAAGATAGTCAGCAAGCGCGTTTGTGATCGCTTCTGGCAAATGCTTTCGCGTCATGAACTGCCCGGCCTTTTGAAATGAGCCGGCGGTTGCATCCAAGCTATTTGCAAACGTTATCGCCTTTATTGTGTGTGTCGCTTCTGTTTCCGGCGTGTCTTTGACGGCGAAAAGGGCATGGGCAGCTGTTACAGAGTCTGGGAGTTTGACCACAGTCGCGTCCATCGTGTAAAAGCTGTCCAGGTCAGGGTCCAATATCAATCCAGACTGGTCAGTGACTTTATTTAAGACATCAATCGCGGTATTTAGCAGCGCTGTAGGCGCAGCGTTTTGCACGACCAGTGCGTCTCGAGGTTCAGCGAAATCCTTGCTCTTATCCGCTTCCTTGGCGAGATGCTCGATTTGGTCGCTATCGAAAGGTACGTTCTGTGCACCGTCGAGTACGGCGGGCCATATGGCGCCTATATAGGCTGAACCCTGGGCCTCATGGCTGGCAAAGTCGATAACCAGCTTGTGTGTTTTGAAGAGTAAGATACCGGCAATCGCGATCGGTATAACCATTATTACGCTCACTATGAGCATCCGCCATGAAACACTTACTCGTGCGTTGATGACGTCTAAAGGTTGAAGAAATAATCGCATGTTGCCCCGGCAGTTAACCAGCAACCCGACTGGACTGCTAAACTTTCAGCAAGGGTAAAAGTGCTCACTTAAATTGCGGCTAAAAAATTGTTACGCGAATGTCGCAACTACTGGCATTTATTGGGTTTTGCTTGCACTACTTGGTCAAAATGATTTTTCAACGCCGATAGAATCCCTATATTTCACCGTCTAAAATCTCGGATGCGTAACGTGTAAAGCTAGCTTCTGCAATTTTAACTATACCTTCAGGTTGATAATTCATGCACGGATATAAAGATGGCCAGACGGTTCTGGTCGTGGACGATACGGAAGACATACGCGACTTACTGACAGTTATTCTCAAGAGAAACCATTTGAACGTAGTGACGGCGACTGGTGGGCCTCAGATGGATGAGATTCTGGCGCGGGAAAAAATCGATCTCATCATTCTCGATATCATGATGCCAGGCGAGGACGGGTTAGCCATTTGCAAGCGGCTCCAAAATAAGCCTTCCCCACCAATCATAATGTTAAGCGCGAAGGGATCGGACATTGACAAAGTGTCCGGTCTGGATCTCGGCGCAGAAGACTACGTAACCAAGCCCTTCTCTCCGGACGAGCTGATGGCGCGGGTCCGTGTCGTTCTGCGACGCGCAAAAGCAACCGCTGCACTCGTATCGGATGCCACGATCGAGGAAATCTTCGATTGGCGTCTTGATACGAAAACGCGAAGGCTGGTTAGCCCGAATGGCGCTTCGCTGATCATGTCTGCGGCGGAATATGCCGTTATTCGGGTGTTCGTCGATTATCCAGATCGACCTTTAAAGCGCGACTTTATTCTGAAAAATATGGCTGGAATTTATGGCCGCTCTACTCTGCGCGCATTGGACACCATCATCTCCAGGCTCCGCAAGCGCCTGAAAAATGTTTCACCTGCTGACAGCCAAGAAGGTGAATTGATTCAAACAGTTTACGGCATTGGTTATATGCTCAAACCAGGCATTCGACACGCGCGGTGAATTTCCGCTTTTTCGGCACCAGGATGAAATCGGCGAATGTCCGGATTGGGCCATTAAGTACAAAAGTGCTCTCGAGAACGTCGTTTGGACTAAATTGGCAAGGTCTGGATTAAAAGCCAAGCGTCATACCTTTCCGAAACTTTCTTTTCCTACGACGTTCTACGACGTAATCAATTCGCTGTTGCAATAGCGGCAAATCCCCTTTTCTTAATGTATCCCGAAGGTTTTCGACCCGCTGGGAAGCATATGTCAGCCATTGCCGCCAACGACCAGACTGCCGAGCGCTATACGCGAATGCTGCGTACAGCGCTCGGCCCGGCCGTCGGCGCTCTGCTCGCGGATTCTGAAGTTGTCGAATTGATGCTCAACCCGGATGGGCGCATCTGGGTCGACAGACTGGGTACCGGGCTCTGCGACACGACTCACACAATGGCGGCAGCGGATGGCGAACGGATCATTCGTCTCGTCGCCCATCATGTCGGCGCGCAAGCTCACCGTGAGTCGCCTCGGCTGTCCGCCGAACTTCCAACCTCCGGCGAGCGCTTTGAAGGACTGTTGCCACCGCTAGTCGCCAATCCGTCCTTCTCGATCCGGAAGCCAGCAGCGGCCATATTCACCCTCGCAGACTACGTGGCTGCCGGGATCATGTCGCTGGCGCAAGCGGAAGACTTGCGGCAAGCCGTCAAGGACCGGTTGAATATCATCATCGCCGGCGCCACCTCGTCGGGCAAAACCACTCTGGCGAATGCTCTGCTGGCCGAGGTGGCCAAGTCCAACGATCGCGTCGTCCTGATCGAGGATACGCGCGAACTGCAATGCGCGTCGCCCAACCTGATCGCGCTGCGGACGAAGGACGGGGTCGCCACCCTGGCGGACCTCGTGCGTTCAGCTTTGCGGCTGCGCCCGGACAGAATTCCGATTGGCGAGGTTCGCGGTGCCGAAGCCCTCGACCTGCTGAAAGCTTGGGGCACGGGCCACCCGGGCGGCATAGGCACCCTGCACGCCGGGACGGCGGTGGGCGCCCTGCTCCGGCTCGAACAGCTGATCCAGGAAGCCGTGGTCACCGTGCCGCGCGCCCTGATCGCCGACACGATCGATCTGATCGTTGTCCTTCAAGGCCGCGGCAATCAAAGGCGCGTCTCAGAAATGGCGCGAGTCCGCCCGCTGTCGGATGCTGGAACCTATAGCCTCGAACCCTTCCAACTCTCCTGAAAGGTCTATCATGCCTCGTCTGAAATCCATTCTCCGCATTGCCATGCCTGTCGCCGTCATGACCGCATTGGTGGCGGGTCCCGCCTTCGCCGCTGGATCGGGAATGCCCTGGGAGACGCCGCTGCAATCCATCCTAGACTCGGTCCAGGGCCCGGTGGCGAAGATCGTTTCCGTGATCATCATTATCATCACTGGCCTGACGCTGGCTGTTGGCGATATGTCAGGC
This sequence comes from uncultured Caulobacteraceae bacterium, assembly GCA_964445605.1. Lineage (GTDB taxonomy): Bacteria > Pseudomonadota > Alphaproteobacteria > Caulobacterales > Caulobacteraceae > Asticcacaulis. Next base: position 17,186 of record CAYULN010000323.1, on the reverse strand, counting down.
GGCTTTAAGAAGTTGATTCAGATCGTCTTTGGTTTATCGATCGCTTTCGCCGCCTCCTCCTTCTTCCTGACCTTCTTTAGCTTTGGCGGCGGAGCGCTGATTTAATGCCATTCGACTCCGATCCAGCGTCTGAGCTGCCGCACGATTACGCGGCGCAGGTTCACCGTGCCCTGACGGAACCGATCCTGTTAGCCGGGGCTCCGCGTACTCTGGCAATCGTCAATGGCACCTTTGCCGCGGCTTTGGGCCTTGGCCTGCGCCTATGGGTGTTCGGCCTCGTGCTCGGCTTGATCGGCCATGCGCTGGCCGTATGGGCGGCGCGGCGTGATCCGGAGTTCGTCGAAGTCGCCCGCCGGCACATCCGGCTTCCAACCTACCTCGATAGCTGAGCCAGCCATGTTCGATCTTTCGGAATACCGCCGCCGGCCGGCACTGCTGTCAGACTATTTGCCCTGGGCAGCCCTGGTGGGGCCCGGCATCATTCTCAACAAGGACGGGTCGCTTCAGAGAACCGCCAAGTTTCGTGGGCCAGACCTGGATAGTTCGGTGGCAACCGAGCTGGCGGCGATCAGCCAGAGGCTGTCCAGCGCATTCCGGCGTCTGGGCGAGAATTGGACGGTGTTCGTCGAGGCCCAGCGCCTTCCCGTCAATTCCTATCCGGTCTCCGAGTTTCCTGACGCGGCGTCCGCCCTGGTCGATGCCGAGAGAAAGGCTGAGTTCGAAGCCGAAAGCGCGCATTTCGAGTCCGCCTACTATCTGAGCTTTGTCTATCTGCCGCCGGAAGACGCGGCCCGCGCCGGCGAAAGCTGGCTGTTCGAAGGTACCGGAATCGCCACCCGCGAAGCATGGGACTTGGTCGATACGTTTCGGGAAGAGGCGACGCGCGTCTTCAATCAGCTCGAAACCTTCATGCCCGAGTGCCGTTGGCTCGACGATCCAGAAACCCTCACCTATCTGCATTCAACCGTTTCGATCCGTCAGCATCGCGTGGCCACGGTCGAGACGCCGATGCACCTGGACGCGCTCCTTTCCGACGAGCCCCTAACCGGCGGCTTAGCTCCCAAGCTCGGCCGAAATCACCTGCGCCTATTGTCGATCGCCGCCTTTCCGGCCGCAACGGTTCCCGGCATTCTAGACGATCTGAACCGCCTTGGTTTTGCCTATCGCTGGTCGACCCGTGCCATCCTTATGGACAAGGTACAAGCGCAGCAGGTGCTTGGCCGCATCCGACGCCAGTGGTTCGCCAAGCGAAAAAGCGTCGCGGCCATTCTGAAGGAGGTCATGACCAACGAGCAGTCAGCTCTGGTCGACAATGATGCGTCCAACAAGGCGGCAGACGCCGATGCGGCGCTGCAAGAATTAGGGGCAGACTTTGCCGGATATGCCTATGTCACCACCTCGATCGTCGTTTGGGACGAAGACCCCGCCATTGCCGACGAAAAACGACGCCTCTGCGAAAAGGTCATCCAGGCCCGCGACTTTACCTGCATTTCGGAATCGTTGAACGCGGTCGATGCCTGGCTTGGAACCCTGCCCGGCCACCTCTACGCAAATGTTCGCCGCCCACCAATCTCGACGCTGAATTTGGCCCATATGATGCCGGCCTCGGCCGTATGGGCTGGACCCGAGGCAAACGACCATCTCAAGGCGCCCCCCGTCTTGATCGCTAAGACGGAAGGCACGACACCCTTTCGCCTTTCGCTGCATGTCGGCGATGTCGGTCACACACTCGTCGTCGGACCCACCGGCGCCGGCAAGTCGGTTCTGCTTGCCCTCTTGGCGTTGCAGTTCCGTCGCTATCACGGGGCCAGGATCATCGCCCTCGACTTTGGCAGGTCCTTGCGGGCGGCCTGTCTGGCAATGCGCGGTGACTGGCATGACTTGGGCGCCGGCGAAGACGCGACCGTTCGTCTTCAGCCGCTCAAGGACGTCGACGATCAAGCCTATCGCGCCTGGGCGGCGGATTGGATTGTGGAAATTCTGGGCCGTGAAGGCGTAACGCCTTCGCCGTCCGTTCGCGAGCACGTCTGGTCCGCGCTCAACGCCCTGGCCAGCGCCCCACCGGAACAGCGCACCATCACGGGCCTGTCGGTCATGCTGCAATCCCAGGAGCTGAAGCAAGCCCTCCTTCCATATTGCACCAGCGGCGCGCACGGCGGATTGCTGGACGCGGAAATGGAAACCGTCGCGATCTCGGATATCAGCACCTTTGAGACTCAGGGGCTGATCGGCACGCCGGCGGCTACCGCCGTATTGGCCTATCTGTTTCAACGAATCGAGGCGCAACTCGACGGTAGCCCCACCTTGATCATCATCGACGAAGGGTGGCTGGCCTTGGATAACGAGGGCTTCTCGCAGCAACTGAAGCGGTGGCTGAAGACGCTCCGAAAAGCCAATGCCAGCGTCATTTTCGCGACCCAAAGCCTGGCCGATATCGGCGGCAGCGCCATCGCGCCAGCGCTGATCGAGAGCTGTCCGTCGCGGATATTCCTGCCGAACGCCAATGCGCTCGAACCGCAGATTGCGGAAATCTACCGGAGCTTCGGTCTAAACAGCCGCCAAATCCAATTGGTGGCCAGATCGATGCCGAAGCGCGACTATTACCTGCAATCCGCGCGAGGCAACCGCCTATTCGAACTTGGGCTTGGCGATGTCGCCCTGGCGCTGTGTGCCACCTCATCTCCGGAAGATCAACAATCCATCGACCGGATTTGGGACGCCGCACACCCGGAAAACTTCCTCGGCGACTGGCTCCGGCACAAGAATTTGAGCTGGGCCGCAGAACTCATTTCGGCAAATTCAGAAGGAACGAACCCATGAGGGCGATGGAACGCCGCGTTTTCCTGCGCAGTATGATTGGGCTGGCTCTTGGCGGGGCGGTCGCGGCCAAGAGCGCCCGGGCTCAGCTCGCCGTTTTCGACCCGCAGAACTATGCGCAAAACGTGCTGGAAGCCGCCCGTTCTCTCGAACAGATCAACAACCAGATCAAGTCGCTGCAGAACGAAGCCCAATCGCTTCTCAACCAGGCGCGCAATCTCGTCAGCCTACCTGTGTCGGTGCTGAACGAACTTCAGCAAACCGTGAATCAAACCCGCAGCCTCATCGCCCAGGCCCAGCACATTGCTTACGATGTGGGCCAGATCGATAATGCCTTCAAGTCCTTGTACGGCTCCATCTCCCTGACGGCGTCCGATAAATCCCTTATCGCAGATGCCCAGACGCGCTGGGGGAATACGGTCGCCGGTCTACAGGACGCCATGCGAACCCAAGCGACGGTTCTAGGAAATACGAACTCTTACCAAACGCAGATGACCACACTAGTCACGGCGAGCCAAAACGCCGACGGCGCCCTGGCGGCGACCCAGGCTGGCAATCAGCTGCTCGCCCTGCAAACCCAGCAACTAAATGATCTGACGACCCTCCTTGCCTCGCAGGCGAGGGCTCAGGATCTTCGCGCGGCAGAGGCAGCGACCGCGGCCGCTCAGGCAAATGAACAACGGCGCCGTTTCCTGCAAAAGAAGAACGGTTACCAGCCGGGCAACGCCCAGATGTTTTACGGCAAGTAGAACATGAACAACACCGGCGTCATCGACCACTTCCTGGAGGTTTTCACCCGGTACATCGACTCGGGGTTTGGGCTGCTGCACGGCGATGTCGCCTTCGTGGCCACAACCCTGATTGTCATCGACGTCACCCTGGCCGCCCTGTTCTGGACGTTCGATGGTGCCGGTGACAGCGAGATCATTAGCCGTCTCATCAAGAAGACCCTGTTCGTCGGCGCCTTCGCCTATCTAATCGGCAATTGGAATTCGCTTGCCGCGATCGTTTTCAACAGCTTCGTCGGTCTTGGCCTGAAAGCATCTGGCACCGGTTTTACCGTTGGGGACATGCTGCGCCCTGGAAAGCTGGCTCAAACGGGGCTCGATGCCGGCGCCCCACTCCTTCAGGCCGCTTCAGACCTTATGAACCTGACCGACTTCCTGCACAATCTGCTGCAGATCGGCTGTCTCGGCCTGGCGTGGCTGATGGTGGTCATGGCCTTCTTCATTCTCGCCGTTCAACTGTTCGTCGTATTGATCGAGTTCAAGCTGACCACACTAGCCGGCTTCGTACTGATCCCCTTCGGTCTGTTCGGCAAGTCTGCCTTCATGGCTGAAAAGGTGCTCGGCAACGTCGTGTCATCGGGCATCAAGGTTTTGGTCCTGGCCGTCATCACTGGCATTGGCTCGACACTGTTTGCCACCTTCGTTCAAGATTTTGGCCATAGCGCGCCGACCATTGAAGACGCCATGTCCGTGGTTTTGGCGGCTCTCACCCTTCTCGGTCTGGGGATCTTCGGCCCTGCGGTGGCGAATGGATTGGTGTCGGGAGGACCGCAACTGGGCGCCGGATCTGCTGTCGGCGCTGGATTGGCGGCCGGAGGCATGATCGCCGGGGGCGCAATGGCCGCGGGCATGGCCGGACGCGGCCTGTCCGCCCTTACGGCCGGGACAATGGCCGCCGCACAAAAGGCAACCGGCGCCGCCGGCGCAGCCTCCACCGCTTTTGGTTTGGGGGCCATGGGCAGGACGGGCGGCTCCGCAGTTGCCGGAGGATTAGCCAATGTCGCAAAGGCGGCCGCCGCTCCAATAAATAAGTCGGCGCAAGCAACCGCCAATGCTTTCCGGGAAAGCTTCCAGAACGGAGCGCGCGGCGCGTTTGCCGCCACAGGCGGGCAATCGAGCAAGGGCACGGTCAACCAGCCGTCCGGCACTTCGTCGTCGAGCGCGGCGGCATCAGGTGCGCCGGGTTGGGCCAACGACCTGCGTCGCGGCCAGCATTTCCACAATACCGTGGGGACTACCATGCACGCCGTACGCTCCGGCGACGCGGCAAGTGGCGGCCACACTCTCGATCTCAAGGAAAAAGACTGATCATGTTCAAACGGTCCTCAACCTCCTATGGCGTTACCCCCGAACCCGAGACACCCTATCAGCGGGCAGCAAAAGCGTGGGATGACCGAATCGGCACGGCACGCGTTCAGGCCCGGAACTGGCGGCTCATGGCGTTCGGCAGCCTGTTGCTTTCGGCTGGACTGGCGACCGCGCTCGCGTGGCAGTCCGCGCGCGGGACCATCGTCCCCTGGGTCGTCGAGGTGGATAAGCTCGGCCAGACCCAGGCCGTTGCCCCGGCAACGGCCCCCTACAAACCCACCGATCCCCAGATTACCTACCAATTAGCGGAATTCATTACGGATGTGCGCTCGATCCCGAATGACCCGGTCGTCGTGCGCCAAAATTGGCTCAAAGCCTACGACTTTACAACCGACAAGGGCGCCCAATTCCTCAACGGCTACGCGCAGTCAAATGACCCGTTCGCCAAGGTTGGCGCCAACCAGGTTGCCGTCGAAGTCCTGAGTGTCATTCGCGCTTCGCCGGACTCCTTCCGGATCACCTGGGTCGAACGCACCTATGCCAACGGGCAACTGATCACCACCGCCCGCTGGTCGGCGATCCTTTCCGTCGTCGTGTCCCCGCCCCACGAGCCCGACCGTCTGCGCAAAAATCCGCTCGGCGTGTATGTCAATGCAATCAACTGGTCCCAGGAGTTTAACCCGTGAGCGCCCGCCTTTTCGGTCTTTCCATTACCCTTTTTGCTCTGGCCGCCGGTTCGGCAGGCGCGGCTTCGCATCCCCACAGGTCAACTCGTGAGACCGCACCGGTTTCCCCTGCCGACGAAATTCAGAAGGCAAATGCGGCGGCACGGGTTGCGCCCGCAGCCTCCGCCTTCGCCAACGCCGAACAGGTCTATGCGTTCATGCCTGGCTCGCTTTACCAAGTCTACACAAGCGTAGGAAAAGTAACGGATATTGCCTTGCAGCCGGGTGAGCGTCTGGTTGGGACGGGCCCGGTTGCGGCGGGCGATACCGCCCGCTGGATTATTGGCACCACCGAAAGCGGCACCGGTGACACCCGCCAGGTTCATATACTGGTCAAGCCGACCCTGCCGACCCTGGCAACCAACCTTGTCATCAATTCGGATCGCCGGACCTACCATATCGAACTTAAGGCGCTGCCCACCACCTATATGGCCTCGGTGTCCTGGCGCTACCCGCAAGACGAACTGGTAGCCATTTCTCAGCGCGCAGAGGCAACGCGCAGCCAGACGCCGATCGCCGACAATATCGACCCCACCAAGCTGAATTTCAACTACCGTGTGGACGGCGACAAGGTCGACTGGCGGCCGCTCCGCTGCTTCGACGATGGCCGAAAGGTATTCATTGAAATGCCCTTGCCGCCCGCCGGCGCCGAACTGCCGCCGCTGTTTCTCGTGGGCGCTGACGGCAAGTCCGAACTGGTCAATTACCGGGTCCAGGACCACTACCTGATTGTCGACCGGCTCATTGATCGCGCGGAGCTACGGCTTGGCGAAAAAGGCCGCCAAAAGGTCGTCCGTATTCGCCGGTTCGGAGGCGAACCCTCATGACCGGAGGCAATAAGCCTGATCCACTGACAGCGACGATGCGTTTGCGGCCGCAGCCAACGTCCGTCTTACGGCTTTCGCGGAAGGCACTCGTCGTCGGCGGGGCCACGATTAGCATCGCACTTGGCGCAGCCCTGACCTTCGCCATGACTCCAGCCAAGCCCCGGGTCGCCGCAGCGGCGGCGGATAGCTCTGCGCCATCGCACAAGCCCGCCCCCGCCGAAGGCCTGAATGGTCTCCCAAAGGATTACGCCGACGCACCTAAGCTGGGGCCACCGCTGCCCGGCGATCTGGGGCGCCCCATTCTAGCGGCTTCGTCTGGCGGCGTTGCTCCCGTCGGCACACCAGCTCCAATGACGGAACCACTGGCATCACCTCATGGTTCGGATAATACCGCGCAGCAGGCCCGGGAGGCCGCCCGATCAAGCCAGCTTTTCTTCGCGCAAACCCAGACGCGAGAGGCGGGCACGCTTGGCGCGCAAGCTTTGTCGGCATCGATGCCTGCCTTAGGCAACTGGCCAGTGCCGGTCCAAAGCGAAGGCAAGACCGACCCGGACCGAAAGCGAGCGTTCCTGGAACAAGCTTCTGATAGTCAAACGGTTAGCATGGAGCGTTTGCGAGATCCGGCCTCGCCATATCTGCTTCTGACCGGCAGCGTAGTGCCGGCAGCGCTGATAACCGGCATCCGGTCCGACATACCAGGTCAAGTGCTCGCACAGGTAACTGAGGATGTCCGCGACTCCATAACCGGGCAGTATATGCTGATCCCCAAAGGGTCTCGGCTTATCGGACAATATGATAACGCCATCAGCTATGGCCAGTCGCGCATCCTTCTGACATGGTCGCGCCTGATTTTGCCCGACGGCAAGTCGCTCGTGCTTGAAAAGCTGTCAGCGGCCGATGCCAGGGGTTACGCCGGCTTGCAAGACCGCACGGACTATCACTGGGGCGCGATCGTGAATGCGGCCGCCGTCTCGACTCTGTTGGGCGTCGGCACTCAGACCGGCAATACGGACAACGACAGCGATCTTGTCCGAGCAATTCGAAGCGGAGCCGCCGACAGTTTCAATCGCGCCGGACAGCAGATCGTCGAACGTCAGCTCACCGTACAGCCCACCATCACAATCCGCGCCGGCACCCCCGTGCGCGTCGTCCTGTCGCGCGATCTCGTTCTCGAACCCTACGGAGACTGAACATGCCTAAACTCAAATTGGGCGCCATTTATGACGATAAGCCCATCAAGGTAACCACTGACATTCCCGCCGAGGTTCATCGCGATCTGGTCGCCTATGCCCAGGCACTGGCAAAAGAGACCGGTCAACAGATCAGTGATCCCGCCCGTCTGATACCCGCGATGATCGAAAAGTTTATGGCGTCAGATCGAGCTTTCACCAAGTCTTCCAGACGCGGAGCCTCTTAACGGAGCTTCTAACCATTACAACCCATCTATCTTTCCAACTATCGGTGAGACACATGCAACAGCTAAATGGATCTGATACTGCGCCCCGCCGCCCACTGCGACGGAAAGAGGCTTCGACCTATTTGAAAGAAAACCACGGGATAGATCGAGCACCTGCAACTCTGGCCAAGCTCGCGACCATCGGCGGTTCGCCGCCCTTCCGACACGCCGGCCGCTTCCCGATCTACGCTCCGGACGACCTGGACAGCTGGGCAGCATCGATCCTGTCCGGAAAGAAGATTTCCACGTCTGACAAGGGCTCCTGAGCTTATGAACGCACGTTAGCATTGGCTACCCGCAGGCTAGTGCATCCGGATCACGTCGATTACAACTGGACTGGCAGGGTCCATCGGCGTTCCATCGGCATAGTACATGCTGCCCGCAATATTGAAGCCACCATGGCTGGCGTCGGCATAAAACCCAGTCTTAGGCTGCCCATCAATTTTCAGACGAACCTGAGCGCCATCATACAAGCGAATGGCGGTATCTGCGTGTTGCTCGAACATGTCATAGCTCCTTACTGAAGAACTGGAACCTAACGTGAACAAACGGCGAGAGTCAATAGGTGCTCTAATCGCGCCTCAGGCGACGCGACGCGGCGTCATCAGGTCATATGGCTGGATCAGAAGGTCGGCCGGAATTTTCCATTCGCGATTAAGCAGATAGATCATTGGCACCGTGAGCCGTCGACGCTTATTCATGATTTCCGAAGCCCGGGAATCTGAGCCGAAGAGCCGGCCCAGGTCCGCCTGCGAGAGATTTTCGTCCCGCATCAACCCCGCTATGATTTCGATAGGATCGATCGGATCGTTATCCGGATTTAGCTTATCTTCCCAGGCAATGATTGCATCGACCAAGGCATTGTGGCGCTCGAATTCAGGCGTCGGACGTTCATTTGCGCCAAGCTCTCGCTTAGCAGCGAGATATGCGTCGTGGCGGGAAAGTCTTTTCGGCAATAAGTCTTGTTTAGCGGGGTATTAGCGCCATTAAATAGATAAATGGATTAAGTGGATCCGTTCGGACCGACGGTATTTGAATTGCGCTCCTCGTTTTCCCTGCCTAACGCCTGAACGCCATTTCGGCGCTCCATGCGTCTTAATGCGGCTGCATCCACAAGCGCTTTGAATAACTGGCGGAAAGGCTTCCGGTAAAGCATAAGCTCGGGATGAAATTGGACGCCAATCCAAAAGCGGCGGGACGTGTCTTCGATACCTTGAATGATGCCATTGGGTTCCCTAGCCACGACATGAAGGCCAGCCCCTACTCGCGCAATCGCCTGGCAATGGATGGCGTTGACCAGAAGCGTGGTTTTTCCGAGCAGGTTGGCAAGCAGCGACGAAGTAGCCACCTCGATCGGCTTTCTCAAAAACAATGGCTCAATGAGGCCGCGCGCTGAAATTGGCTTATCATAACTATGCAGGTCTGCGTGCAACGTTCCCCCTGCAAACACATTGAGCATCTGCGCACCGCGGCAAACGCCCAGAACAGGCAGGTCATGTTCGCGGGCAGTTGCTGCCCAGGATGCTTCCATATCGCCGCGAGCGAGGTCGTAGCGATAGCCTGGCTTGGGTTCTCCCGCATAATTTAATGGATAGATGTCTGAACCGCCGCCAAAAATAAGACCGTCAATCGTTCGAGGATCGCCAGGGGCGCCCGCGGTGATTTTGACCGCTCGGCCGCCCGCCATCCATACTGCGATCTTCATCGCCCACCAACTTGCCAGATCGCCGTGCTCCGGCTTCGTAATCCCTATGGCCGGCCGGCGCCTGTCCGATGTGGAAGCTTTTGTGGCGGGTGTGGCCGGGCGGTAGGTGACTTCGGGCGGCAATCGGCCGTGGCGGATCAGATGGCTGAGGATGAAGAGGGCCCCCAAGGCAACAAGCGGATCCTTATCACTGCTCAACTCGCTTGGGGCGTTGCGCGTTCGGCTGATGGCTTCAGACATGGCATCCATCAAATCCTTAAGCGAACTGGTCGCACCCAAGGCATTAGCCGCTTCTTCCATTGCCACTGCCAGCTTGCCCGTGACCAGATTTGTCTTTGCGTTCCGCCAAGCTTCGCCTGCCGCCGCCAGATGCGGATCAGATGCCGCAACTTCTTCCAAGGTGGCAAATAGCCACACAGCAGGTGTCTTCGTCACGACCCCGATTTGCGGTTTGGGTTCTTCAAAATCCTTACCGATCGCTTGACAATAAAGCAGCCAGGGAAAATCAACTCCGGTCTCGATGGAATGAAAAATCCCGGCCCAGAAGCGTGCGTTGAGTTCGATGATCTGCGGCACGTCGTTTGTGTTGCCCGTCCATCGGAAATCGATCTCGCATACCCCGTTCCATTGGGTTGCGGCCAAAAGTTTCGAAACGGCTTCGCGAAATGGTGTTTCGTCCACCGACTCCCGAACCGCCCCCGCGCCGGCCTTGCGTGGAAACGTGAAGATATTTTTGTACGCCATGATCGCTTGGAGCTGTCCCTCCTTTGCAAGCACGGCGACGCAATAATCCTCTCCCGGAGAGAATTCCTGAACGAGCGGTGGCGGATCGAAACCAAGATTGGTGCAGGCGTCAGATAATTCGTCTTCGGAATTGACAATAGAAACCCCACGCCCCCCGACGCCGTCGGTTGGCTTCACCACTAACGGAAACGCGAGACCAGTCGGCCTTAGGTCCGCCTTCGATTTGGGCAGAAACGCCCTGGGCCCCGGCAGGGATTGCCGGACCATAAGTTCAGACAGGCGATCCTTCGGACTCACCAGATCCATGCTCATACAATCGGGCGCCGCAACCTGTATGAGAGGCTCAAACCTTCGACGATGCCGGCTGATCAGTTCGGCTTCACGGAAGACTGGCATCAGCACATAGGGGCGCCCATCCCGCGGCGCGTAGGTACGAACCGCGTGCTCCAAATCATCCAGAAAATCATCCGGGCGGCTCTCCCAGGGGGCGACCGTGAATGTCTCTTGTACATGCTTCGAAAAGGTAAGAACGGTCATCGACACGTCATCGCAGCCGATCACTTCTATGCCGCGCTTCGCCAGCGAACGCGCGATAACCAATGCCATCAGGCTTCGCCCGTAGGTCAGAATGACACGTCCATTCAGCGGTTCAGCCATCGGTTCCCCCTGGGCGTCCGATATTACGTCTCCACATCGCCAAAGCCGATTTAATTACCCAGGGAAAAACAGCCAAGGCAATCAAGGCTGCGATTACACCGGGGGACATCAAGCTCGAAAAATCCTTGATCCGAGCGAGTTGAGTTCCGGCATTGACATAGAGCACCAGAGCAGGAAGCATTCCAAGCTGACTAACCCAAAAAAATGTTCTTAACCGCATACCTGTCATTCCGAGTAGGATATTGACCAGTGGAAAGGGGATAGCTGGCAATAATCTTAGGGAGAGTAAATAGAACGGTCCGTCTCGGGCGATGCCTTGATCTATACGTCCAAGCTGTGGGGCGAAATGACGCTTGACCGTTTCGCGTAGGAGAAAGCGTGATCCAAGAAATGCCATCGATGCCCCGGAAACGGAAGCAAAGGACACCAGTACAACACCCTCGACCAAGCCGAATAAAGCGCCGGCAGCAACGGCAAACACGATTTCAATTGGTATGCAAAAAGCCGTGACAACCAAGTCTACGAAAAAAAAGGCAATGGCAAATGAAACCGGCGCCTTGGCCTGCGCATCGGCCATGGCGACAATTGCGGTATGTGGATGAGCGACAAGCGTCCGGAAGTGCCAGGCGATTAAGAGGCCGCCTATGATGGCTAGGACGGCGGTGACAAACACTATTGTTCGAAGCGTGAGACGTGTCATCAATGAGGACCGGGTCGTCGATTAATACCAGCAGGGGCGTGCCAGCTTTCGCAGATGCTTTTAGAAATGAAATAGCTCATGCAGATCAGCAGGTAGCTTTTCCAAGTGCGTTCGGCAAGTCTTGAGACTGTTGACGCTAGTTGCGATGATCCAGTTTTCGGTTAAGCACAATTCGGATTTTCCGGGCCAGCTCGTCCGGCATGTACGGCTTATAGATCGTCTCCAACGCGGCTGAGTTGGTGTGGCCTTGGACCGTCTGCGAAACCTGTCGTAACCAGGACCGCCATATCCGGCGCATTACGCTTGACTGCCTTAGCTAAGGCCACGCCATTCATATTGCCCGGCATGATGATGTCGGTGAAGAGCATATCGAACTGTTCCGGATGGACACTTCTCCTAAGGCGGCGGTGGGTAAATCCCGTGCAAGACCTTGTCGAAATGATCTTCGACTGCCGCTTTGCAATGGCACGAAATCGCGCGCAGGGCGCTCTGATCGCAAACCTTCATGAAGCCCCGCCGCGTTTCGATAATGCCTTCCTTGCGCAGGGTCCCTATAACTCGGCTTACGAAGGTTCGCCCGACGCCCAGCATGTCGGCGAGTTGTTCCTGGGTCATAGGAAATTCCCTTTCGCCGGTACGCGCCAGGCTCGACAGGATGAGCTTGGCTACACGCTGGCGGATGGTATGCATGGCATTGCAGGCCGATGTTTGAAAAACCTGAGCAAGAAGGCAGTCGGAGTAGCGCGAAAACCAATGACGAAGCGGCAGCGATTCGACTTTGAGCTGTTCCAATGCGGACGTCTTAATGCGTAAAAACAGACCAGGCACGCGAACTACGGCTGTGCTGTAAGCCGGCACTTGTCCATTGGATACAATACCGCCAATCGCGCCTTCCCGGCCGACAAATCCTACATCGACAGAGGTGCCTTCGGGACCTGCGAGGCAGAACGCCGCCAGGGCACTTCCGCATGGAAACCATGTATCAACAACATCTTGGCCCGCATGCACAAGGACGTCCTGCGCCTGCATTTCCAACGCCATCATATGCGGGTCGAGCCTCTCAAGGTCGGCTGGCACGAGCACGCTAAGAAGCGCGTTTTGCGACAATTGGGATTTCGTCGGCGTGGTCATGTAGATATCTCAAAATAATTCAACCTGAGTGTGCGCTACTGCACGGACACGGTTGCGGAGAAGTGTTACTCGTGCACATATCTTTGTAGGCAGGTTTTATAGGTTCAGGCGATAAGTCATCAATGTGGCACTCCCACGCGGCGGTAAGTTTGGCGTAGTTGTCGCGCTCTCGGCTTTGCAGAAAAAGGTTAGCTTGTGGCGTTTAGCGTCCTCTCGAACGATCGTGACGTTTTGCGGGTATTGATCGTCGACGACAACGTCGCCGCCGCTCAAACTACGGGCTGGATGATTGAAACCGCTGACGTGGAGTACCGCCTGGCGCACAACGCCACCGATGCGCTAGCGGTAGCTGCCGATTATTGTCCGCAGGTCGCCTTGCTCGATATTGGGCTACCGGGAATGAACGGTTTTGATCTATGTGCGGCGCTTAGAGCCATGCCGACTCTTTCTGATACGATTTATATTGCTCAGACCGGCTGGGATCGTGAGGACTATCGTGTCCGGGCACAATCAGTGGGATTTGACCACTACCTGATCAAGCCGGTTCCCATGGAAGCGCTGCACACCCTTTTGAAAACAGTACAAGACAGTGTGGCTGAACGATCTCAAGACGCGGAATAGCAAGCGCTTCGCCCAAATTCAGAATCGTACGATCGCCTGTTCAAATGCTGCCGATCAGATTCTGTTTCATACGAGATCCTGGGTCGGCCAGAACCGCCTCAATTCTTTTCAACAGAATCTCCGGCCGAAACGGCTTGTTGATGTAGTCGTTCGCGCCAAGTTCCAACGACCTATTGATTGACTGCCTATCGGTCCGAGCCGTCATCACAATAACCGGAACTGCGGAGACTTTTCGGATCTGTGCGAGCAGATCCAGGCCTTCGATGTCCGGGAGCCCCAGGTCGAGGATGACGACATCATAACTCTGCGTCTGTACTTTTTGAAGAACCTCACGCCCCTCTGGAACGATCGTTAAATCAAATCCCTTAAAATTAAAGAATATATCATGGACGTGACGGAGGCCGGCATCATCCTCCACAATAAGTAGTTTCGTAGATTTACTCATATCATCGCCTTGACTAGGTTTGAAATCCGAGGATTTTGCGGAGTTAGATATTACCTCTGCAATGCATAAAAGTGCGATGCGAATATCGGAGTGCATCGTAAGGCGGAATCGCGTCGTTCGACATTCTCCAATGGCGGCCAGGTCTGCCTTGTCGTTTAAGGCGCCGATCGGGAATGCAGGGTTGTCATGCGGCCCCCGCACGAAATGCAATTGGGATTTTACTTCCGCCATATCGAGCAGCCCCCGGTTCCAGTCTCAGCGGTAAAAAGTCAGTAAGACGTGGAAGGTCTCTGTGCGTCAAGAAATGGACAGGTAGTCCTCGTTAGACAGCTCCAAGTTGCCGCGGCGCCGCAACCCCCACTATATTATGATGAAAAGCAGTACGGACCCATTAATCGCATCGCTTTTTTATTTCCCCTTACCCAGAATTGTTACCCTATACAAACAAGTCTTGCGTAGAATTCAGGGACGTTCATGTTACGGGAAATGAAGTCCGGGGATGAACTCGGACTGTTCGAGGCACTAGCAAACACATTGCCTGCCTTGGTGAGGATTTGCGACGCTAGCGGCGCGTCGATCTGGTTCAACAGTGAATGGATAAGCTTTCGCGGCCGAACGATTGAACAGGAATCCGGCTCGGGTTGGCTGGAGGGCCTGCATCCCGCCGATATCGAAAGCAGCCTAAATATCCTGTCGCACAGGTTCTCCGAACAAAAGCCGTACGAGATTAAATACCGTCTGCGTCATCACTCAGGCCAGTATCGGTGGCTCCTGCATCGTGCGGCTCCACGCTTCAATGCCAATCGAGACTTTCTGGGGTTCATTACCGCCTGCGTGGATATTCACGATGCCACAGTCGCCGATATGGAACGGACGCAGTTTTTCAACCTCGCAAGCGATATCCTTCTCGTTTCAAATCAAGATGGCTATATCGAAAAGGTCAACAGCACCTGCGAGCGTGTACTAGGCTGGTCGGCGGACGAGTTGACATGCATCCCACTGGTCGAACTGATTCACCCTGATGACCTCGATGCCACACTTGCGACGGCTAATATATTGAAGCGTGGTGAAGAGCTGATCGATTTCGAGAACCGCTATCGGCATAAGGACGGGGGTTATCGTTGGCTGTCCTGGCGGGCACGACGAGATGCTGAAACCGGGGTGATTTACGGCTCCGCTGTCGACATCACCCAGCGAAAGGCTTTCGAAACCGAGCTGCAAGACACACTCGATCGCTATAACCTGGCAATAAGCGCGACGACCGATGGAATTTGGGACTGGGATATTCAAAGCGACGCTTTGTATCTTTCGCCTCGCAATGTTGAGATGTTGGGCTTTTCACAAGCTCGTCCGGCGCCGCGAACGTCTACTGAATGGCGCACCTACGTACATCCGGACGATATTCCGGCCGCGACCGCGGCATACGAAGCTTATATCAAGGGCGCGGCCGACGACTATAGGGCGGTCTTCCGTGTCAAGCACGGCGATGGCAGCTGGCGCACGCTTCTCTCACGTGGCGTAGCCCAACGTGGCAATGACGGCATTGCCTACCGGATGATCGGAGTGCATGCCGACATTACCGACCAAAGGGAGATGGAAGACAGGCTACGCCGGCTGAAGGAAGAGGCCGAAGCCGCCAACTACGCCAAAACCGATTTCCTTGCCAATATGAGCCACGAAATCCGGACGCCAATGAACGCGGTTATTGGCGCAGCACAGCTTCTTGGCATGGGCGCCCCCCTGAATGAAAAGCAGCAGAAGCTCGTCGGCATCCTCAAAGATAGCGCTAATGCGCTTATGGAGCTGCTCAACGACTTCCTAGATCTGAGCAAGATTGAATCAGGCAATCTCAATTTCGAGCAAGTCCAGTTTGATGCGCGCAGACTGGTCACCGAGGTCATACAGCTCTTAGAAGTCCAGTCACAGGCCAAAAACCTGGTCGTTGAGCAGGTCAACGAATGCGCATGCGTCAACGAGCGCCTTTTCATTGGTGACCCTGCGCGTATTCGACAACTGCTCCTCAATCTCTGCAGCAATGCTGTAAAGTTTACTGAGCGCGGAACCGTTTCCGTTCAGATCAGTTGCACACCGACAGATGATGCGGAAATCGAAGAGCTGTCGTTCGTTATTAGAGACAGCGGCATCGGCATTCCGGCTGAGAAAATGGCGTCGATCTTCGGCAAGTTCGAACAGGCCGATTCCTCGGTCACGCGCAAGTTTGGTGGAACGGGCCTCGGACTGGCAATTGTAAGGGCCCTGGTTGATGCGATGAATGGTGCGATCGCCGTTGAAAGCGAACTGGGCAAGGGGTCTGTCTTCACAGTCCGCCTTCCTCTGAAGAGAGCCCCGGCTGCCGCTGAATTGCATGGCGAACAAGGTGCCGAGATACCCTTCGCAGCGAGAGTGCCGAAAGTTCTTGTTGTCGAAGACCTGCCAGCAAATGTCCTTATCGCTCAGCATTTCTTGGACGAATTTGGTTTCCAATCGGATGTGGTAACGGACGGACGGCAGGCATTAGAGCGTATTGAAGCCGGCGAAGTTTACGACGTGATCCTAATGGATATTCAAATGCCCGGCATGGACGGTCGGGAGGCGACGCGACGCATTCGCCAATACGAACAACAAACCGATCGAGTGCCTCATCAGATTATTGCGATTACTGCGCACGCAATGTCCGAAGAACGCGATCGTTGTCTTGCCGCGGGGATGGACGACTATATGACCAAGCCATTCGATGCGAAGGTACTTGAGCAAAAGTTGGTAAGGGCCATTGCCGTCCGCCGAAAAATGGAAGACCGATTTCTCGGTGATGTTTCGGAACGAAGTAAGCGGGAGCCGCAGGAAGAAGCGGGCATTTTCAAGGCATTAGATCAAACTAAACCTTTGTAGTTTGGTTTAGAGCGGTAACGCTGAGATTACGCGGTTCTTATAGCAGAGCGTCCTCATTAGGAGACATCCCCGCCCGGCAGACAGACATCATTTGCGGACATTCGAGCTTAGCTCGAAATTCCCAAAGATGGAGTAACGGGCGGCTCGGATACCGCGACGGACACCTACGCGTTTACGCCACGGCTCAGGTTGCCGCCTTGGTCGGCCGAACGATACGCGTCCGGGGATTTGTTGTTCCGCTCGATGGATCGGATCACCCTAAAGACTTCCTTTTAGGCGCGTATAATTTCTGAGGTTGTTCAACGCTTGTAATTGGCCGGGCTCCGTTAGAAACACAGTCCTAGCCAAGCTCAAGAGTCGTTCTGCCTAGCTT
>CAYULN010000322.1:0-7191 GCA_964445605.1 uncultured Caulobacteraceae bacterium | reverse complement strand
AATGGCTGCCGGGTGATCATGAGCCGGACGGTGAAATCGCCAAGATGGCCGGTTTCGTGTTCACCGGCGGCGGCAAGCCGCTGACCTGGACGCGCGATCCGGTCGAGGTCAACGCCTTCCATGTTCAGGTCCCCGACGGCGTCAGCGAAGTCGCCGTCGATTTCCAGTATCTGGCGCCGGTCAACGACAATATCGGCCGTATCGTCATGACGCCGGACATGCTGAACCTGCAATGGACCTTCGCCTCGCTCTACCCGGCCGGCTATTACGTCAGCCGCATTCCAGTCGCCGCTTCGGTCAAGCTGCCCGAGGGCTGGAACCAGGGCAGCGGCCTGGAGGCGAGCAATGTCGGCACCGACAACACCGTCAGCTTCAAAACCGTGCCCTATGACGTGCTGATCGACTCGCCGCTGTTTGCCGGCCGTTATTTCAAGCGCCTCGATCTCAATCCGGGTGGCAAGGTCGACGTCCATCTCGACGTCGTTGCCGACAAGCCGTCGTCGCTCGATGTACCGGACGATGTCCTGAACCTGCACCGCAAGCTGGTCCAGCAGGCCTATCGCCTCTACGGCTCGCACCACTACGACCATTACGACTTCCTACTGGCCGCCAGCGACAATCTCGGCGGCATCGGCCTGGAACACCACCAGAGCTCTGAAAACAGCGCCGATCCCGACTATTTCACCGACTGGAAGAGCAAGCTGACCGACCACTACGTGCTGCCGCACGAATTCTCCCACTCCTGGAACGGCAAGTACCGCCGCCCGGCCGATCTGTGGACGCCTGACTACCAGCAGCCGATGCGCGACAGCCTGCTCTGGGTTTACGAAGGCCAGACCCAGTACTGGGGTTATGTCCTCGACGCCCGTTCCGGCATGCTGACCAAGGACCAGTATCTCGGCGCCCTGGCCGTCATCGCCGCCTATTACGACAACCTGTCGGCCCGGCAATGGCGCGACATGCAGGACACCACCAACGATCCGATCATCGCCCAGCGCGCCCCGTCGTCCTGGCCCAACTGGCAGGCCTCGGAGGAATACTATAACCAGGGCATGCTGATCTGGCTCGACGCCGACACGCTGATCCGCGAGAAGACCAACGGCAAGAAGTCGCTCGACGATTTCGCCCGCGCCTTCTTCGGCGTTAACGACGGCCAGACGGGCGAACTGACCTATACGTTCGACGACGTGGTCAAGACGCTCAACGGCGTTTATCCCTATGACTGGGCGACCTTCCTGAAGACCCGGCTTTACGACCACGGCACCAAGCCGCCGTTCGACGGTATTACCCGCGGCGGCTACAAGCTGGTCTATACCGACACCCCGACCGAATATTTCAAGGCGCGCGAAACGGCGCGCAAGATGAATGATTTCCAGTACAGTCTGGGCTTCAACCTCGGCAAAACCGGCACGATCAAGGCCGTGCTCTGGGATAGCCTGGCCTATAAGGCGAGCCTGACTATCGGTACCGAGATCGTGGCGGTCAACGGCAAGGCCTATGATCCCGACGACCTGAAGGCCATCATCAAGGCGGCCGGCCCCGGCAAGGACGGCAAAACGGGCAATGCCGATCCGATCGAGCTTCTGGTCAAAAACGGTGACCGCTACAAGACCGTCAAGATCGACTATCACGGCGGCCTGCGTTACCCCCGGTTCGAACGCATAGCCAATACGCACGATACCTGGGGCGATATCCTGCTGGAAAAGTAATTGAGACGCGCTTTCATTGGGACGCGCTTGAAGTAAAGCGTCGGCGGTGAAGACCCTTTGGGGGCGAACATGAAAATCGCGATGAAGCCGCTTCTGTTCGGGCTGGCGGCTATTCTTTTATTTTCGTGCAAGAAAGAAGCGGTTCCGGCGCCTACCGATCCGGCGCAAGTTGTCAAGGGTGCCACTCTGAAAACCGTTGCCTACGGCCCTGACCCCGACCAGACAATGGACATCTATGCGCCACCTGGTGCCAAGGCCGCGCCCCTCCTGCTGATTGTCCATGGTGGAGGCTGGCGCGAGGGCAATAAGGCCAGTCCTGGTGTGGTCGGCAACAAGCTGATCCGTTGGCTGCCGCAGGACTACATCCTGGTCAGCATCGATTATGGCTTGCTGCCTAAGACGCCGGTCGATACCCAGGCGCGTAATATCGCCAAGGCCGTGGCCTACACTGAAACCCATGCATCGGAATGGGGTGGGGATGGCACCCGACTGATCCTGATGGGGCATTCGGCAGGTGCACATATGGTGGCGCTGCTGTCGGCCGATCCATCTCAAGTCGTTACGGAGGGTGGAAAGCCGTGGCGTGGCACGGTGGTGCTCGATAGCGGCAGCCCTGACTTGGTGGCGGTAATGAACGGCCGCCCCGGCAAGGTTTATCGCGAAGCCTTCGGGACAGATCCGGCCTATTGGGCGCGATTGTCACCCTTACAGCACCTGCGGCCCGGTGCCGTGCCGATGCTGTTGGTCTGCTCAATAAAACGCCGGGCTTGCGGGCAATCGGCGGCTTTTGCCGCTAGGATCAAAAGTATCGGTGGCGACGCGCAGGTTCTGCCGGAGGACCTGACTCATATGGAAATCAACGACAATCTCGGCCAGCCGGGCGCCTATACCGATGCGGTCGATGCTTTCATTGCGGCGCGTCTGAAATAGCCGTAAAAGCCGCGCATGATCCGGCTTTATCTCACCGACTCCGCCACGCTTTCGGCGGGCCTTGAAATGGCCCTGCCGCCCGAACAGGGGCGTTATCTGGCTGCCGTCATGCGTAAAGCTGCCGGCGACGAGATCAGAGTCTTCAACGGCCGTGACGGTGAATGGACGGCCCGCATCACCGAAACCAGCAAGAAGGCGGTGCGCATCGAGCTGACCGAACAGACCCGTCCGCAGCCTGAAGGGCAGGGGCCGACACTCCTCGTCGCCCTGGTCAAACGCAACCGGCTTGAGACTATCATCGAGAAGGCCACAGAGCTGGGCGCGTCAAAAATTCAACTGCTGATCACGCACCGATCCAACGCCGACCATACCAATGTCGACCGCCTGCGCCTGATCGCCCAGGAAGCCGCTGAACAGACAGAACGCCTTGATGTTCCAGAAGTTTTACAACCGTTAAAACTCGAAAAGCTGTTGGAACATATGGTTATGCGCTCAAGCAGCGGATTGGACCGACATTCGGCGGTAGCGCGAGAATATGACGCGGTCTATTTCGGCGACGAGGATTCCACCCATCTCGACGATAAACAGACCCGGCCGATGCTCGAAGTCGTCAAGCCCGGCCCGGCCGCCATCCTGATCGGCCCGGAAGGCGGTTTCGACGCCACCGAGCGGCAAATCCTGCGCTCCCTGCCCAACGTCCATCCGGTCAATCTCGGCCCGCGCATCCTGCGCGCCGACACTGCCGCCATCTCGGCCCTGACCCTTTACCAGGCGGCCGCCGGCGACTGGCGGTAAATTTACCGGAGCCGACTTGTGCAATCGCGGAGAGCGGCCCATATAGGCGCGGGCTTTTACAGTGTAACAGGGACTGAGACGGATGGCTTACAATTCGGACGCGGAGCCCATCCGCTCCTTCTCGGACCTGGTCGGCTACTTTGAATCCGGCTGCAAGCCGCGCGACAAATGGCGCATCGGCGCGGAACACGAAAAGTTCGTCTTCCATCTCGACGGCCTGCGCCGCCCGGAATACGGCGGCCCAGACGGCATCGAAGCCATGCTCAAAGGGCTGATGCGCTTTGGCTGGCAGGGCGTCTACGAGAAGGACACCCTGATCGCCCTCAGCCGCAACGGCGCCTCGGTGTCGCTGGAACCCGGCGGCCAGTTCGAACTCAGCGGCGCGCCGCTCGAAACCCTGCACGACATCTGCGAGGAAACCGGCCAGCACTTGGAAGAGGTCAAGGCTGTGGCCTCTGAACTGGGCCTAGGCTTCCTCGGTGTCGGTTTTTCGCCGCTGTGGACCCGCGCCGAAACCCCTGTCATGCCTAAGGGCCGTTACAACATCATGCGCGCCTACATGCCGAAGGTCGGCAATCTCGGCCTCGACATGATGCTGCGCACCTGCACCGTCCAGGCCAATCTCGACTACGAGTCCGAAGCCGACATGGTGCTGAAGTTCCGCGTTTCGCTGGCCTTGCAGCCGATCGCCACGGCGCTGTTCGCCAATTCGCCGTTCACCGAAGGCAAGCCGAACGGCTTCCTGTCAGCAAGAGCAAACGTCTGGACCGACACCGATCCGGACCGCACTGGCATGCTCGATTTCGTCTTCGAGGACGGCTTCGGTTTCGAACGCTATGCCCGCTACGCGCTCGACGTGCCGATGTACTTCGTCAAGCGCAACACCCCCGAAAACGGCGGCTATATCGACGCCTCGGGTCAGGATTTCAAAGCCTTCCTGAAGGGCGAGCTGCCGGCCTATCCCGGCCAGTTGCCGACCATGGACGACTGGGCCGACCACCTGACCACCCTGTTCCCCGAAGTCCGCCTGAAGAAGTACCTGGAAATGCGCGGCGCCGACGCCGGCCCTTGGACGCGACTGTGTGCCTTGCCGGCGCTGTGGGGTGGACTGCTCTACGACCAGCCGTCACTCGAGGCGGCCTGGGACCTGGTCAAGGATTGGTCGAACGCCGACCACAATAATTTGCGCGGCATGGCCGCTCGCACCGGCTTGAAGGGCGAAATCGCCGGCCGCCCGGTGCGCGATTGGGCGCTCGATGTCCTCGCTATCGCTAAGCAAGGCCTGCGCAACCGCAACCGCCTCTCCGGCGGCCTGGTCGACGAAACCGGCTATCTCGACGAACTGTTCGACATCGCCGACAGCGGCATCACGCCGGCCGAACGCCTGCTGGAGCTGTATAACGGCCGCTGGCAGGGCGATATCCGGAAGCTCTACGAAGAAGAGGCGTACTAAGAACTCCCCCTCCCTGAGGGGGAGCTGTATTTTTGGCTTTTAAGCCAAAAAGGCAGAGGGGTGACAAACGCCGGAATTTAACCCCCTCTCGCTTCGGGCTTGCGCCCAAGAGCTCCCCTTGAAAGGGGGAGTTCTTATCCCGCTTGCCAAACCCCGCGTTTGCTGATTGTCTCGTAAAAAACGTAACGACTTAATCGAGCGCGCATGTTGAATCTCGTCCTGATCGGCGGCCTGATCGTCACCCTGGTGACGGCCGTGCCGGTGTTCCTGCAACTCAGGCAGCACCCCAAGGGCCTGATCGTCTGTTTCTTCACCGAGATGTGGGAGCGCTTTTCCTACTACGGCATGCGCGGCCTGCTGATCTTCTACCTGACCAAGCAGTTCCTTTTCACCGATGCCCACGCCGGTCAGCAATACGCCTCCTACACCACCCTGATCTATCTGGTGCCGCTGGTCGGCGGGCTGGTTGCCGACCGCTGGCTCGGGCCGCGCCGTGCTGTCATCTTCGGTGGCCTGCTGCTGGTGCTCGGCCATTGCGGCATGGCGTTCGAGGGGCAACCGGCCATCCAGACCCTGACCTATCACGGCCAGATCTATGAATTCGTCCGCGCCGACAAGGGCGAGCAGAAACTGAAACTGGGCGACGCGCTCTATGCCGTGCATTCCGACGGCCAAGAAGGCCTGGTCATCGACGGCCTGCCGCCTAATGCGCCCCTGCCGGCGGCCCTGCCCAAGGGCGCCTACGAAAGCGGCGTGAAAACCGTCACCTCGTGGGCGGAAAGCGCCTTTTATCTGTCGGTGTCGCTGATCATCATGGGCGTCGGCTTCCTCAAGGCTAATATCTCGACCATTGTCGGCCAGCTTTACGGCGAGCGCGATCCGCGCCGCGATTCCGGCTTTCAGCTCTACTATTTTGGTATCAACCTGGGCTCGTTCTGGGCGGCCATCGCCTGCGGCTATCTCGGCCAGACCTTTGGCTGGGGCTACGGCTTTGGCGCCGCCGGCATCGGCATGCTGGCCGGCCTGCTGATTTTCGTCCTCGGCAAGTCATGGCTGATGGGCAAGGGCGAAGCGCCCGATCCGGTGGCCCTCAAAACCAAGGTCGGCAGCCTCATCAGCCGCGAACACCTGATCTATGCCCTGGGCGCGGCAGGTGTCTTCGTCGTCTATTTCCTGGTGCAGAAAAACGAAATCGTCTTCCTGCTGCTGACGGCGGCTTCGCTCGCCATGCTGGCCTATATCGGCTACAACATGTTCACCCGCTTCAACCGCGTCGAGAACCTGCGCATCGCCCTGGCCATCATCCTGAGCATCGCCTCGATCGTCTTCTTCACGCTTGAGGAACTGGCCGGGTCGGCGCTCAACCTGTTCACCGACCGCAACGTCAATCTCGATATCGTCCCCGCAGCCGTGCGCTTCGATCTGTTCGGCCATCCGTGGATATTGGCGTCGCGCGATCAGTTGGCGGCGATCGGCGGCCTGCCGCAGCAGGGTGTCTGGGTCGACATGGGCATCACCTCGACCCAGGCCGGAAACTATTTCAACGCCGGTTTCATCCTGATCTTCGCGCCGCTGTTCGCTGCCCTGTTCACCTTCCTCGGCAGACGCAAGGCCGACCCCGATCCGGTCAAGAAGTTCGCCTTCGGCATCGTCAGCACCGGCTTCAGCTTCCTCACCCTGGTCTGGGCCGCGCCCCTGGCTAACAAGGCGTTCCAGATCCCGCTGATCTTCCTAGTGCTCAACTACTTGTTCACCACCATCGGCGAGCTGTCCCTGTCGCCCGTCGGCATGTCGCAACAGACCAAGCTGTCGCCCGCATTGATCGTCTCGACCATGATGGCCCTGTGGTTCACCGGCCTGTCCTGGGCGCAATTCCTGGGCGGTAAGATCACCGAAATGACCGCCACCTTCACCATCAACGGCCAGGTGGTCGACCCGGCCGCCTCCCTGCACACCTCGCTGTCGGTGTTTAACATGATAGGCTGGTTGACCGTCGTCTTCGGCGTCGGCCTGTTTGGGCTCAGCTACCTCATCAAGGGCTGGGCCGGCGGCGTCAACGATTCCGAAGCTTAAAGCTCCTTCTTCAGCTTGATCTCGAGGATCGGCGGAATGGTCGACGTCTGGTGTTGCGTGAAACTCACCGGCGTCAGGCCGCGCAGGCCCTGATAGACCGTGCGGTCGTTGCTGTAGCGCAGGCCCAGCGGGTTCTTCAACGTCACGCGCAACTGCACCTTCTGCGGAGTCTTGTACTGGACCCAGAACTGCGTCCACGGGTCGTAATTGCTGTTCGACAGCTCATTGGCC
>CAYULN010000321.1:0-20121 GCA_964445605.1 uncultured Caulobacteraceae bacterium | reverse complement strand
AGCATGAACTGGTCGCCCGATACCGTGAAGCGCGGCGCGGTGGCGGCGCGCGCCAAAGACGCCTCCAGACCGAAGACCGACAGGCTGGCGCCCATGGCTGTTACACTCGCCAAGAAATCTCTGCGTTTCATCGTCATCGGCGCATCCCTCCAATTGTATGTTTATTTGAGGGGTATCACGCCGCCGGCGATTAGACCAGTCCGCTGCCGGAGATCTTGAACGCCACGCCTATGTCGTGGCTCAAATTCGCCGGCAGGGTGATATGCAACCCCTCGCTGTCCCTCTTGAAGACGAGCGACGCGCCGGAATCCGCCGTCACCACCTTCTTGATTTTTCCGGCGGCGAACGGCCCCCCTTCGGCCAGGCTTTTGATGATCACGGTCTCGCCCGCCGGCTTGCCCAAGGTGATGGCGTAAAGTGCGCCCTTCTTGCTGGTGAAGCGAATGTCCGCAGGCGTGAAGGCCTTCTGCTTGCCCTCGCCGAAATTGTTGCCCGACACCGATTCCGTCGGCCCTTCACCGGCTGTGCGCCACGGCCGGGTGCCATAGATGGCGTCACCATAGCGGTCGAGCCATTCGCCTATGCCTTCGACGATCTTCCGCTCTTCGGAATCGATCGTGCCGTCGCCGCGCACTGGCACGCTGAGCAGCAGGTTGCCGTTCTTGGCGACGATGTTGCATAAAGTATGGATGACCAGTTCGGCGCTCTTGTATTTCTTCTCGTCATAGATATGGCGATTGTAATGCCAGTCGCCCAGGCAGGTGTCCGTCTGCCACGGATGCGGCTGAATCTCAGCCGCCGAACCGCGTTCGATGTCGAGCACCACGGCGCCGAGATGGTCCTTCGGCAGGCCCTTGCTGAACACCACCACTTCCTGTTTGCCGCCATGCCATTTCAGGCCGGCATTGTAAAAGTGAGCGGTGACATCCAGGCCCGGTTGGCCGAACGGCAAGCCGGTATTGTCGAAATAGAGCAGGTCGGGCTGGTAGGAATCGAGCAGGTCCTTGCAGCGCAGGAACCACGACGTGGCGAATTCCGGGTGGACCGTCGGCATGCCTTCATCCCACTTGCGGTCGTTGGCCAGGTGCCAGGCATTGGCGTCCTTGGTGGTGGTAATGCCGTCCGGCATGACGTAGGTGGCGCCGACATACAGTTCCTGCGGGTCGAGCCCATCCCACCACTTGCCCTTGCCGTCGGCCTTGGTCAGCTTGAAGGCGTCATAGCGCTGGCCCTGGCGCGGTCCTTCCGGATCGTAGTCATAGGCGACCTGGAACCAGTGCCAGGCATGCGCCGAATGGTTCGACACGCCGAATTTCAGGCCCTGCTTGCGCGCCGCCTTGGCCCAGCCGGCGATCAGATCCTTTTTCGGCCCGACCTTGACCGAGTTCCAGTTATGGAACTTGGAATCGTAATTGTCGAAATTGTCGTGGTGGTTGGCCAGGGCGAAGAAATATTTCGCGCCATTCTTCTTATAGAAGGCCACCAGTTCGTCGGGGTTCCAGTTCTCCGCCTTCCACAGATTGTCGATTTCCATGAAGCCGGTATCGGCCGGATGCCCGTAGGTTGTCAGATGATGATTGTACATGGCTTCGCCCTGGATATACATCTTGCGGGCGTACCAGTCGCCTTGTTCCGGCACGCATTGCGCCGACCAGTGCGCCCAGATGCCGAACTTAGCGTCGCGGAACCATTCCGGCACCTGATACTGTTGGCGCAGCGAGTCCCAGTCCCCCTTGAACGGCCCCGGCGCGATGGCGAGCGCGCCCGTCGGTGCGATCTTCGGCGCATCTTCGGTGCGGGCGATAGCGGGCGCGACAGCGCCCAAGGAGGCGGCGCCGGTCAGCAACTGCCGCTTGGTGACGGAGGTCTTGGTTGGCATCTGTCTCTTCCCTTTTTCCGGCCGGTTGCTCCGGCGCTCGATAAGGGGACCCTACCACGTTTTTTTAATCATGAAACGCTTTTCACGCGCGAACAACAAATGTGATCAGGGCCGTTGCAAGGTCGCACTCATCAGGCCGATCACCACGTCATTGCTCAAGGTCCGCACCGTCAGGCTGCGCAACGGCTTGGCCGGATCGAGCGGCAGATCGAGCACAGTCGCGGCGCCGCCGTCGACAGTACCGCCACGGCCCTTGAAAGTGGCCGGATCGAGCAGGCGGATCTGGCCGGTTTTCAGATCGATCCTCGGCGGCAACGGCGCCTCGTCGCGGAACTGGTAATCGTCGATGAAATAGTCCTGCTCGATCGGCCACCAGGTCTCCGGATTGCTTAAAGCCAGCCGCGCCGTCGAACCGTCGGCATAGGTCACTACGACTTCGCCATTATCGAGGTGGCTCTGCATCGGATTGGTCGATCCCGCCATCAAAAGATAGAGGTGCCGCGCCTGGCCGTTCAAAGGGATGGTGGCCTCGTGGGGATAGTTGTCCCACTGCGAGGTGAAGACGATATTGGCCGCATCGCCCGTCCCCGGCGTCGCAAACGGCACGCCGTTCGGCATGACGATCTTGCCGCCATGCGCCGCCGAGGCCTGGCGAAGGCCGGTGTCGTCGATCTCCGGCAGCAGAGTCGCATGCCCGGCCCAGGCGCCGATGCCTTGCGAGGGCAGGGACAGGCTGACGCCCGGCGACCGCGGCGACAGATATTTGCCCGGTGCGAAGATGGCGCTGACCCGGTCGTTGAACCGCGCCGTCAGATCGACCGTGTCGAAGGTCGCGGCGATGGGCGCGGTCCAATCGAGGGCAGGCTTGGCGGGAGATTGCGCGACGATAGCCGCCGGGGGCTTATCCGTGACAGCCGAGCCCTTCCAGGCAATACGAATGCTGACCGCCGCGCCGGCCGGCGTGCTGATTTCGATCGTCGGACGCCCGCCATCCGGCACCGCACGCCACTGTGCCGCACGGCCGTTGACCGTCGTGGACGCCACCTCGGCAAAAGCCATCGGCAAGCGCAGGGTCAGGGTTTTGAACCGAGTGCCGCTTTGGCGGATCGTCCACGCATCGTTCAGGCCGTCCCGCCGGAATTCGACGCCGACATCGGGGTGCACCAGCCGGGCATGCGTCCAGCCCGCTGGAAAGCCCGGCGTCACTGTAAGCGTTCCGGCCAGCGCATCCGGCCGGACGCCGAACAGGCCTTCGACCATGGCGCGCGACATCGTGCCGGCGCTGTCGCCGAAGTCGCGCTGGCTTTCGCGGCGATAGACGTCGAGATAGTTCATGCTGCCGGCATTGCCGGGCGAAATGCCCATATATTGGCTGGCCAGGAGGGCGCCCTTGGCCAGGGTGTAGGCGTCCTCCGCATGGCCGCCCTGCCACAAGGCGAGCGCCGTGTTCATGTTCTCATCCATGACCACATTGTTGATCGACCAGGTGTAGGGCATCCAGTCGGACTCCGGCAGCACATGGTACGGCCGGTCGGCGGGGACGCCCGGGCCTTCGACGGGAATGGGCTTGAGATGACGGCGCAGGGCATCGCCCATCGCCCAGGCTTCGCGCGGGCTGGCGGCCTGTTCGTCGATGGAATGATAGAAGCTCCACAGGGCGTAATCGGGATGCACCGATTGCCTGCCCAGAAGGTCCTTAGACTCGGCGAACCCGCCGTCCGGCAACCACAACAGCGTGTGCATCGCGCGGTCGATCGCTTCGGCTTCCCGCGTGTAAGGCGCCGGGTCCTTGCCGATCATCGTCGCGACGCGCGCCGCCATCCGGTTGGCGTAAAGGTTATAGGCCGACGCCACGGCCGTGCCGCCACCGCCGTAATAAAGGTCGTCGCTGGCCCAGATATCGGCATAGGCTTCATACAGCGGCAGATGCTCCGGGCCATATTCCCGGCGGAACAGCCGTTTTTCCCAGGCCAGGTGCCGTTCGATCACCGGCCATGCTTTGCGCGCGTAATCGACATCGCCGGTCCACAGCAGATGCCGGAACAGGGCGTCGATAAACACCATGTTCATGTCATAGTGACTGTTCGACAGGTCGCCGTTGGAATGCAGCCCGGCTTCGTTGCGCGCCAGATTGGTCGCCGTATCGGCCAGCGGCAGGATGGTCGGGATTGGATCGGTGTTCTGGTTCGGCAGCCAGGTGTCGAAATTCCGGCGCGCCCGGTCATGCCAGCCCAGCGCGTCGAGCGCATACGGCCCACGCCAGCCGAGCAGCTTGGTCCGCCAGGCGATGGCGCCGTGCATGATCGCCTGCTTGTCGTCGTCCCACAGTGCGTCGGCGACGATGTTCAACGCCCCGACCGACGCATCGAGGTAGGGATCGGGCGTTTCGATGCGGACCTTATTACGGATTTGTTCGAAATGAGCGCTTGTTTGAACAAACATTTCCGGTAATTGAGAATAATTGAGGGTGGGCAAAAGCCTTGCGCCACCAGGCTTTACCGCAGCCCCCGTCTTGGGCGTGCTGACTTCGCGATAGGTGTCGAGGTCGCCGGAGGCGTTGTCGCCCACCCTTTGCAACGACAAATAAAGCGGCTGGCCGGCTGTGATGGGCGCTTCGCCGAAGACGATTTGACGGGCCGGAAGTCCCGCCGGCGCGCCAAGCAGGGCCGGCAGATCGTCCCAGTTGGCGGCGTCGGAAACATGCTGCCGCGCACCCGGCGGCAGGACGCCGGCTACGGTCGCCGCCTTGCTTTTTAAGGTAAAGCCGCCATTCGACAGGCTCAAATCATTGTCCTTGGCGAAGTCGGGTTGGAACTGGAAATACTGGTTGATCGGCACCTTTTCCGTGCCGATGTCGCCGTCGCGCGATCCGCGCTGGCCATTGACGCCACCATAGGCCCAGATCAGTTCGGTGCCGGCGGAAATGTCCGTCGCTTCGGCCCGTACGATCAGGCCTTCGGTCGCCGCATAGGCCAGGACTTCGACCTTGATCACCGCTTTGGCGCCGAACGCCGGATCGCGCACTTCGTAGATCAGTTCGCCTGGCCGGTAACGGGTGACAACCTGCGCCGCGTCCTTCAGCCACTTGGCGCCCGTCGCTGTACGGATCCCGAGCCTCAGGTTGCCGCCGCGCCCGGGCAGGTACAGGATAAATTCCGGCTTGTCGCCGCCGTCGACACGAAAGGCGGTATGGCCGCCATAGAGCGAGCGGTTGAAGAATTCCTGGCCGTTTTCAATGACGAAATCGCCGTGGTCCGGGCGATAACGCAGCGGCTGGGCGATCTGGCCTTCCAGATTAGGGCGCACGCTGGGGGCAGCAGGCGTCGTCGCGGCCCCGGCCACGGCAGGTACCAGCCAGGCGGCCAGAAGGAATGCGGTCAGTCGCGCCATGGTTTTCTCCTGGCGAAGAGCCTAAGGCGTGACCTCGAAACTGTCAAAGTCCGCCCAGCCGACCCGCGTCGACACATTGGCCGGCGTGCCCGTCGGCGCCTGGGCGAACAGGCCGATCTGCGTGCCGACCCAGCGGCCGGGTTGCGTGGTCATGGCGTCGCCAAGTGGCGTGAAGGTCTTGCCGTCCAGGCTATAGCTGAAGCTGACCTTGGCGTGGGTCGACCGTTTCATCGATGGCCAGGCATCGCTGGTCAATGCCCCGGCGTCGGGCGCCGGTTCGCCGACGCGGATGGGTTCGAAATGCACGCGGACATAGACGTCGCCCGTGACCGCTGCGTCCGCGGCGACTTCGGTTTCCGGACCATTGTCCGGCGCTTTCAGCCGCGTGCCGCGCACCAGCCGCACGCCTTTGTCGGTATTTTCCAGCCCGATCCAACCGTAACTGTAACCATAGACCACCAGGCCCGCCCGTTCCCCGGCCCATTTCGGCGCCAGGCTCAACTTGACCGTCGCCGTAAAGATTTGGCCCGGCAGTTTCTGCGTCAGGATATTCGGCGCTTCCCACAGGTTGGCCGAACTGGAAATGGATTTCAGCCGCAGATAACCGGGGCGCGCCGTCGTGTCGGCCCAGTCGTCCTGCGGATTGGCGTTCCATTGCCAGGCCAGGTTCAGGCCGTGGCTGAAGTCGTCATTAACCGCCGGCGCGGCGATGGGCTGCGTCGGCACATTCGGCTTTTTGTAGCGCAGCACCGGCTGGCCATAATCGGCCTTGCCCTGCTTCTGACCGATGATCGGCCAGTCGTTCTTCCACACCATCGGCTCCAGCCAAACGCGCCGGCCGTAGGAATCGGTGTCCTGGAAATGCAGGAACCAGTCCTCGCCGGACGCCGTCGTCACCCAGGCGCCCTGGTGCGGGCCGTTGATATCGGTCGCGCCCTGGTCGAGAACGTTGCGGCTCTCGTACGGTCCGGTGATCGACTTCGACCGTGACACGCCCTGGAATCCGCCCTTCACGCCGTCGCTCGGCGTGAAGATGTAGTACCAGCCGTTGCGCTTGTAGATCTTCGGGCCTTCCGTGGTGAACCATGGCTTCGGCCCGGCCGAGGTCGCCGCCTTCGGCACGGAGTCGCCTTTGATGATGTCCTGGAGCGTGCCGGTGATCGTCAGGCCGTCGGCCGACATCTTGTACAGCGAGACGAGATTCTTGTTTTCCTGGCCGGCGCGCGACGCCGCCCAGCCGTGCACCAGCCACGCCTGGCCGTCGTCGTCCCAGAACGGGCAGGGATCGATGGCGCCCTTGGTCGGATCGATCAGCTTCGGTTCCGACCATGGCCCGGCCGGGTCCTTGGCGGTGGTGACATAGATGCCAAAGTCGGGGTCGGGATAATAGATATAGAACAGGCCGTTATGGAAACGGATGGACGGCGCCCACACACCGCCGCCGTGACGCGGCGCGTCGAAGTGCGCCACCGGCGTCACCTTCGGCAGGGCATAACCGATAATCGTCCAGTTGACCAAGTCCTTGGAATGCAGGATTGGCAGGCCGGGCGCATTGGTGAAGGACGACGAGGTCAGATAAAAATCGTCGCCGACGCGCGTCGCGTCCGGATCGGAATAGTCACCGTTCAGCACCGGGTTGATATAGGTGCCATCGCCCTGATCCGGCGTCCAGATGCCGGTCGGCACAGGGGTGGGCGACGAGACCGCGACATCGGCCGGAGGAACAGTTTTGGCTTGGGCGATTCCTGCGGCGAGCAGAAGCGCGGTCAGGCAGGTTCCGGTGAGCGTTGGCTTGAGCATCGAGGCGCGTCCTGTGGCATTTTTATTAGTGGTTATAACTCTCGTATTGATTTTCAGGTTAAAAATCATACGTTATATCAATGGATTGGCAGAGGTCTGTCTGGTGCCGCCAAAAGGATATGTGAGCGATATCAGGCCGCAACGCAAGCCGATTGATGCAAAACCGGGGAACGGGTCGGCGACGATGGCGCGTTTGACAGAAAAAGCCCGTACGGCACTCAGGGAGATTTTCATGCGCAAACGTATCCTTGGCGGACTTTCGGCCGCCTGTCTTGTCCTCGGTCTGAGCCAGGCCGCGATGGCTGCGCCGCAACCGGCCAAACTGCCGCCGGTCCGGATCGTCCTGGTCGGCGACTCGACCCAGGCGCACAAGAGCGGTTATGGCGACGCCTTCTGTGCCCAGTTCCGCCCCGAAGTCACCTGCGTCAACGGCGGGCGGGGCGGACGCAGCACCAGGAGCTATCGCGTCGACGGCATCTGGGACAACGACATCATGTCCGAGCTGAAGAAGCCGAACGCGCCCGACGGGACGCCCTACGCCAAGACTTATGTGCTGATGCAGTTCGGCCATAATGACGGCTCGCCCAAGCCCGAACGCCACACCGACGTGCTGTGGGAGTACCCCACCAACCTGTCCAACTATGCCAAGGAAGCCAAGGCGACGGGTGCCACCTTCATCCTGGTCACGCCCCTGACCATGCGCGATTTCGTCGACGGCCAGCTGCTGCCTGACCGCGTCGCGCCGTTCGCCGCCTCGATGCACAATGTCGCCATCACCGACCACCTGCCGCTGATCGACCTGTTCGCCGAAAGCCAGAAGGCGGTGCAGGCCATGGGCCTGGTCAAGGCCAACCACACCCTGGCCGGCGGCCCGATCCCGCAGAACGTGCTCGATAGCGAGGCGACCGGAACCTCCGTGCCGCCAAAGATCGAGAAGGACGCCTCGCAAAGTGCTGACACCACCCTGCAGCCGTTCGACTACACTCACCTTAACCAGACGACCGGCGCCCAGTTCTTCGGCAGCATGGTCGCAGACCTGCTGATCCAGAACCAGCCGGACCTGGCGGCTTATCGCAAGCCCAAGTAGGTCACGGCGCCGGGATCGGCGCGCCGAACGGATTGTCGCTGCGGAACGGCACACCTGGCAAGCCGGCCTTGCTGGCCAGATTGGGCTGCGCCGCTTCGTCCCAGCCGAAGCGCACGACCGTCGGCTCTGGCACTTTCGGACTGGTCACCACCACGCGATCGCCGTCGATTACCGCGGTCGCCGGCCAGAACCGCCCGTCCTTGCCGGCCAGGGTGAACCAGCTCAAGGGTTTGCCGTCGCTGGCCGCCAGCCCGCCGCCGAGATCATCGAAGCTCACCGTCGCTTTGCCGCCGCCGAACTCGGCGCTTTTAAAGATCGGCCCCGACACGACGATCTCCGGGTGGCCGTAATCGCGGTTGAGCGCCCAGCGCGCCAGCCGGTCGCCGACGTCCTTCTTATCGCGCGGATGGATATCGAACAGGTCGTCGACGATGTCCGTGGTCACTACCATGCCGGTCCTGGGCAGCCGCATCGACGCCGTCTGTGCCTCCCACAGGCGCGGCGTCGCTTCCGGATCGGAGACGGTCTCGTGCCGGTAGACGTGATAGAGATGCGGCGCCACCTGTACGTAGTAGAACGGGAACGTATAGCCCCAGTCCTGGCGCCAGCCCTGAACCAAGGCGGTCATCTTGTCGGCATACCCATCGCCGTCGTCGCTGCCGATGATATTCGACTCGCCCTGGTACCAGATCGCCCCCTTGATGGCGTAGGGGATCAGCGGTTGGACCATACCGTAGAACAGCGTCGACACCTCGCTTTCGTCGACCATCTTGCCCGGTGTCTGGCTGGCATCGGCATAGGCCTTCAGCGACGGCACCATCGGAAAGCCGCTCGGTGACGTCCACGGCTCGATCCGCGTTCCGCCATAGCTGGAATCGATCAGTCCGATCGGCGCACCGGTGGCGGCATGGATATCCTTGCCGAAATAATAGGCGGCGGCCGAAAACTGTACGTCCATAAGCGATGCCGGACTGCACACCACCCACGTTCCATCGACGTCGCCGCCCGGCGCCGTAGCCTTGTGCTTCTTGACCTTGAACAGCCGGATTTCCGGAATATCGGCCGATTTGAGTTCCTCTTCATAGTTGAAGGTCGGCTTTTCGCCGTCACGCGGCCCAAGTGGTTTCTGCATGTTCGACTGACCCGATGCCAGCCATACCTCTCCGACCAAGACGTCGGTAAAGGTCTTGCTCTCCTTCGCACCCTTGACGGTCATCTCGGCGGCCACGTTCGACCGGCCGAGCGGTTTCAACGTCACCCGCCATTTCCCGGCGACATCCGCGACCGCGCGTTGTGTTTGCTTGCCGAACTTTACAGTCACATGCTCACCGGGATCGGCCGTCCCCCAGACCGGCACCGGCTGGCCCGATTGCAGCACCATATGATCGCCGAAAATATGCGGCAGATGCACCTCGGCGAACGCCGGGCCGGCAAGGAGGCCGAGGATTAGGACGCTGAACGCGGCTGGACGCATTGAAAGGCTCCGCAAGAGGTTCGCCGGGTTATACGCGTGACGAGGGGCACAGCCGTTGCCTCAGGTAGCGACGCCGTAACCGCCGGGTTGGTCGAGCAACTGGATCGACGACGCCGTGCCGAAATCCGGATTGCGCCATTGGCTGAGGGTCCAGACGATCCGCTTGTCAGGTGTCACTTCGAAGACCTGGGCCGTCCCCGGCCATTGCGACGTGTCCTTGAGGGCACCCGCGCACCAGTTGCAGATCAGCGTGTTGCCGTTGGCGATCCGCTTGACGCCCTGGAACTGGAAGCATTTGTAATCAGGTGAATCGGCCTGCGAAAACCGCCAGACGATATCGCCGCCGGACGTGACTTCGACGACCTCGGTCAGCTTGTCGGCATTGTAGGAACTGATCAGGGTGTTGCCGTTTTTCAAGCGATCGATGCCCCATGGCCGATCGATGGCGTAGGTCCAGATGGCCTTGCCGTTGCTGTCATATTCGACGACCTTCTTGTCATCGAGGTGGCCGGCGACAAAAGTGCCCTTGTTCGTCATCCGCACCCGACGGAACTGGATGTGCGGCTTCTGTGGATTTGGAACGGGCAGGATAAGCGTTTTTTCCACCTTTTGGCTGGCCTTGTGGATGATCATCAGCTTGGCCGGATCGCCGTTCTGCACGACCATGACGTGATCGCGGCCGACCGGCTGGAGCGTGTGGATTTCCGCGCCGGCGGGGGCCTCGATATGCCAGACGATGCGATGATCCGGCGTCACTTCGCCGGCGCCGGTCTTGTAGGCGAACAGAACATTGCCATTGGGCAAAAGCGTGGCGTCACCCAGCTCGTTGCTTTGGCCGTTCACGGGATTGAGGGGAATGGCATAGCTCCAGGCCAGCTTGCCATCGCGAACGAGAAACAGGGTCTGGAAAGGCTTGCGGTGATCATACTCGCCGCTGAGCAAAAACGGATGCCGGCCGAGCCCGCCCGTATCCCCGGCGGCCGCGCCGTTCGCCGCCGTCCAAAGCGCCCCGGCCGTAAGTCCGCCAAAGCTCCGCCGCGAAAACATCCCCACCATTTTGTCCTCCCTTTTTTCTTATATTGAATCGTTTTCACGGAATTGCCCAGATCGTCGTTGGGCGACGGCTAAAATTTTTGCCGCAAGGCCTTGCCAATGTCAAATTATTTGTTCACTATTTGTTCTGAGATTTTGAGGGCAAGTCAAAATGACGGCACAACCCAAACCCTGGCTGGATGAGGCGCGGCAGGCGCAAGGCTTCGCGCCGCAATCGCTGTTCGAAGCGCTGGAGCCGGCGCCAATCGAAGGCCTTTATTATCGCGCCGGCTACATCACGCCGGCGGAGGAGCGGGCGTTGGTTGCCCATGCCGACCTGCAGCCCTGGTCGCTGGAATTGCAACGGCGGCGGCAATGGTATGGCTGGGCCTATGACGACACGCCGCTGGGCCAGGGTGACGAGTATCCGCCCCAGCCCATGCCGGACTGGCTGAACCCCCTGGCCCAGCGGCTGCACCATGAAGGCTGGTTCCCGGGCGCGCCGGACCGGGCGCTGATCAACGAATATTTTCCCGGCCAGGGCATCGGCGCGCACAGGGATCGCGACAGCGAACGCATTCAGACGGTGGCGATCGTCAGCCTGGGCGGAGGGGTGATGATGGACTTCACCCGGCTGGGCCACGCGACACGGTCCTACTACTTGCAGCCGCGCAGCCTGGTGATCATGCGTGGCGAGGCGCGGCACCGTTGGCTGCATGGCATTGTCGGCCGCAAGAGCGATCGTGTCGGCGGGCTTTTACTGCCGCGGACCCGGCGGCTGTCCGTGACGTTCCGCTATGTTGAAAGTCGTCAGCCGTGAGCTATCAGAAGTCTGCGCTCATCGGCTGTCAGGAGTCGCCATTGGCCTTCCGGCAGGTTGTCGAGTCGCAGCGGGCCGATACGGACGCGGAACAGGTCGATGACGCGCAGTTCGCACATGTCGCACATGCGGCGGATCTGCCGGTTGCGGCCTTCGGTCAGGATGAAGGTGAGGGACTGCTCGGCGGTCTGGGTGACCTTGGCCGGCTTGAGTTTTCGCCCGTCCAGTTCCAGGCCGTGACGCAGCCATTTGAGCTTTTCCTCGAAAATCTCGCCGCGCACCCGCACCCGGTATTCCTTTTCCAGCTCGGAGTCCGGGCCGATGATCGCCTTGGCCAGCACACCGTCTTCCGACAGAACCAGAAGCCCATGCGAATCCTTGTCGAGCCGCCCGACCGGCGCCAGCTTCGACTGCGGGCCGGGAAAGACATCGGCCGGGCCGAAGACGTTGGCGCGGCGGATCATGCGCACCGCCGGCGTTTCGCCGGGCTCCGGCTGGCCCGACACGATACCGACCGGCTTGTGGTAAAGGATGGTCAGGCGGCTTTGCAGTTCCGTCGCCGTGTCTTCGTCAAGTGTCAGGGTCTGGCCGGGCAGGACCTTGCGCCCGGCATCAGTCACGGTTTCGCCGTCGATGCGCACCCGGCCGTCGGCGATCAGCGTATCGGCTTCACGCCGCGAACACAGACCGCTCTGGGCCAGCCACTTGTTGACGCGGACCGGCTCGGCGCCGTCATAGGTCTTCTCGATTGCCATGCGCCGGACATAGCCAAATCCGACCGTCGGCGCCAGAGCACTTTCCGAAAAATGTGCCGCACTTTTCGGTTAAAAAGTGCGGTAAAACAAAAAACTATTACGGCTGAAGACCAGCGGCCAGCGCCGCCTGAGCCAGGGCGCGGATCTGCGCGTCGCTCAGACCGGCAAGCGAAGCCGGGGCTTCGGCCGCCATGACTTGCCCGGCCTGTATCCGTAGGACGCGATCGGCCAAGGTGGCGACTTCGCTGACGTCGTGGCTAACGT
Organism: uncultured Caulobacteraceae bacterium; assembly: GCA_964445605.1. Classification (GTDB taxonomy): domain Bacteria; phylum Pseudomonadota; class Alphaproteobacteria; order Caulobacterales; family Caulobacteraceae; genus Asticcacaulis. Next base: position 7,620 of record CAYULN010000321.1, on the reverse strand, counting down.
AAAGGATGGGCAGGCGCTGGCCGATCTGGCGGATTAGCGGCAGGATGTCCGCCTTGGCGGCGGTATCGAGGCTCGACAGCGGTTCGTCCATCAGCAGCAGGCCCGGGGCGGACAACAGCGTCCGGGCCAGGGCGACGCGTTGTCGTTCCCCGCCGGACAAGGCGCCAACACCGCGCGACAGCAAATCGCGGATGTGCAGCAGGTCGACAATGCTGTCGAAATCACCGGCGACGCTGCGCTTCCGGGCATAGTCGAGATTGCCATGCACAGTGAGGTGCGGGAACAGGCTGGCTTCCTGAAAGACATAGCCGACGCCACGCTTGTGCACCGACACGAAGGTTCGGCTATCTTGCCAGGTAGCGTCACCGATCCGGACGTGCCCGCTCAGCCGCGCCAGGCCGGATATCGCCCGCAGCAGGGTCGTCTTGCCCGACCCCGACGGCCCCCAGACTGCGGTGATCCCGGCGGCCGGCACAGTGAACGCCGCGTCGAGCGCAAACCCGCCGGCTGGACTTTTGCTGATTGGGCCTTTCAGGCTGACATCGATCTGGCTCATGACGCGTCTCCGCGCTGCGCCTGACCAAGCTTGCGGTCGATGATCAACAGGCTGAGCAGGACGACGAAGGCGAAGATCAGCAGGCCGCTGGCCAGGCCGTGCGCGCCAGGCCAGTCCATCTGCTCGACCATCTGGTAGATGCGGATCGACACCACTTCGGTTTTGCCGGGAATGGCGCCGCCGATCATCAGCACCACGCCGAATTCGCCGACCGTGTGAGCGAAGACGAGCAGGGCGGCCGTCAAGAATCCTTTGCGCGCCAGCGGCAAAGCCACGCTGGCAAACCGGTCGAACGCTCCGGCCCGCAGCGTCGCCGCCACCTCCAGCGGCCGTTCGCCCATGACCTCGAACGCATTGCGCAAGGGCTGCACGGCAAACGGCAGCGAATAGACGATCGAGCCGATAACCAGGCCGGTAAAGGTGAAGTTGAGCGTGCGGATACCGAACGGATGCAGCCACGCCATCAAAGGGCTTTGCGGTCCCATGGCGACCAGCAGGTAGAAGCCGAGAACGGTCGGCGGCAAAACGATCGGCAGGGCGACAATCGCCGTCAGCACGTCCTTGAACAGGTTGCGCCGGCGCGACAGCCACCAGGCGATCGGGGTGGCGATGACGAGCAGGCACAGGGAGGTGGTGGCCGCCAGGACCACCGTCACCCGCACCGCATCGTCAATACCCCCCCATAACATCAACGCACCTCGTACCCATAGGACTTGATGATCTTAACGGCTTCCGGGCTTTTCAGGAAGTCGAGATAGGCCTTCGCCGCCGGATCGGTTTCGCCGGGCTTGAGCAGGATCGCCTGCTGGTCGATGGCGGTATAGTCGTCCTTCGGCACGTACCAGATCGAGCCACGCGGGAATTTATAGACCTGCGACAGGGCGATAAAGCCCAGTTCCGCCGAGCCGCTGTTGACGAAGGTATAGGCCTGCGAAATCGACGTGCCCTTGACGATCTTGGCCTGCAGCTTGTCGTACAGGCCCAGCTTCTTCATCGTCTCGATGGCCGCCACGCCATACGGGGCCGTCGCCGGGTCGGCGATGGCCAGGTGCTCGAACTGCCCCTTGGCCAGCACCGCGCCCTTGTTGTCGACGAAACCCGGCGTCGCGCTCCACAGCACCAGCGTGCCGTAGGCATAGACAAACCGCGTGCCCTTGATACCGAAGCCGTCGGCCTCGAGCTTCACCGGCCGTTCTGCGTCGGCGCTGAGGAAAACCTCGAACGGCGCGCCTTGTTCGATCTGGCTGAAGAATCCTCCCGACGGGCCGAAGCTCATGACCACGTGATTGCCGGTCTTCTTCTCGAAAGCCGTGGCGATCTCCTTGGCCGTATCGGTGAAGTTGGCGGCGACGGCCACCTGCACGTCGCCGGCAAAGGCAGGCGCGGACAGGGCGGCGCCGAAAAACGCACCGGCGGCGATAAGCAGGGATTTGAACGTCATGACGGCACCTCTAGAAGCTGAACTGGCTGCGGACGGCGTAGGCGTTGTACTTCTGGCCCATCTCGGCGCCCGCCGCGTTGAGCCGCTCGATCTTCACGCTCTGGCCTTCGAAGACGAAGCGGACGTCGGGATTGAGCTGCCAGTCGATGCCGAGCGTGCCGATGTCCTGCTTGCCACCGCGCACCCGGTCGGCGGCCGTCGCGGAGTCGGCATGGTAATTGAGATCGAAGGTCGACCAGCGCCCGACCAGCTCGAACGCCCCCCAATGACCGTTGACGGGATCGAAATTGACGCGCGGCACCACGCCGTCAAACGCCGCCGTGGCGGTATTGTATTTGCGCGCTTCGCCGGTCAGCGACCAGCCGCCTTCGATGTACCAGCCCGAGAAGCTTGGGTTGGTCACGCCAACTGCGGGGTCAAGCCGTTTGATGCCATAATCGAACGCTTCGGCGGCGGCATAAATGCCCTTGTACTGCCAACCCAGCTCGACGCCGGTCGCCGCCGCCGATTGCGCATTCAACGCGCCGGTATCGATCAGCCGCGTGCCGTCGACACGCAGTTCCGGGCGGTCACGTAGCTGAACCGGATAGCGCACAGCCGCCGCCGCACCGGCGTCGCCGGGATTGATGACGGCCGAATAATTGACCCCGGCATGGACCAGCCAGTCGAAGCCGCGGAACGGCGTGCCGGCCAGGCGCGCCGTCATGCCCAGCTGCTCGTCGGTGTTCGGCGCGGTGAAACTGGTCGCCTGGGTATTCAACTGCGACACAGTGTTACCGGTCAACGCCACCGACCACAGCCAGCGGTCGCTGGCGTTGAACACGGAGAGCCCCATGCGCGTATCGCCACCGGCGACATTGCGGGCCACTTCGGCCGAGGCCGGCCGCTCCAGGAACGGCGAGCCGTTGGTCGAACCCGCGTCGGCCAGGCCGACATTGGGCGCGAATTCGCCGAAGCGGATCTTGGCCGACTTGAAGCCGCTCTATTGGCTCCACGCTTCGTGGAAACGGCCGACATCCTCGGCGCCGGCGCCGCCGAAATCGAGCAGGATGTTATAGTCGAAATCGCGAGCGATCTTGCCGTTCATGCCGATGCGGGCTCGGCGGAAATTGACACCGGAATTGAGATCGCGCGTCGTGACGGCGGCGGGAAGGGTCTTCGACTGATCATAGCTGGCGGAATCGAGCTGGAAGATGCCATGGAAGGCGATCGAATAGTCGGCGTCGGCCGAAGCGATCGTCGCCGTGCCTTTCTTCATGGCGACCGTGGTGTCCGGCTTGGGCAGGACGGCGGCGACCTGCGCGGCGGTCGGCGGCGGGGGCGGTGGAGCGGGGATGGCCGCCTGGGCCTTCACGGCCGCCAGTTGCCCGGACAGGTCGGTAACCTGGGTTTGCAGCGCGTTGATCTGGGCCTGCCGTTCCGCGTCGCGCCTGTCGAATTCGGCGCGCTGGTCGGCCAGCATTTTCTGGGTTTGAGCCAGGATCTGCGCCGCCGTCGGCTGATGTGTCCGCGCGTCGGCGGGTGTAAAGCTCAGGGCCATGCCAATGGCCAGAGCGCTGGCGACGAGGCGAGTGGCGGAGGTATTTATCATCGAACAGGACCTTATTTTAATTGAAGAAATATTGAGGTCCGAACCGGCGATGGTCGGAAGACTGCGAACACAAGATTAGGTCGATTCGCAAATGACGCGCCGTTGCGTCTGGAGCGGTAAAAATCACGCTGGCGATATGCAGTCAATATGCATAACGGGTGAACGCTTTGGCCTGGCATTCAAATGGGCCAGAAACCCAGGAAGTGTTACCCATTGGCCATAGCGATTGCATCGGTGAAATTGTCCATGCCAGAATGGCATCGATACCGGAGGCATCCCGTGGACGAAGACACATCGCTCAAAGCCCAACTGTTATTGCGTAAGGGGCGGGAGTCCGCCGTCGGTGAATCGCGTATCCGATTGCTGCGCCAGATCGATGCGCAAGGCTCGATCATGGCGGCGGCCAAGTCGGTGGGCCTGAGCTATAAAGGTGCTTGGGATGCCGTGCAGGCCCTGAATAACCTGGCCGGACGGCCCCTGGTGGTCGCGCAAACCGGCGGGCGGCGCGGCGGCAAGGCTGAAGTGACACCGGCCGGGCAAGCCCTGATAGAAGCCTTCGATCGCATCGAAAGCGTTCTGGACGACTATGCCGGTCGCGTTCAGGCGTTGCTTGACTCCCACGATGCCGGCCTGGACGATCTTTTGCGGAGCCTGTCGATGAAAACCAGCGCGCGCAACACCTACCGCGGCACCGTCACCGCTATCCGCGATGGCGCCGTCAACACTGAGGTTCTGCTGAAGGTGTCGGATGACATCGAGCTTTGCGCCATTGTCACCCGCGAAAGCGTCGAGGACCTGGGCCTGGCGGTCGGCAAACCGGCCATGGCGCTGATCAAGTCAAGCTTCATCATCCTGGCGGCCGGGCATGATCCCTTGCCGATTTCGGCGCGCAATCGCTTGAAAGGCATAGTTGTTGCCGTCACGCCCGGCGCCGTCAATGATGAAGTGACGCTGCAATTCGGTGCCGGCAAGACCATGACCGCCATCGTCACCCAGGCCTCGCGCGAGGAACTGGGCCTCGCTGTCGGTCAGCCTGCCCAGGCCTTGGTCAAGGCGTCGCATATTATCCTGGCCGTCGATTAGACTTTTGGTTAGATGGGCGACGTTTTTGAGAGGAATGGCCGTCATGGCGATAGCACAGAGCGAACTTCAGGCCCGGCTGGAAGCCGCTTTTCCCGGCGCCGACATTCGCATCGAGGACCTGGCCGGCGATGGCGACCATTACAAGGCCTATATTACCGCCGAAGCCTTTCGCGGACTGCCGCGCGTCCGTCAGCACCAGATGGTCAACAAGGCGCTGGCCGATCTGCTGAGCGGGCCTTTGCACGCTCTGGCGCTCGAAACGCGTGTCCCCTGACCTGGCCCATCCTTTGCAACGACGGGGGAGAGTGTTTCAGTCAGGTGCCGCATGTTGCCCAAGCGTTTATTTGCCCTATTGCCGTTGAGTTTCGCTCTTGTGCTGGCGCCGGACTATGCGCGGGCGGCAGACAATGGTGAACTGACGGCCCTTGACGCCTGTTATGCCGAAGCCCAGTGGCCGGTGACCGCCTCAAGCGCCTACGTCTACGGCAACGCCCGTCAGCGGGAGCAACTGTCCAACGGTTTCAATCGCGACGTCTACGCCATGCGCCGCCTCTGCTATCGCATGACCCTCGGCGGGGCGGCGGCAAGCGGGGTGGCTGGACAATGTGCCGATCTGCTTGCAGATATGTTGAAGCGTCACGGCGCGGAAGCAATCGCGCATGCTAGCCGGCAAAAAGGCTTATGCGAGACGCTGAGCGGTGAGGGCGTGACGATCGACGGTCTGTAAAACTCGGCCTTATGGCGTATAACAACCGTTAGGCGTCGACAAGCTCAGGCAATTTCCAATCGATCGGCGGATAGCCTTTTGAAGCAAGAAAAGCATTCGCCTTGGAAAACGGCTTGCTGCCGAAGAAGCCGTTATGCGCCGATAACGGCGACGGGTGGGGCGACTTGATGACCAGATGGCGCGAAGTATCGACAAACGCAGCCTTTTTCTGGGCGTAAGAACCCCAAAGGATAAAAACCACCGGGTGCGGTTGATCGTTGACGGCGCGAATGACGGCGTCAGTGAACAGCTCCCAGCCGTGGCCCTGGTGCGCCGCCGCCTGTCCCATGGCAACGGTCAGCACGCTGTTGAGCAATAGCACGCCCTGTTTCGCCCAATATTCAAGGAAGCCATGATGCGCCGGCGGGATGCCGAGATCATCGCGCAATTCCTTGTAAATATTGATCAATGTCGGTGGCTGCCGCTCGCCGGGGCGAACCGAAAAGCTCAAACCGTGGGCCTGGCCTTCGCCGTGATAGGGATCCTGGCCGAGGATCACCACGCGCACCTTGTCGAGCGGCGTCAGATCGAGAGCGCGGAAATACTCGCTGCCCTTGGGGAAGATGCGTCTGCCGGCGGCCTTCTCGGATTGCAGGAAGGCTTTGAGCTTGGCCATGTACGGCTTGTCGAATTCGGCACCGAGCGCCGCTTTCCAACTGTCGTCGAGCTTGATGTCGGAAGCCGTCATGCTGGGCTCTCCACGTCGTAAGAATCGGGAGCCGAATTTATCGGACGCCGAGCCATCAGGAGTCAATGACAGCCCATTTAAGCCTGAAGATTGACAGTTTAATGGCGGTACTATGAGCCCTCAAGCCCTTTCCATTCGGTCAAACAATAACGTCCCACTCTAGAGTGCGACAAAAGCGCAGCAATCTTGGATTGCATAGGCTGATCAATCCGCTTACTATTAAAAACAATCATAAAAAACAAATATATATTTTAAAATGTCCATAAGAAATGCATAGTTGATTAATTATAAACTTTTAAAAATTCAATTATTGATAACTCGCCTTTTCCGCGTCCCTTTCGGCGCGCCAAGCCTTCAAAAGCGCGGCGCGACGTTTTGGATACCGACGGCCCAAAGGCTTCCACGTCAGGATGCGGTCGGTGCGAAAATGACGGAACGCCTGACGCAGTTCGCACCACACGATCAGCAGGCGGACATGATCGAAAAAGCCGAGGGCGATCGGCCAGACTTCACGCTGGGTCGTCACCCCTTTGAGATCGATATAGCCGAGATCGATACAGCTTTCCGACCGGATGGCGGCGCGCACCTCGCCCAGGTCGATCGGGCTGTCGATCGGCGGCCAGGCCGGCGCGACGATGAGTCCGGTCGATTCCAGTTCGTCGCTCATATCCTTGGGCAAAACAGCGGCAATCTTGGTCAAGGCGTTTTGCGCCGCTTCGCCAAGTCGGGCATCGCCGCGATCCGCCACCCAGCGCGTACCGAGCACAAGCGCTTCAAGCTCTTCCTGGCTAAGCATCAGCGGCGGCAACATATAGCCCGGCCGGAGCACATAGCCGACGCCCGGTTCGCCTTCGATATGCGCGCCCTGGGCCTGAAGGGCGCCAATATCGCGATAGAGGGTGCGTAAAGAGATATCGAGTTCCTGCGCCAGTTCGGCGCCGGCGACCGGATAACGGTGACGGCGCAAAAGCTGAAGCAAATCAAGCAGGCGAGTGGCGCGCGACATGCGTAATTACATTCGTAAAATTAAGTTTTGGGGAGGAACGCAACAACACACTGCGAAGGACATTAATTTGGTCTGTTGCCAGTTTATGTCAGCAGGGATGACAGTTCCACCCATTTTCCTTGACAGTGCCGTGAAGATCATACATACCGGTTGGTATGTTCTTGATGGAAAACCCCGCTACCCTGGCCCGCCGACGCGATGCAACAGCAACGCGTGAGCGACTTATTACGGCTGCGTTCGAGGAGATCTATCGGACCGGTTTCCAGGGCAGCGATATCAATTCGATCCTGGGCCGTGCCGGCATGACGAAAGGCGCGCTCTATCACCATTTTGACAGCAAGGAAGCGCTTGGTCACGCCGTAGTCGAACACCTGATCGCCGGCGTGATGACGGCGAAATGGCTGGCGCCGCTCGACGATACTGACGATCCGATCGGCGCGCTGATCGGCGTCATATCCGGCACGTCTATCGGCGATTTCGAGGTATCCC
>CAYULN010000320.1:0-2774 GCA_964445605.1 uncultured Caulobacteraceae bacterium | reverse complement strand
AGATTGGTGTCGAGTTCGATGACGTCGCAGCCCATGGCGCGCAGGGTTTGCGGCGCGAAGGCGCCGGCGGTGCCGTTGCCGCAGGCGCAGACCACCTTCAGCTTGCGCTTCAGTCGGAGTTTGGACGAGATATCGTCCATGTAGCGCTGCTGCACGCCTTCGACGCAGGTCAGCTTGCCGCCCGGGCGTTCGACGCCGAGGCCGCCCATGACGATTTCCTTCAGGCGGGTCATTTCTTCCGGTCCGAAGGTGAGCGGCGCCTGGCAGCCCATCTTGACGCCGGTCCAGCCATTGTCGTTGTGCGAGGCGGTGACCATGGCGACGCACGGCGCGTCCTGGTCGAACTGGGCGAAATAGGCGATCGGCGACAGGCACAGGCCGATATCGATGACCTCGACGCCCGCCTGCATCAGGCCGATGATCAGGGCGTTCTTGATGTTCATCGAATAGGAGCGGAAGTCGTGGCCGGTGACCAGCTTCGGCTTGACGCCGCGCTCATGGATGTAAGTGCCGAGGCCGAGGCCCAGCGCCGTGATGCCGAGCAGGTTGATCTCCTTGCCGAACACCCAGCGGGCGTCGTATTCGCGGAAACCGGTGGCCTTGACGAAGGCCTCCATCTCGAAGGCAGCGGTGTTCTCGACCAGGTTGGTCTTGGGGAGGAGCGGCATCAGATATCCTTAGGCTTTGAAGAACGGCAGCAGGGCTTCGCGGGCGGCGGCGCCGAGTTCGGGATGTTTCAGCGCGAGGGCGACATTGGCGCGCAGCAGGCCGATCTTGTCGCCGCAATCATAGGTGACGCCGTCATATTCCAGGGCGTGGAAGTCCTGGGCCTGCATCAGGCGGAACATTGAGTCGGTGAGCTGGATCTCGCCGCCGGCGCCGCGTTCCTGGTTGCTCAACAGCTCGAAAATTTCCGGCTGAAGGATATAGCGGCCGGAAACGATCAGGTTGGACGGAGCGGTGCCACGCGCCGGCTTTTCGACCATGCCGGTCATCTTGTTCAGACGGCCATCTTGTTTTTCCAGGGCGACGACGCCGTACTGGTGAGTTTGGTCATGCGGGACCGGTTCGACGACGATGATGTTGCCGCCGACCTCGTCATAGGCCTGGATGGCCTGTTTCAGGGCGGGGACTTTGGCGTCCATGACCATGTCGGGTAGGATGACGGCGAACGGGTCGTCGCCGATCACTTCGCGGGCGCACCAGACGGCGTGGCCGAGGCCGTGCGGCTGCATCTGGCGGATGAAGCTCATTTCGCCGGCCAGCGGCAGTTCGGCGATCAGTTCGTCGAGGATCTTGGTCTTCTGCTTGGCGAACAGCTGGGTTTCAAGCTCGATATGGTGGTCGAAATAGTCCTCGATCGCGTTCTTGCCGCGGCCGGTGACGAAGACGAAGTGTTCAATGCCCGCCGCGCGGGCTTCGGCGACCACATAGCTTAGGATCGGCCGGTCGACGACATTGAGCAATTCCTTGGGAACGACCTTCGTGCCGGGCAAAACACGGGTTCCCAATCCCGCTACGGGGATTACCGCCTTGCGCACGCGCTTCTTGGACAAGATAACCTCTAAAAAATAAGCGTTTTGGAAACGACAAAAATACCCGCGGCCGATCAATACACGATCCTGGATACGTTAAATCGCTGCGCTGCAAACAGCAATACGGGATATAAAGATTCAATTATGTCGTGAACAATTCACCCTTAAGTCGGCTTTGTGACAAAGCCATCCGAAAAGGGGTTTTCACCGTTATCATGCTACCAAATGCCGCAGCCTACCGCGCCTTGCCGCGTGCCGCCTCGGCCATTTCGATCAGTTTCAGCGATTCCCGCAGGATGGCCTCCGACGCTCGCTCAGCGCCGGCGGCTTCGCCGTTCTCGATGGCGACCAGGATGGCTTCGTGGGCTGAAATGCTGGCGGTATGGCCGGAAATCTGGTTGGTCAGGGTGATCGACAGCCTGAGCGCGTTCGTGATCAACGGCTTCAGGCGCCAGAAGAACGGATTGCCGGAGGCCTTCAGGATGGCGACATGGAAGTCGATGTCCGCCTGGAGACTTCTTTCCGGGTCGCCGCCGTTGGCGATCATGCCGTTCAAGCCTTCGCGGATGGCGGCGATGGCCACCTTGTCCTGGACATCGGCGGCCAGGGCGGCGGCGGTCGGCTCGATGGCCATGCGCATCTGAGTGAATTCGAGAAAGATCTTGTTGGAGAACGGCCGCTCCATCAGCCAGCGCAGCACATCCGGATCGAGCAGGTTCCAGTTTTCCACCGGTTCGACACGCGTGCCCTGGCGCTGGCGCGAACTGAGCAGGCCCTTGGTCGACAGCATCTTGACGGCTTCGCGCATGACCGTGCGGCTGGCCCCGTAGCGGACGCACAGCTCGGCTTCGGTCGGAAAGCTGCTGTCGTCGAATTCGCCGGTGACGATCGATTGGCCCAGCGAACCGAGCAGACCGTAGGCGAGGCTGACGCCGAGTTCAGAACGCATATTAGGTGTTGCCCCTTTCCAGCGGCCCCGTCGCCGTGAAGCCAGAACGCGACTCTTAGTTTGAGTCCGGTGTAACTCCATATCGAAAAACGCGCGCCGGAAAAACAAGATTCGTGCACTGCGCGCCCGGAAGCCCCTGAATCATAGCGGTAACTTATCACGTCTCCACGGTAGTGATTGACATGCGGCTTTTGCGTTGCGTGTTGTTTTCTGCTAAGGGGTAACCATATTTTCGGTAAGCGCGAACCGAGCAGCAATCCGGTTCGGCCATAAAAGCGTACAGGGAGTTT
>CAYULN010000319.1:0-4942 GCA_964445605.1 uncultured Caulobacteraceae bacterium | reverse complement strand
TCCTGGCCGCCGTCGACGTCCTGCCCGACAGGCCGATGCGCACCATCGTCGCCTTCGGCGACTCGATCAGCGACTGGGACTGCGCCTATACGGCCGGTGAATGCCAGTGGGAATTGACCCTGCAACGCCGGCTCGACGAAGCGGGCAAGCCCTACGCTGTCGCCAATGTCGCCATCAGTGCCAGCCGCGTGCTCAAGGACGGGCCGCCCACCCCGTGGAGCTCGCTAAGCGCCGAGGCGCGTTTCGACCGCGACGCCTTGTCGGTGCCCAACGTCGCCTATATTGTCTTTATGCAAGGGGTCAACGACATCGGCCTGTCCGGCCCGAACAGCGATCCGGCCATGGATTCGCCGGTCGTTTCGGCCGACGCCCTGATCGACGGCTACAAGCGGCTGATCGCCCGGGCGCACGCCAGGGGGATCCGCGTCTATGCCGCGGAAATTCTGCCGTTTTCCGGCAACTGGTCGTGGTCCGCCGACAAGGAGGCCGTCCGCCAGAAGGTCAACGCCTGGATTCGCACCGGCGGCGCCTTCGACGGCGTGGTCGATTTCCAGAAAGCGGTCGCCGATCCGGCCGATCCGACCAAGCTGGCCAAGGGCTTCGACAATGGCGACCACCTGCATCCCAGCGCCGCTGGTCAGAGGGCAATGGGGGAGGCGGTCGACCTCAAGCTATTCCAGTAAGCGCAATCCGAATAAGCGCAGTCCGAAAAGTGTGACTAAGTCATCGTGCACTTTTCGGTAAATTGCGCCAAGGGCAGCTTAGCTGTCGAGATCGGCCAGCGAGCGGACCAGTTCGAGGATCTTGCGACGCTGCTTCGGCACCCGGATGCGCGGAAAGGCCTCCGCCAACTCGATGCCTTCGCTGGTGGCCAGGAAACTTTGCACGGCGTATTCGGATTCCGATGCGCCGGACGTGCGCTCGCCTTCGCCGAACCCTTCGAAGAAATAGGTCAGCGGGATCTGCAGGAACTGCGCGATCTCGTACAGCTTTGAGGCGCTGATGCGATTGACGCCGCGCTCGTACTTTTGCACCTGCTGAAAGGTCAGGTCGATGGCGTCGGCCAGTTGCTGCTGGCTCTTGCCGAGGAATTTGCGGCGCAGGCGCACCTTGCTGCCGACATGGAGGTCCACGGGATTTATGGTCTTGTCCGCGACCTCGGAATATTTACGCATTTACAGTCTTCCTACTCTGTTACTCATCGGTGGCCCTGGGGGGAATGGGCAAATGCCACCGGAGTAACAACTCCTGCTAAAACTATGCCAACTTCTGTGGCTTTTCAACGGCAAAAGATCGAGTATTTCAACTCGTAGTAGTTATCAATGAATTGGCCAAATTAATACTTCATAAATACACAAATATACTTCTATTTCCTCTAGGGAACGCGCAATATAAGGATAGATTTGTGAAATATTTTTGACAGTCCGACGCTGTGCAGCCGTTGATTTCATCGGCAACTATACTGCGACGGGTCCTTTTTAAACACGAACAAGCCGCTTATCCGCCGCCATACACGTACTATAGCGAGGGTTGCGGAGAAGGTGGACACCGCCTATCCGGTGTGCCAATTCGGCTCTTTGACCGCTTTGACACAATCCTTATTCCCGCTTTGATACCCTTTGCCCGGCAACAAGCTCAGGCCGTATCAACCGCGGTTACGGTACCATTCCACCAGGGCGCGCATCCCGGCATCGACCGGTGTGGCGGGCACGAAGCCGGTCAGCCGCTCCAGCAGGGCCGGCGACGCCCAGGTGCGCGGCACGTCACCCTTCTGCATCGGCAGCATGTTCTTTACAAAGGTCAGGCCCGTAACCTGTTCGACGGTGTCGATAAAGGTCATCAGCTCGACCGGCTGGCCGCCGCCGATATTGACGATACGGTGCGGCGCGAGTGAAGACACGGTGTCTTCCGGGCCGACCGGTTCGCCGCGCACCGGCGGCGCCGGCACCAGGCGCACAATGGCCTCGACCAGATCGTCGATATAGGTGAAATCGCGCGCCTGCTGGCCGTGGCCGTAGACGTCGATGGCTCGGCCGTTATGCGCCGCGTCGACGAACTTGAAAGGCGCCATGTCCGGACGGCCGTAGGGGCCGTAGACGGTAAAGAAGCGGAAAGCAGTGGTCGGCAGATTCCACAGGTGGCTGTAGGAATGGGCCATGACCTCCATCGATTTCTTCGTCGCGGCATAGAGGGTCATCGGCGCATCGGTCATGTCGCTTTCCTCGAAAGGAATCTTGTCGTTGGCGCCATACACCGAAGAGGTCGAGGCCAGCAGCAGATGCTTGGGTGGGAACAGGCGCGCGATCTCGAGGATATTGAACGAGCCGACCAGGTTGGAGTCGACATAGGCGCGGGGATTTTCCAAGCTGTAACGCACCCCGGCCTGGGCGGCCAAATGGATGATGACGTCAGCCTGAGCCGCTTCGGCCGCCGCGTGCAGGGCGTCGTAGTCCTCGAGCATGGCCGTGGCATGCACGTAGTTGTCGAATTGACGCAGGATGACCAGGCGCGAATCTTTCAGGCTCAGGTCGTAATAGCGCGTCATGCCGTCATAGCCGTGAACCACGTGGCCGTCAGCCAGCAGACGCCGAGCCAGATGGAAGCCGATAAAACCTGCTGTCCCGGTAATGAAATAACGCATGCACCAGCTCCGAAGAAATCGTATGTCAGACGTGCGAGACAGTCCCCCGAACGCCCGCTCTGACATTTCTATGCTGCGACGCAACAAAGCGCAAGCCATGGTGTTGTTGACAGCGACGGCCGGGCGCGAAAAAATATCGCGTATGCAACAAGCGGTGATAGGGCATTCGATTCCATGGCCGGTGAAAGCGAAAATCAGCCGGCGTCGTGCTGCCCGCCGTCACGAAACGGTACTTCGGCTTCCCGGCCGACCGTACACGCTTCGCTCGTTCGGCGGCCGATGGTCAGCCTGCCCGGCGGGCCGTTCCGTATGGGCACCGATTATGCGCGCGGCTTTCCGGCCGACGGCGAAGGTCCTGTGCGGCCGGTCGCCCTGTCGCCGTTCGAGATCGATGCCTTTCCGGTGACCAATGCCGATTTCGCCGCCTTTGTCGAAGCCACCGGTTATGTCACCGAAGCCGAACGCTTCGGTACTTCGTTTGTTTTCAAGGGCCAGATCCCATCTGATCGGGTCGCCGACACTCTGGCTGCGGCGCCGTGGTGGTCCCTGGTCGAAGGCGCCTGCTGGTCAGCGCCGGAGGGGCCGGACTCGAATGTCGCCACGCGCCAGGACCATCCGGTGGTGCAGGTATCGTGGAACGACGCGTCGGCGTTCGCCGAGTGGAGCGGTGCGTACCTGCCGACGGAAGCGCAATGGGAGTATGCGGCGCGCGGCGGCCTGGACCAAAAGCTCTATCCCTGGGGCGACGATCTGATGCCGGGGGATAAGCATCTCTGCAATATTTGGCAAGGCGCATTCCCGGACCACAACACCGAGGAAGACGGTTTTGCCTTTACCTGTCCGGTCGATGCCTTTCCGCCCAACGGCTTCGGCCTCTATTCGATGACCGGCAATTGCTGGGAATGGTGTGCCGATTTCTGGGGCACGGCGTTCAGCGTTGAACCCGCCCTCGACCCGCAAGGGCCAGCCTTCGGCGCGGCGCGGGGGATGCCGAGAGTCATGAAAGGCGGCTCGTTCCTGTGCCACGAATCCTATTGCAACCGCTATCGCGTGGCGGCGCGCACCCAGAACACGACTGATAGTTCGGCGTCGAATATAGGCTTCCGCTGCGCCCGGCCGCTCGATCTTTAGAAATCCGGCGCCGGTTTCTCCTTTTCGCCGGGCAGCGGATCGGGATATTCCGGTGACGCCTTATGCTCGCGCGCCATGCTGTCTTCCATGAACTTGACCATGTCCGGGTTGGCTTCCGCCAGGTTCTTGCTTTCCCACGGATCGACCGACACGTCATAAAGCTCGATCTTGTTGGCGCGTGACCGCCGCACCGCCTTCCACTTGCCGAAACGCGCCGCCTGGCAGAACTGGGGCTCATAGAATTCCCAGTACATGAAGCGGTCTTCCGGCTTCTTTTTCGGATCGAGCAGATAGGGCTCCAGATTGATGCCGTCACCTGTCTGCGCCGGCGCACCCGCTAGGGCCAGGGCCGTCGGCAGGAAGTCGGGGAAGTAGACGGGCACGTCGCTCACTGCACCCGCCTGGATGCGGCCCGTCCAGCGCACGATCCACGGATCGCGGATGCCGCCTTCGTACATGTCGCGCTTGTAGCCGGTCAGGCCACCGTTCGAGTCGAAGAAATCCGCCATGCGCGTCTGGTATGGGTTAGGCTCCGAGCGCGGCCCGTTGTCCGAAGCGAAGAAGACGATGGTGTCGTTGTCGAGCTTCAGTTCGTGCAGCTTCGCGAGGATCTTGCCGATGCCTATGTCCATGTAGTGGATCATGGCGGCGTAGTATTTTTCATCATCCGGCCAATGCTCGTTGGCATAGGGGCCGAAATCCGGCGCCGTGTAAGGGCTGTGCGGACTGTCGAAAGCTGTATACAGGAACCACGGCTCGGCCTTGTGCCGTTCCATGAAATCCACGGAATCGTCGGTGATCATATTAGTGTCGTATTTGCCGTGCTTGCCGCCGGCGTTTTCCGGAATGTCGATCAGTTGGGTGCCGTTCATTCGCTTGGCCGGCCAGTAGCCCTGCGTCGCCGCCACCTGGGTCAGCCAGCCCTTGAACTCCTCGAAGCCGAAGTTGGTCGGCACGCCTCGCGGGTCATAACCGTCGAGGTGCCATTTGCCCATCAGACCGGTCTTGTAGCCCGCCGCCTGGAGATATTGCGCCACGGTCTTGTCTTCGGGCAACAGGCCGATGCGGCGAATTTCCTGGTTGCCCTTGTGACCGAGCGTGCCGCCCGCCAGCGCGAAATTGTCGCGAACCCGGCCGTGGCCGGTGTGCAGCCCGGTCATCAGGGCGCCG
>CAYULN010000318.1:0-9791 GCA_964445605.1 uncultured Caulobacteraceae bacterium | reverse complement strand
GGGCTTTCCGGCACATATGAAGCGCCGAACCGCTCGCCGATCAGCTTGCGCATCTCGTTGATCGCGCCCGGTTCGACATAGACGCCGTCGGTCCGCATATAGGTGATCAGGCCGACCGTTTCGCCGCCGATATCGACGCCCTCGTACAGCTTTTGCGCCGTCTGCATGGTGCGGGTGGCGGAAAAGCCGAGCTTGCGCGCCGCTTCCTGTTGCAGGGTCGAGGTGGTGAACGGCGGCGGCGGTGACTTCTTTCCGGGCTTTTGTTCAACGTCGTCAATGACAAACGCCGAACTCTTGATCTTGTCGCGTGCGGCAAACGCCGCCGCTTCGTTCGGCATGTCGAACTTTCCGAGCTTCTTGCCGTTCAGCTGGAACAGCTTGGCATTGAACGGCGGCGAATTGGCCGACACCTCGGCATCGACCGTCCAGTATTCCTCGGTCTTGAACTTCTCGATCTCGATCTCGCGGTCGACGACGATCTTCAACGCCACTGATTGCACCCGCCCGGCCGAGCGCGCGCCCGGCAACTTGCGCCACAGCACCGGCGACAGGGTGAAACCGACCAGATAGTCGAGCGCGCGACGGGCCAGGTAGGCTTCGACCAGTTCCATGTCGAGCTGGCGCGGCGCCGCCATGGCCTGCTGCACGGCCGACTGCGTGATGGCGTTGAAGGTGACGCGCTCGATCGCCTTTTCCTTCAGCACCCGCTTTTTATTCAGCACTTCCAGCACGTGCCACGAGATGGCCTCGCCCTCGCGGTCCGGGTCGGTGGCCAGGATGACGCGATCGCTCGACTTGACCGCGTCGGCGATGTCGTTGAGCCGCTTGGCCGCCTTGGGATCGACTTCCCAAGTCATGGCGAAATCGTCGTCCGGCTTGACGCTGCCGTCCTTCGACGGCAGGTCGCGGACATGGCCGAAACTCGCCAGAACGGTGTAGCCCTTGCCGAGATACTTGTTGATGGTCTTGGCCTTGGCCGGGCTCTCTACAATAACGACGGTCATTAAATCTCTTCGGAAAATCTCTTGTCGGGCGAATGACGGCGGCAGGGGAATCGCATCGATGGATGCCGGAGCCGGGGTCGCGAGCCTTGCATACATGCTAATCTCGCTTCGCCGTGTCAACGGGATAAACGCACGGAAAGTTTGCAACTAAAAATTGACTATAATTGAAAAACAATCATTAGTATGGTTAAACGAGGCGGCACTCTCATGCCGCGCCAGGAGAATCGCCTCAGGAGAATCGCATGCAGCGTCCGCCCGCCACCCCCATAAGCCTTGGGATGAGCGAACCGCACCGCATGGTTGAATATATCAGTCAGCTGGCTTCGGAGATGGCGGACCTGTGCGCCAGCGCCGGGGAGGCGGGCTTGGGCGACGAAATGCGCCTGCTGGCGAAAAAGATGGAAGTCCGCGCCCTCGAAATGCGCATCTGCGCCCGGCGCCGAGGATCAGCCGCGGACGTAGGCGCCGCCGTCTCCGGCTTCGATCAATCCGGCGATTTCCAGTTCGCTCAGGGCGGCGAGGGCGACGAACGGCGCAAAGCCGCTCAGGCGCAGCAGGTCTTCGCGCGACGTCGGCGTCGGGCTGATCAGGCCCAGCAGCACCTTGCCGGCCTGGGAAATGTCGTTTTCGATATCGCGGCCAGAAAACGATACCGGAATTTCGGGAAAATCAGCCCGATAGCGGATCGGCGGCGCATCGAAACCCATCTGGTTTTCCAGCGCCCGGATAACGTCCTCGGCATGTTCGCATAGATTGGCGCCATGTCGCAGCAGGTCGTTGCAGCCCTTGCTGCGCGGATCGAGCGGCGAACCGGGCACGGCGAACACCTCGCGGTTCTGTTCGGCGGCCAGGCGGGCGGTGATCAGCGAACCCGAGCGCAACTCGGCCTCGACCACGATCGTCGCCAGTGACCGTCCGGAAATGATGCGGTTGCGGCGGGGAAAATCCTGGGCGCGCGCCGTATAGCCGGGCGGGCTTTCCGACAGGATCAGCCCCCCGCTTTTGATGCGCTCGTACAGGCCGGCGTTTGCCGGTGGATAGACGTAATCGACACCGCCGCCGAGCACGGCCACGGTGCCGGTCGCCAACGACGCCTCATGCGCCCGGGCGTCGATACCTCGCGCGAGTCCGGAGATAATGGTAAATCCGGCCTCGCCCAGCTCCTTCGCCAGCAGGTAAGCCATTTTCTGTCCGGCGGCCGACGCATTACGCGCCCCGACGATGGCGACGGCCCGGCGTCGCACCGGCAGGCCGGGGCCCAGGCTCCACAGGATCGGCGGCGCGGCGTCGGCCTGGGCCAGCAGTCCCGGATAATCGCCATCGCCAAGCGTCATCAGACGGGCGCCGGCAGCTTGGCCGCGCACCATCTCCGCCTCGACCTTGTCGGCCGGTGCGGCGATGAAACCGCCGCCGCTGCGCCGGGCGAGATCGGGCAACGCCGCCAAAGCCCGCTGGGCGCTGCCGAAGCGGATCAACAATTGCGCGAAATTCACGGGGCCGATACGCGCTGTCCGCGCCAGCCGCAGACGGGCAAAGCGTTCGACATCGGTGGTTGCAGCGGTGATACGATCAAACGCCATATTTCCCCCATAGGCTGTATCAGTGCTAGCAGGTCCGGCCGTCGGCCTCAAGCTGCCTTGTCAGGTGGGCAAGGGCGAACTAAGTTCGCAATAGGTCAGGTCACTTGGCCAATATGGAGGATATCATGCGTGCTTTCGCCCTGGGTCTGTTGGCCATGAGCTTGCCGGGAATCGCCCAGGCGGCAGGGGCGTGGTGCGATGTAAGCCCGACAACCGATACGGTCACGCCGGTCAAGGCCCGCCTGGCGCCGCTGCTCGACAGCGCGCCGCATCCGCGCGACCATATCCACACCGAAGGCACCTTGCCGCATCAGGGCATCCGCGACGAAAGCCTCGAGGCCAAGAAGGATCTGCCGCTGATGCGCGACGCCGCTTATGCGTGGCGCGGTGGGGCGGGCGATGCCTACCTGACCATGGCCGAGCGCTACTTCAATGCCTGGGTGGCGACCTACCAGCCCAATTTCAATCCGATCGACGAGACCAATTTCGACGCCCTGATCGATACCTACGCGGTGATCGCACCCAAGCTCAGTGCGGCCGACAATGCTGCCGCCCGACGTTTCCTGACCGACTGGGCCAAGGGCTACATCGCCTCGGTCGACAGCCACCAGGTGGTCAGCCAGAGCCCGCAGGCGACGACCTGGAACAACAACTGGCAGAGCCATCGCATCAAGCTGATCACCATGATCGCCGTCGCGCTCGACGATCCCGCCCTGTTCACCGACGCCCGCCGGCTGTTCCAGGCCCAGGTCGAGGCCAACATCCATGCCGATGGCGAGGTCCGCGACTTCGCCGAACGCGACGCCATGCATTACGTCATCTACGACCTCGAACCCCTGACCCATGCCGCCCTGGCGGCGCGGACGCGCGGCGAGGACTGGTTCACCTACCAGTCCCTGAGTGGCGCGTCGGTCGCGAAGGGGTTTGCCTGGCTGCGGCCGTATGCGGCTGGCGAAAAGCCGCACGAGGAGTTCAAGAATTCCAAGGTGGCCTTCGACGCCCAGCGCGCCGCCGCCGGCGAAAAGGGCTATTCCGGCCCGTTCGAGCCGAGGACGGCCGGCGAAGTCTTCTGGATGGCCAGTGTCTTCGTGCCGGATTATGCCGATCTCGCCCGGAAGCTTCAGCCCAATCCGCCCAGCTATCTGGCCTTGTGCGGCAACTGAACCCTTACGAATCGAGAGTTTCGTTAGGCGCGGCGTCCTTCTTCTGGCCGATCTTCGGCTCCTCGCCCTTGAGCAGGCGGCCGATGTTTTCATGGTGGCGGACATAGATCAGCACCGCCATGAACAGGGCCATGCCGCAGAACGCATACGGCGGATCGACGAACGGGATCAGCAGGCTTACGGGCACCACCAGTGCCGACGCCACCAGGGCGCTCAGCGAGCTGATGCGGAAGATGAAGGCGGTCAGCAGCCACAATCCGCCGGCCACCAGGCCCATCGGCCAGCAGGCGGCGAACAGGGTGCCCAGGAACGTCGCCACGCCCTTGCCGCCGCGAAACTTCAGCCACACCGGGAACAGGTGGCCGAGAAACGCCGCCGCGCCCGCCAGCGCCATCGCCACCTGACGCGTGTCGCGATCCAGGCCGGCCAGCAGCGCGAACGCCAGCCCGACGGCCGCCGCGCCCTTGCCTGTGTCGCCGATAAACGTCATGGCGGCCAAGTCCTTGCGGCCGGTTCTTAACACATTGGTGGCGCCGATATTGCCCGAGCCGACGCTGCGGATATCGATCCCCGCCATGCGCGTCGCCAGCACGCCGAACGGGATCGACCCCAGCAGATAGCCGCCGATCAGCGCGATCGCATCGATAACCGGGGCGGGGAGAGCGTGCACGGTGTATTCCTGTTGGCCTGGTGGGCGATATTACCCGGGCAGCCGGGAAAGCGGAAGTCAGCCCTGACTATAGACGATTCGCCCGTCCACCAGGGTCTTGAGCACCTTGCCTTGCAATGTCCGGTTCTCGAACGGCGAGTTCTTCGACTTCGACAGGATATCTTTCTCGCGCAAGGCAAATGGCGCGTCGATATCGACCAGCAGCAGATCGGCCGGCGCGCCTTGCGCCAGCCGTCCGGCCTCCAGCCCCAGCAACTGCGCCGGATTGATGGTCACCGCCCGCAGGATATCGATCAACGGTATATCGTTTTCCAGATGCAGCCCGATCAGGGCTGGCAGCAGGGTCTGCAAGCCGATGGCGCCCGGCGCGCTTTCCGAGAAGGGCAGGCGCTTGTCCTCGGCCGGGGCGGGCGAATGGTTCGACACCACCACGTCGATCAGGCCTTCCGCCAGGGCCTCGACGCAGGCCATCCGGTCGCGCTCCGAGCGCAGCGGCGGATCGAGCCGGTAGAAGGTGCGGTAGTCGCCGATGTCGATCTCGTTGAACACCAGGTGGTTGATGCTGGCCGAGGCGAACACTTCCAGGCCCTTCGCCTTGGCGCGTTCCAGCGACTTCAGCCCTTCGGCGGTCGAAATCTGGTCGACCAGGAAGCGCGCGCCGGTCATCTCGACCAGGGCCAGATCGCGCTCCAGCATGATCCGTTCGCTCAGTGCCGGCACGCCCGACAGACCCATCCGCGCCGCCATTTCTCCCGACGTCGCCACGGCGCCTTCCGACAGCCACGGCTCCTTCGGCCGATGCGCCACCAGGCCGTTGAAACCGTTGGCGTAAGAGAGCACCCGGCTCATGATCTTGGAATTGACCAAAGGCTGATCGGCGTCGGAGAAATAGACGGCGCCCGCCTGGCTCATCAGGCCGATCTCGGCCATGCGCTGGCCCTTGAGGTCCTGGGTCGCGGCCCCGGCCGGATAGACGTGCACCAGCTCGATGTCGCGGGCGCGGCGCAGAATGAAATCAACCATTGCCGGCTCGTCGATGGCCGGGTCGGTGTCCGGCATGACGACCAGCGACGTCACCCCGCCGGCGGCGGCCGCCAGCGAAGCCGACTTGAGCGTTTCCTTGGGCTCGTGGCCGGGTTCGCCGGTGCGCACCCGCATGTCGATCAGGCCGGGGATGACGGCATTGCCGTCGCAGTCGATGACCTGAATACCGGCGTTGCCAGTAGGGGCATTGGTCCCCTTGATAACGTCGGCGATGACGCCCTCGACAACAATCACCGACCCCGGGCCGTCATAGTCGCTGGCCGGGTCGATCAATCGGGCATTGACGAATGCGATATCGCTCATGATATTTGCCCTAACGCTGCGCTTTTTGAGGGCTGATCATTCTCCAAACGCGCCGCCAGGGACGCCAGCACCGCCATTCGCGCCGCCACGCCCATTTCCACCTGGTCCTGGATCAGTGATACGCTGAGATCGTCCGCCACTTCCGAGTCGATCTCGACGCCGCGGTTCATCGGACCGGGGTGCATGACCTTGACCTTCTTGCTGGCCACTTGGAGCTTTTCGCGGTCCAGGCCGTAGAAGCGGTAATATTCACGCGTCGACGGGATGAACGCGCCGTCCATGCGCTCCAGCTGCAACCGGAGCATCATCACCACGTCGGCGCCAGAAATCCCTTCGCGCATGTCGTGATAGACCTCGGCGCCCCATTGGTCGGCGTCGCCCGGGATCAGGGTCGGCGGCCCGACCAGCCGAACGTTGGCGCCCATGGTGTTGAGCAGGATGACGTTGGACCGCGCCACGCGGCTGTGGGCGACGTCGCCGCAGATCGCCACGGTCAGGCCGTCGACATGGCCGAAAGCGCGCCGGATCGACAGCATGTCGAGCAGAGCCTGGGTCGGATGCTGGTGCTGGCCGTCGCCGGCATTGACCACGCAGCAGCCGACCTTCTGAGCCAGCAGCGCAGCCGCGCCGGAGGCCGAGTGACGGACGACCAGCAGGTCGGGCTTCATGGCGTTAAGCGTCACCGCCGTGTCGACCAGGGTCTCGCCCTTGGCCACCGATGAGGTCTTGGCCGACATGTTGACCGTGTCGGCGCCCAGCCGCTTGCCGGCCAGTTCGAAACTCGACTGGGTCCGGGTCGAATTCTCGAAGAACAGGTTGACCAGGGTTCGGCCCTTCAGCAGGTCCATCTTCTTGCTGGTCTGGCGGTTGAGGTCGACGAACACGTCGGCCAGGTCGAGCAGGTTGATGACATCGGGCGGATCGAGGTCCTGGGCGGCCAGGAAATGCCGCTTGGGGAAGGGCGTCAAGCGCGCGCGGATCAGGTCGGTTACGTCAGGCATCGCATTATAAACCCAGATGAAATACGTATAAAAGCAAAGGCATGGTCGCCGCACTTAAACTAGTCGTCATCGCCACGATCCCGGCCATCAGCGGCGCGTCGCCACCCATGTGTCGGGCCTGGACATAGGCCGCCGCCGCGCACGGCGCCGCCCCGCAAGCCAGGGCCACGCCCTGCGCCAGGGTATCGCCGCCGCACGCCTTGCAGATCAACCAGGCCGAGATCGGCATGATCAGGATCTTGTACAACGACACGCCGCTGACCAGGGCCGGCCGCCGGGCAATATAGCCGAAACTCAGGCCCGCGCCCGCCAAAATCAGCCCCGTCGGAATAGCCGCTTCGCCCAGCATGTTCAAAGCTTTTTCTGCAAATCCGATCGAAGGCACCCGCAGGAAGTTGAGCGCCAGCCCGATCAGGCAAGAGGCGAAAATCGGGTTGGTAATCAAGGTCTTGGCCATCCATAACGGCGTGCGCGCCGGCACTTCGCCTTCCGGTTCACCCCACTGCGCCAGGACCAGTATACAGATCATATTGCTGGCCGGGATCAGCGCGCTGATCGCCACGGCGGCGATGCCCGTCGCCTTGGGGCCGAAAATGGCGGCGGCTACCGGCACGAAGACGAACGAGTTGAAGCGCATCAACCCCTGGAAAACACTGGTGAAAGTCGGCCCGGACAGGCGCAGGACCGGCATGACGGCGAACCCGACCACGCTGGCGATGATCACCGCGCCGACCACGCCAAGACTGACCGGCCCGGCGGAAAAGCCCGATAGTTCGGCATGCCAGATCGCCGGCACCAGAAAGCCGGGATAAAGCACATAGACGGCGAATTTTTCGATCGGCGGCCAGACGGGCAGGGGCAGGAAGCCGGATTTCTTGAGGCCGTACCCCAGCGCGATCAGCAGGAAGACCGGGACAATGCCATTCAATATGGTGGTGAAGGTCATTGCGTGGCTTCCGTTTCAAGGAAAAGAGTCCACAGATTACACAGATTTTTTTCGAGCAGGCTGAAGCATGGATGCCTCACCGGGTTGAGCAATCGAACGCGCAAGGCGCGTTTAAAACCAATCTCCCAAAACCGTTCGGGTCGCGGCCATTTTCCTAATGAAATCTGTGTAATCTGTGGATTCAACCTTGCGGCCGTTCCAACCCGCGCAACACCCAACCGGCAAGCCTCAAACATCGGCCGCGCCCTTTATCCGGTCGAGCGCGCCTTGCAATATATAGGCGGCGGCGTTGCGGTCGATGACTTCGGCCCGTTTGGCGCGGCTGAGATCGGCTTCCTCGATCAGGAACCGGTTCATCGCCGCCGACGACCAGCGCTCGTCCCAGAAGGCGATGGTCACCGCCTTCAGCCGCAACAGGTTACGGGCGAACGCCCGGCACGACTGGGCGCGCGGCCCTTCGCTGCCGTCCATGTTGACCGGCAGGCCGATCACCAGTCCGGCCGCTTGACGCTCGTCCATCAGCTTGAACAGGCGCTCGGCCTCGACGGTGAATTTGGTTTTGCGGATCAGTTCCAGAGGCGAGGCCAGGGTCAGGGACAGGTCGGAAACGGCAACACCGATGGTCTTTTCGCCGAGATCCAGCCCCAGCAGGCAGGTGCGCGACGGCAAAGCGCCCGCGAGCTCAGTAATATCGACAACGGCCATGCGGCGCGGTTTGGGGGTTTTGTTGGCAAGAGTCAACCGCAAGGCCCCACGATAGTTACCGTTGAAATAATTGACAGTGTAATCGTTATGGATGCAATCTGGTTGTTCAATCATTAAAATAAATTTATTTATTACGGAAAGTTAATCTATGAAGCAAGTTTAATAATGTGACGTGCATTTAACTTAAAAAGCTTGCCTACCTCGTGTATTCACAATGGCAACAAGACCATAATTACCGAGGAGCTTTCCACATGTTACGTTTCACCGCTATTGCCCTTGTCCTTTCCTCTACGGCATTCGCCGGCGCGGCGTTGGCCGGTGACTGGCGAACCGATCCGGAGCGCCAGCCGGTCGAGGAGCAGGTGTCGACCCGGAATGTCGATTTCAACGACCCGGCCCAGGTCAAGATCGTCTACCGGAAACTGCAATATGCCGCCGAACGAGTCTGCCACAGTGACCGGCGCGAGCCGGGCGTCGCCGAGGGCGATGCCGCCTGTGCACGCGACGTTCTGGCGCAGACCGTGGCCGAGATCGGCCAGCCGCAACTGACCCGATATGCCGCGCAGATGACGAATTCGCCGGATCGTCTGGCCCTTAACGCCACCGACACTAACCGCCGCTGACACCTGGAGAGCCTGTCTGCGGACGGCGCCGGGCCGCGTTCCCTCCCTGGTACGCGGCCCGGCGTTTTTTATTCGTTTCGGGGCGCAGTCCGCAGACGATGTTGCCGGATATTTTTGATCAAGCTGATCTTGATCTGATCAAGCAGTTTGGCGGGAATTTGCCCAAAGCAAATGTCCACATGACCTTGCCGCTCGAAGGGGCGGATGTCTGGCCCCGGCCAGATGAATTTGTTGACTTCCGTCGTTACAATAAAGCTGCGATCGCGATCCATCAACCCGAGGTGTCGTTTGACACTTTGTGGCATCTCCACAAAATCTGACGGCGCGCCGGACAGTTGGCTTGTGACCGGGCAGACGGTAATGACCGGTCGAGACGAGGGGCCTTCGACTGTCAAGACAACAACGGATGGGCGCTCTTTAAGGCCTTCTTCCTGACCACGTTGCTTTTCGTAGTCCCATAGATATGCGTAGTTCAGAACGTCACCGGGCTTCGGGATCGTCCATGAGGTAGTCGAGCGCCCTGCTTTCGTCGGAGGGTTCGCTGGCTTCGAGGGCTTTGATGAAGTCATCGTCTAGGTCTCGCGCATGTAGGACCTGACGGTCGCGGCGTTTAAGGCGCTCATATTCGGCGGCCGAAATCATGACAAGGCGCGTGGTGCCGTGGCGTTGGATGCCGACTGGCTGGATCATGGCCTCGTCTGAGTAATAGCCGAACTTGCGTTGCACCTCTGCTGCTGAAACCATCAGAATAT
>CAYULN010000317.1:0-4463 GCA_964445605.1 uncultured Caulobacteraceae bacterium | reverse complement strand
TCAACAAGATCGACAAGCCCGACGCCAAGCCGCAGAACATCATCAACGAGCTGTTGCAGCATGAAATCGTCGTCGAATCCCTGGGTGGCGACACCCAGGTGGTCGAGGTGTCGGCCAAGACCGGCAAGGGTTTGGACGAACTGATCGAAGCCATTCTGCTGCAGGCGGAAGTGCTCGACCTGCGCGCCAATCCGGACCGCACCGCCGAGGGCGTGGTCATCGAGGCCAAGCTCGACAAGGGCCGTGGTCCGGTGGCGACCGTCCTGGTCAAGCGCGGCACCTTGAAGCGCGGCGACATCGTCGTGGCGGGTTCAAGTTTTGGCCGCGTCCGCGCCCTGATCAACGAGCGCAACGAGCAGCTCAATGAGGCCGGTCCGTCGGAGCCGGTGGAAATCCTCGGCCTTGACGAAGCCCCGAGCCCCGGCGATGCCTTCGCCGTGGTCGAGAACGAGGCGCGCGCCCGTGAGATCACCGATTATCGCGAACGCGTCCGCCGTGAAAAGGCGATCGCGCCGGTTGGCGCCGTGTCGCTGACCGACATGATGTCGAAGTTGGCCGACAAGAAGGCCAAGGAAGTCCAGCTGATCATCAAGGCGGACGTCCAGGGTTCGGCCGAAGCCATTGTCGGCTCGTTGGATAAGCTGGGTACCGAAGAAGTCCGTGCACGGATCATTCTGTCGGGCGCTGGCGCCATCACCGAATCCGACGTCAACCTGGCCAAGGGTTCGAACGCGCCGATCATCGGTTTCAACGTCCGTGCCGGCAAGCAGGCGCGTGACCTGGCCGAACGCGAAGGCGTGGAAATCCGCTACTACGCGATCATCTACGACCTAATCGACGACATCAAGGGCGTTATGTCGGGCCTTCTGGCGCCGATCCAGCGCGAAACCTTCCTTGGCAATGCGGAAATCCTCGAGGTCTTCGATATCTCCAAGGTCGGCAAGGTCGCCGGCTGCCGGGTCACCGAAGGCCGCGTGCAGAAGGGCGCTCGCATCCGCATCCTGCGCGACGACGTCGTCATCCAGGAAATGGGCGTGCTGTCGACGCTCAAACGCTTCAAGGACGAGGTCAACGAGGTCGTGGTGGGTCAGGAATGCGGCATGGCATTCAATGGCTTCCAGGACATCAAGCCGGGCGACTTTATCGAGTGCTTTACGGTCGAAGAGATCAAACGCACCCTCTGATCCCTCAAAAAGTCTTTGGCCCGCCACCCTTCGGCGGGCCAATTGCTTTTTAGGGCTTGGAGAGACGCTTTTGTCTCCACTTGTAGAACGCCCGAATCTAATCCGCTCCCGGTGCCGAACTTACGGGGTGTGGGGCCTGCGGCCCACGTCTTACTTTGAAGCCAGCGGTGAAGCCGTGCTGTCCATTTCGATCTCTGCCATGGCCGCCTGAATAGTGCCCATCGCCTGTTCATACACCGATTGCGCCTCGTCATGGGAGATAAGGCCGGATGCTTCCATGACGCAGGTCGCCGAGACGAGTTTCATCATTTTCGCCGTCTTGTCCGAGGCCGCCTTGTCAGGGGCAGCGGGGCAGAATCGATCACCGATTTTGATCACGCTGGCCTGAATTGGCTTGTCGGGCGCACTGGCCGCGGCGAGAAGCGCGGCGTCCGGTGTTGCGGCCGCCACCGGCAGCGCCATAAGGCATGCGCTGGCGCACAGGACGGAAAATGCAAGCTTCACCATGAGTAAATCCTCCTCAGCTAGCGATCCAGGGTGAGGTGATTTGCCACGATATTCAACTTGGGCGGCAGACAGAAAAACATTCCGCCTTTTCAGCGTTTTCCTGCTATAGCGCCGTCATGCTCGACACCACCGACTTCGACCCGACCCATTATGTCCTGATCATCAAGTGTCCTGACACGCGCGGCATTGTCGCCGCCGTTTCCGGCTATCTGAACGACAACGATATCTCCATCGTCGAATCCAACCAGTTCAACGACCGGGTCGGCGGCGACATGTTCTATGTCCGCGTCGTCTTCAAGCAGGCCGGGCCGAAGATGCCGCCGATGGGCACCTTACGTGACGGCTTCAAGCCGATCGCCCACCGCTTTGCTATGGACTGGGAGATCTTCAACCTGTCCATAAAGCCCAAGGTGCTGATCGCCGTGTCGAAGTTCGGCCACTGCCTGAACGAGCTGCTTTACCGCTGGCGGACGGGCCTGCTGCCGGTCGATATTGTCTGCGTCATGTCGAACCACGACGACATGCGCAGCTTCGTCGAATGGAACGGCGTGCCCTATGTCCATCTGCCGGTCGACAAGACCAACAAGGCCGAGCAGGAAGCCGCCTTCCTGAAACTGATAGACGAGTACAGGGCCGATCTGGTGGTGCTCGCCCGCTATATGCAGATTCTCTCCGACGATCTGGCGCGGCAGTTGGAAGGCCGGTGCATCAACATCCACCATTCCTTCCTGCCGAGCTTCAAGGGCGCCAAGCCGTACCATCAGGCCCATGCGCGCGGCGTCAAGATCATCGGCGCCACGGCGCACTATGTCACCTCCGATCTCGACGAGGGCCCGATCATCGAGCAGGACGTGCAGCGCGTCCACCATGGCCTGACACCGGAACAGCTGGTGGCGATAGGCCAGGACATCGAAGCCCGCGTCCTGGCCCGCGCCGTCACCTGGCATGCCGAACGCCGGGTGATCATCAATGGCGGCAAGACGGTGGTCTTCAGTTAAGCCCTTACCGCGTGGCAAAAAAGCCGCGCAAACCCTTAACGGGCTTCGGTTTCCGTCACAAAACTGAGACAGTGATTAACCGCGCGACTTATCCACAGAAGAGGGATGAATCGCCAACAGATAACCCCGGTATCGGCTCGGTTTACCCTTGCGTTAACCCTTGATTAACGCTTATGCGGCGCGCACACTCGGTTGCAACTAGGGACTGAGTCGGACTTCCGGGAATTTCACTTATATCAGGGCGGGCGTAGCCATGTTTGATTCGCCGCGTAATCATACCCCTCAAGAGGGAATCGCCACCTTGTCGGTGATCGCCTATGGCGAACACGACGGCATGGGCATGGGACTCTTAAGCAATGGCGAGGCTTATTTGACCCAGCGTGGCCTGGCGCATCTCTGCGGCGTGCAGAATGCCCATATCGGCAGCATCAGCCGCGACTGGCATGAGGACAAGCCGCGCATCAACCTGATCCGCGAACGCCTGGCCCGCAACGGCGCCGTGCCGGATCTGCCGCACCGCGTGCTGAGCTTCGACGGCCACCGGCTCTATTGCTATGACCTGGCGGTCTGTCAGGCGGTGCTCGACTATTACGCCGTCGACGCCGGTCAGAAGGCGCAGGGCGACGCCCAGGAAAACCGCATCAAATATCGCGGCGACGGCTTGCGCAACTTTATCCGCTCGCAAATGGGGCCGTTCCAGGCGCCGGACGCGCCGGGTCCCTTGCGCTTCTTCCCCGTGTCGGAACCCGTGCTGGAGTCGGTCGAGGAACTGTGGACGGCCTCCATCGCCCATATCTGGAGCCTGTACATCATGTCGTTCTGGCTGGCGATCGCCTATGTCGACACCCTGCGGCAAAAGGCGGCCCAGGCGCAGTGGAACCGGCTGGGGCTGTACTTGCCACTCAAGGCCATCCTGGAAATCCAGGCCGAGATGATCGCCACCTTCTGGGCCGGCAAGGCCGCCGCCGCGTCCGACGAAGCCGAAGCGGCCTGAATTTTTACATAGAAAAATCGGCCGGAACGCCTATATGGGGGGGATGAAACGTACCCCTTATAAAGACAAGACCCACGGCCGCGAACTGGGCCCGACGCAGCGCCAGCTGCGCGCCGGCGAACTGGTGCGCCACGCCCTGGTCGAAATCCTGCGTGAAGAAGACATCCACGACGAAGCGCTCGACGGCGTGTCGATTACGGTCACCGAAGTGCGCGTCTCGCCCGACCTGCGCCATGCCACTGTGTTTGTTGAACCGCTCGGCGCCGGCCTCGGCGGCGTCACCATCACGGCGGACGAGGTCGGCCCGGTGATCGACGCGCTCAACAAGCACGCCAAGTTCCTGCGCGGCATTCTCGGCCGGATGATCGACATGAAGTTCACGCCAGACCTGCGCTTCCTGCACGACGAAAGCTTCAACGAAGCGGCGCGCATGGATGCCCTGTTCATGCGTCCGGACGTCGCGCGCGATCTGCGCCATGACGATGACGCGCTCAAGCAGCGAAGCGGTAGCGCAACGGAAAATGAGGACGAGGAGTAGTGGCGCGCAAGAAGAAGGGCGACCCGGTCAACGGCTGGATCTGCCTCGACAAGGCCTACGAGATGACCTCGACCGATGCCGTGTCGAAGATCCGCCGCCTGTTCAACGCCCAGAAGGCCGGGCACGCCGGCACGCTCGACCCGTTGGCCACCGGCATCCTGCCGATCGCGCTGGGTGAGGCGACCAAGACCGTCCCCTACCTGGTCGAGGCCGACAAGACCTACGTCTTCACTGTCGCTTTC
>CAYULN010000316.1:0-15204 GCA_964445605.1 uncultured Caulobacteraceae bacterium | reverse complement strand
CCGGCCAGTAAAAAGCGTGCGGTACCATGCGCCAGAACGGATTGGCGACGGCCGACGGGTCAATCAGGGTCAGCGCGCCTTGGCCGAGATAGTTGAGGATCAGGGCCGGAAAGGCGACCCACAGCCAGGCGGCGCCGATCGGCCGGCGACCGAAATGGCCCATGTCGGCGTAAAGGGCTTCGGCGCCGGTGACCACCAGGAAGACGCTGCCCAGGACAACAAAGCCGATGGCGCCGTTGGCGATCAGGAATTCGACGCCGTAATACGGGCTCAACGCCATCAGGACTTCGGGTTTCTGGACGATATAGCGCACGCCCATGGCGGCGATGGCGGCGAACCACAGCAGCATGGTCGGGCCGAAGAATCGGGCCACCTTGTCGGTGCCTTTGGACTGCACCAGGAACAGGGCGATCAGGATAACGATGGTGATCGGCAGAACATAGGCATCCAGGTGATTGCCGACGCCGGGCGCGTCCTTCAGGCCTTCGACGGCGCTGAGGACCGAAATAGCCGGGGTGATGATACCATCGCCGTAGAACAGAGCCGCACCACAGATACCGAGGAAGAAGATAGCCGAGGCATATTTGCCCAGCGAATCCTGGCTCAGGGCCTTTTGCGCCAGGGCCATGAGGGCGAGTGTCCCGCCCTCACCCTTGTTGTCGGCGCGCATCAGGAAGATGACATATTTGACAGTGACCAGCAGCAGCAGCGCCCAGAAGACCAGCGAGACAACGCCGAAGGCCGCCAGGTGCGGATCAGTACCGGCGCGGGTATGGCGCATGGCTTCGCGCAGGGCATAGAGCGGCGACGTGCCGATGTCGCCGAAAACGACGCCGACCGCGCCGACGGCCAGCATCCAGAAGCCGGATTTGGTGTGTTCATGGCCGTGCCCGGCGGCCGTGGTCTCGGTGGCGGAAATGGTATTGGACGTCACAGGTTTGCCCCAACGCGTTACTGATGGGACCTGCAATGCGCGCAAACGCATATGGGCGGCATATAGATGCCTCGGACGGGCGTATATTTTTTGTATAGATCAGTCGCGGAACCGGTAGCCCACGCCCGGTTCGGTCAGGATAAAGCGCGGGTTCAGGGCATCGTCCTTCAGCTTCTCGCGCAGGTGCTGGGTGTGGATGCGCAGATAGTGGTTGTTGTCGAGGCTGTGCTTGCCCCAGACCTCGCGCAGCAGCTGGGCGTGAGTCACCACCTTTCCGGCGTTTTTCACCAGCAGACTCAATAACTTGTATTCGATTGGCGTCAGGCGCACGTCCTCGCCATCGAGCCGCACCCGCCGCGCCGCCAGGTCGACCGTCAAGCCGTCATGTTCATAAACCGTGCCGCCGTCCGCCTGGAGGCGCTGGGCGTGGCGCAGGGCGACCTTCAACCGGGCGATCAGTTCGCCGGCAGCGAACGGCTTGGTCAGGTAGTCGTCGGCGCCGCGTTCCAGCGCTTCGATCTTGTCGCGCTCCTGCTCGCGCGCCGACAGGACGATGATCGGCGTCTCGCTCCAGCCGCGCACCTCGGCGATCAGGTCGGCACCATCGCGGTCGGGCAAGCCAAGATCGAGCAGGATGACGTCGGGCCGCTGCGTGGTGATGATCTGCAGGGCTTCCTTGGCGGTGGCGGCTTCGAGCGGCACGAAGTCGTGGGCGCCCAGGGTGGCGCGCAGATATTTGCGGATGTCGGCCTCGTCCTCAACGATCAGCACATGCGGTGCGTTCATGAGGCCGCTCCCGGCAGGGTGAAAACGAAGCGCGCCCCGGTCGCCTTGCCTGCGTCGTCGCGCAGGGTTTCGGCATGGATGCGCCCGCCATGGGCTTCAACGATTCCGCGACAGATAGCAAGGCCCAGACCCGTGCCATGGGCTGCCCTATCGGTGTGGAAGGCGTCGAACAATTCGGCTTCGCGGCCTTCCGGGAGGCCCGGCCCGTCGTCGGCGACGCCGATCCGGACGCCGTTGCCGTCGCGTTCGGCGGTGACGGTGAGCGTGCCGGTGTCGACGGTGTGGCGGACGGCGTTGTCGAGCAGATTGACCAGCACCTGTTCGACCAGAGCGCCGTCGATATCGACCATCGGCAGCACGCCGGTGACCACCGTCTTGAGGGCGCGGTCGCCCTTGAACGCTTTGGCCTGGGTGAGCGCCGAGCCGATGATCTCCTGGATCATGTAGGGCTGGCGGTTGAGCTGCATCCGTCCCGACGTCAGGGCCGCCAGGCGCAACAGGTTATCGACGAAGCGCTGCAGCCGGTCGAGCTGCCGCCATAGGGCGCCGACCTCGTCGACCGCCTCGCGCGGTAGTTTCTTGCGCATCCGCAACAGGTTGCTAAGGCCGCCATTGAGCACGGTCAGGGGCGTGCGCAGGTCGTGCGACACCGAGGCGAGGAGGACGTTGCGCAGCTTTTCGTTCTCGGATTCGATATGGGCGGCCTCGGCGGCATCGGCCTGGCGGGCACGCAGCAGGGCGGCAGCGATCAGGGCGGCGAAGGTTTCGAATTGCAGGCGCTCCGAGACGCTGAAATTGCGGCCATCGGTCGCCGTCAGGTGCATGGTCCCCAGCCGCTCGCCGTCGGATAGCAGCGGCACCGACAGGCTATTGGCCGGCGCCGTGTCGCCGAAGCGGATATCGGCGCGATAGGACGCCGACAGGGCGGCGGAGGCAGCGCGGCGCATATTGTCGGCGCCGCGCACCAGGGCCAGGTCGCGCGCCAGCCGGTACAGGATCAGGGTTTCCTTCTCACGCTGCTCGGCAATGCGGGCGCTGCGGGCGACCTGCGCCGTCAGGGACCCGACCAGCAGCGACGTCACCAGCATGACCGCGAAGGTCCAGCCGTAATGGCCTTCGAAACGGAAGCTGTAATAGGGCCTGGCAAAGAAGAAGTTGAAGGCGCCGAGCCCCAGGACCGAAGTCAGGATCGCCGGGCCTATCCCTAGACGCGACGCCGCCACGACCACGCCGGCCAGGTAGATCATGGTCAGGTTGTCGGCGGCCGTGTGGTCGCGCAAAGGCAGGCCGATCAAGGTGCAGATGGCGACGATGGCCACGGCGTAAAGGTACGGCCGCAGCTTGACAAATTCGGATCGCGACTGGCCCGCCACTTCAGGCTCCCGGTTGAAGCTGCTCTCCTAGCACGGTCATGTCTTTACGGGAAAGCCTCTCACCAACCGCGACGGAGCAGCTCCGCCAGCCGCGCGACCAGCTGGTCGTACCGGACGCGATAATCGCCTGGCCACAAACCCTTCATGGCCTTCTGGCACGTGTCGACAACGAAGCCGTCCGTGATGGTCTTGCCAAACAATGCGTCCAGACGCCGGGCGTTTCCGCCCGACCACAGGAGGCTCAGCAGACTGCCCAAGGTGGTCAGGGCCAGGTAGGCGCCCGTCGGGAGCATGCAGGCCGGATCCAGCCTGCCTTGGAACAGATGATAGAAAATCGCCGCCGCGACGCCCAGGATGGAAAGGCTGCAAAATAGCGTGGCCCCTGCTCGCACATTGGCCTTTTCGATGCTGTAAGGGTGAACCGTCGTGATCGATTGCCTGTCGTGCTTCGCCTTGTCGCGCAGGGCGCCGTAGGCGATGACGATATTCCACTCCTGGTCCTCCAGGTAGCTGGCATTGGCCGCGATCCTTTCTCGGACATAACCGGCCAGCCTGAGCCAGCGCGCCATTTCCTCGCGCCCCGCCGAGCCCTGCTCGGCGCTTCTGGCATAGGCATGCGCCGCGCGTTCGATCATCTGTTCCATGAGACCGAGCAGCAGTTGCTGGCGGGCGGCATAGTCGGCGGCCACTCTCAGACCCTCCTGCTCCTTCAGGTTCACGACCTCTTTGGTAAGATCCTGGTGGCGCAACTCCGCGCCTTTGAACAGCAGTTCGCCGACCAGATATTGAATCAGGAGCCCGATACCGAAAGCCGACGTAACGCCCCCGACAGCCGCGATCGGAAGAATCGCGGTCATGGGACAGACCCGTTCGAATCCCAATGCGCCGATCATCGCCCCGAACCAGACAAGGCCGGTCGTGTCGAAAGCCCATTTGAACTGGTTCCGGGTCTTCAGGCTGTCCGTAAAATAGGCGCGCAGTCGGGCGGCGAAAACCCATGCCCGGGCGAAAATGCCGGCACGCAAGTCTTTGTCGTTGTAACCTTCGCCACGTGTGCCGCGAAACTTGCGGTCGTAGGATTCCGACGTCCTGAAGAACTTCTCGGTGCTCGACGCGGCGTCGATCGTCGCCTGGATATCAAACGCCTCCCCTTCGACAAAGGGCGATGCCCCCAGACGGCAAGCGTCACAAGGATCAAGCCTTTCGGCGGCGAACTGAGCGAACGCCTGCGGGTCGGCCACCAACGCATCGAAGAAGGCGATGGCTTCGTCATGCAGAACGTAGGGCGCGACCCGGTAAATGCCTTTGACCTTTTCCGCCAGGTCGCAGTCTCCGGAGAGAAGCCTGTTTACGTGCGAAAACTTGCCCGCGAAAACGCTTCTCCGGAATTTGGCAGACTCTTCGGTTTTCTTTCCCATGGCAGCTTCTCCCACCACATCGGGCAGGAGACTGACACAATTCAATATGAATGTCAATTATGGTAAATTTTCTTACCTTTTGTCAATTTAAGACAATTTTGTAAACATTTTTGTCAATTATTTCCCGCTTATATATTGATTTTTCCATGCGTAAGTTGTCGTATAGTCGCATACCGGCACGCGCCTGTAAAGGTCCCGCCATGGGCTTTGCCGGTGCTTTCGCCTTGGCCTGAAGAATGCCCATCGATATTTTACTCGACTCAGCGCCACCATTGACTCACCTTCACCAAAGTGTCACATGTTGACATATGGTTGGCAATTACGCATATTGGCCGCTTTCGCTTGTAAAGGAATAAAAGAAAAATTAACCGCTCGCGCCGATAATCGACGCCAAGAATCATCCCGGGGCTTTCCGCTCCGAAAGAAAACCGAGGTTTTTTGAAACCATGAATGCCATGACCGATAAGGATCTTCTCGATCTTTTGGAATTGTCCGAAAGCGAGGCAGCCAAGATTCTCGGCAAGTCCCGTCAATCTCTCTATCAGGCCGGACTGGCCGGCCGCTCCGATTATTTCCGCAAGTCGGATATCAAGAGCCTGGTTTTCGAAGCGCGCGCGCGCGCTCCCAAACTCGACCTGTCGCCCGTCGCGGACTATGTGGCCGAAACCCGCGATTCGCGGCTGGCGAACGAGATCCGCGTCGACGGACAACTGATCAATACCAAGACCCTGCTGAATTGCCGGGAATTGCTGATCGTCATTCCCGAGATCGGCTGGATGACCAAATATCACCCCGACAGCATGGACATGCTGCTGAGTCTGGGCCAGCAGGTCGCCCACGTCACCTACTACACGTCCAGCGAACCGGACAAAATAGCCCTGCAAGGGGCGCTTGCCGTGAAAAACGTCAACCAGACCGTGGAATGCGCGACGTGGATCGGCGCCATTCCGCCGCTGATCATCGGCAATCCGACCGGCAGCGCCGACATCTATGTCTTCGCTTCCGGCCACTTCGCCCCCAACGACTGGTACGGCGGCGGCAAGCTGGCCGTGCTGATCAAGGCGCTCGCCAACGGCAGCCTGATGCCGGCCGTCCTGTAGGCGCGCTCAAAGACCAATAATGGCAATCCCGTGCTCGTCGGCCAGCGCGACGGTTTCATCGGGGTAGATGATGACGCCGCTTACCAGGTCCAGGACGATGACTTTTATCCCGGCGGCGGCCGACTTGATGATCGTCGTCGGGCCGATCGTTGGGTCGTCGACCTTTTTCGGCAGGCCGCGTGGCAGTATTTTGACGAGAATGCGCGTCGTTCTTGGATTCGTCTTCGACGGCAACCGGTCGAGAAGCGCGTCGGTATTTTCCTTTTCGATGCCGATTTTCACGCAGTCCTGGCCATCCAAGTCGAAGACGACCGATTGGGAAACGTGGCGGTGATCTTCGCGCGAACAGCAGTCGATCGCCCGTTCCTTGATATCGTCAAGGGTGACGGCAAGTCCGAAGTCCGCCACCTCTTTCCCCTGCGGTCCGGGACGTGGCCTGAATTCCGGGAAAACATCGCCGACCGACGCAATGGCGATATCGGCGTCCCATAACTTCTGGCGGTAAAGCCTGTAAAACTCGTATGGGCTGCCAAGCTGCGCCTGGATCGCCGTGCGCCGGCCGTCCGGCAGTCCGGATTCCTCGCTGAGCCGGCTTCGCAACAGGTCGAGATTGACCGTTCCGGCGTTCATCACGCAGGTGACCCGGTGCTCTTTAAATTGCTTGATGCACTCATCCAGGTCGAAGGCATCGATAAAATCCCGTTTCGGAACGTGGCGCTCCCAGCTGTACAGCCGGTAACAGTCGACCCGCGTTCCAATCTCCCTGGACAAATAGTCGGAAAAGCCGCATCCGCCGATCACGACCCCCAGACACCCGTTATTCGGCACTTCCAACCCAGTTCCCTTTTTCAAGTTTCTCAGCGTATTTTGTCCTTGGACGGATCAACTAACATGCAAACCTGAGGTCTGCATTATAAATCGCCATACAACCGAAGCGTCAGCGGGCCAGGTTTACGCGTGGCCCGTCCTTGCCGGAACCGTCGTTCTCGCTTAGGCTCCGGACAACAAAAGTGGCGGGGCCTCCGCCCGAAACGGGCCCAAAAGACGGGTAAGGAAACAAGAGTGATCTTCACGCAAGTCTTTTCGGCGGCCGATCCCGCCTGGGTGCTGACCGCCGTCGCCGCCACGGTCCTGAGCCTGATCGGCCTGATCGCCTGGGGCAAGGTGCAGCCCCTGATCGCCTTCGTGCTGGCGTCGCTGCTGGCGGCCGTCCTGTTCGGCATGCCGTTGGTCAATGTGGCCAAGTCGGTCGAAAAAGGTATCGGCGACATGCTGGGCTCGCTGACCGTGCTGCTGTGCCTGGGGGCGGTGTTCGGCAAGCTGATCGCCGATTCCGGAGCGGCGCAAAGGATCGCCACCGCTCTGATCAAGCTGTTCGGCGCGCCGCGCATGAGCCTGGCCCTGACGCTGGCCGGGTTCATCATCGGTATCCCGCTGTTCTACAATGTTGGCTTCGTGCTGCTGGTGCCGCTGATCTTCTCGCTGGTCTATCAGTCGGGGCGGCCCCTGGTATCGCTGGCCGTACCCCTGCTGGCCGGGCTGTCGATCGCACACGGTTTCCTGCCGCCGCACCCCTCGCCGACCGCCCTGGTGGCGCAGTTCCACGCCAATATGGGCCTGACCCTGATCTACGGCCTGATCGTCGGCCTGCCGACCCTGATCATCGCCGGGCCTTTGTTCGCCCTGACGGTCAAGGGCATCAAGGCCCAGCCGCAGGCCCTGTTCACCGTCGTTCCGCGCGCCGAGTCGGAACTTCCCGGCGCGTTCAACAGCTTCGTCACGGCGCTCCTGCCGGTCATCCTGCTGGCCGGGACCACTGCCTTGAGTTTCGCCGGTACTATCGATCCGAGGGTCAAGCCGTGGCTGGATTTCATCGGCAATCCGATGATCGTCATGCTGGCGGCGCTGCTGATCGCCTGTTTCACACTCGGCATCGGGCGTGGTGTGCCGTTGCGGACCCTGATGGAGGGCTCCGGCGGCGCCATGCGCGAGATCGCGCCGATCCTGCTGATCATCGCCGGGGCCGGCGCCTTGAAACAGGTGTTCATAGATGCTGGCGTGAGCGCGACTTTGGGCACGGTGTTGCAAGCCCTGCCGGTGCCGCCTCTGGTGCTCGGCTGGCTGATCGCCGGCGTCATCCGGATTTCGCTGGGTTCGGCGACCGTGGCCGGCCTGACGGCGGCCGGGCTGATCGCGCCCCTGGTGGCGACATCGGGCGTCGATCCGAACCTGATGGTGCTGGCCATCGGCGCCGGCAGCCTGATGTTCAGCCACGTCAACGACAGCGGTTTCTGGATGTTCAAGGAATATTTCGGCCTGTCGATCCGCGACACGCTCAGGTCCTGGACCCTGATGGAAGGGTTGGTCGGCATCTTCGGCCTGGTCTTCGTGTTGATCCTCGATCATTTTGTCGGCTGATCTGTAAGGATCGGCCGTCGCCTACGTCTAATCTCGTGCATCCGTGTAAAAGGAGATCGCGATGTTAGGGTTCATGATCAATCCCGCCCATTTCTTCAAGGTTCTGGCCGTCGTCCTCGGCCTGGCCGTCATCGGGCTGATCGCCGGCATCGCCACCGGCGTCTTCGAGCACAACAACCGCGAGCCGCTGCGGCTCAAGCGCGAGGCCGCCGTCCTGCAGGCGCCGCCAACCGGAAACTAGGGCGGCGTGACACCGGAGAGCGCATTCGCGGCGTGGGTCGGCCCGCATATCGGCATGCTTCGGCGCATCAGCCGAGCCTTCGCGGCCGCCGCCGACCAGAACGACCTGTTGCAGGAACTGTTGATCAGCGCCTGGAAGGCCTATCCGAACTTTCGCGGCGAGAGTTCGGCGGCGACCTTTCTCTATCGCGTGGCGCATAACCGGGCCCTGACCTGGAAGCGAAAGGAAGGCCTTCGCCTTTTCCGGTTCTGGCAGGCCGCGCCCGACATCGCCGCCGTCGTGGCCGACAGCGGCAATCCGGAAGATCACCGCCGACTTGAGGCGCTTTATGCCGCCATCCGCCAGCTGGCGCCGGTCGACCGATCGCTCATCCTGTTGTCCCTGGAGGGCGCCTCCTATGCCGAGATGGCGGCGCTGCACGGTCTGAGCGAAAGCAATATCGGCGCGCGCCTCAGCCGGGCGCGGACGCGCCTCACCACCCTGGTTTCGGAGGCCTCCGATGGACTTTAAGACCCTGGAACGCCTGTGGGCGTCGAACGAAAACAACCTGTCGAAAGCCGCCGAAGCCTATGTCCTGGAAGAAGCCATGAAGACGCTGGCCCGCCGCCGTTCGGCCTCCGCCAACACCCTGTGGCTGGTCGGCTTCGGCCTGATCGTCTGGACCATTGCCGTCGCGTACGCGGTCATGGCGGCGAAGATCGACGTGCGGCGGGAATGGGGCGTTTTCCTGATGCTGGGCGTGTCGTGGGCCGCCTTTTTCAGGGTGCAGGCGCAACACCGGCGGCACATGGGCGCCTATCCCGGAACCGGCGCCTCGATGCTCGAAACCCTGCAGGCGCTGCGCGATGAAAACCATGTCCGGCAGCGGCGGGCGAAACTCCTGGCCGTCGCATCGGCCGTCTTTTGCGGCACGATCGCCGTGGCGCTCTGGCAGCTGCACGCCGTCGGCAAGATGACGTCGCGCGACGTGCTGCAAGGTTCGATCGTCTTCGGCGGCGCCATGCTGGTCTCGGCGACTGTGCAGGCCGTCGTCCATTTCGGTTTTACCCGGCCCGAGGGCGAGCGGCTGAAACGGCTGCTGCGGGACTACGAAACCTAGTCCTTCGCCCGGTCGCGCGCGGCGATCAGCGCCTTGATGCGGTTGAGCAGGATCTGGTGATCGTAGGGCTTGGCCATGGCCGGCCCGTCCTCGCAGATGTCGCCGGCCTTTTCCGCCGTGCGGGCGATGCTGCCGCTCAGGATCACCTCTATGCCCAAGCCATTCTGCCGCACCCATTTCGCCAGGCCGAAGCCATCGAATTGTCCCGGGGCGTCGACCACCGTCAGGATAACGGCCACCGGCATGCCGCTTTCGCGCAGGATCATCACCGCTTCGTCGGTGGTGATGGCCTCGAGCACGCGATAGCCGCAGTCGCGCAAATATTCAGCCAAGGGAATGCGGACAGCCAGATCCGGCTCGACGAGGAGCAGGCAAGGATCATGGCTCAAGGCACGGCCCCGTCCAGGGCCGTCTGGATGGTGGTGACCACCGTGCTGAGGATATAGGGCTTGATCAGCATGACCACGCCAGGTTCGGGCGGGGCATGGGCCGAGGTCAGGATGACCTTGACGTGCGGAAATTCCCTGCGGATGCGGCGCGACAGGCCGAGGCCATCCATGGTGCCCGGCATGCGCACGTCGGTAAAGACCAGTTGAATGTCGCCGTCGGTGCGCAGCCAGTCGAGGGCGTCGTCGGCATTGCCGGCCTCCAGCACGGTCATGCCCGAATCGCGCAGCATGTCGCAGACGGGAACGCGAAGCAGGACTTCATCCTCGACGACCAAGATCTTACGCTGCGCCGGCATGGCTTCCATATCGATGGGTATCACAAGTGCCCCTTAATTTGTCCGCATAAAGCGGTAATTTTCTCTTTAGATGCCAGCAAAGAATATAAATTTACAATAAGGACACATCGGCGAAGGTCAAGCGGCGCGGATTTACCGCTTGAACACGGGACTTGCCAAAAAAAATGCGATGCGCTTTTGCTTGTCGGGAAAGGATATGGGTCAGGAAGCGGATATGGCCTCTTCGATCGCCTGCTTGACGGCGACGGCGTCGTCAAGGTCGCTTCCTACGCTGAACACCGGTTTCCGGCCCGATTTCAGAATGATCACGACCTGCACCCTATACGACGAATCCGTCGCCCGGATTTCGGACAGCCGTACCTTGGCGATCCGGTCCATGCCGATCCGTTGCGAGCGGCGGTCGAAAAAGCCTTCGCCGCGGCGCGTCAGTCCCGTCGTGTCGACCGTAAAGACGACCCGGGCGCCGAATAGACCGAGCCCCAGCAGCAGGAGCGACGGCACGATAACAAAGGCGAGTATTTCGCCCGAATTCAGGACCGGCAAGGCCAGATCGTACAGGCCGCTCCGGGCGACGACCGCCGCGATCCCGAGCAAACCCAATCCGATCAGCAACAGACGCAGAAACCGGCCATGGCCGTAGGTCCGGGTCAACGGTAATTGCATCTTTTCCCCCACATTCTCGCAATGCCCCCCACTATCCCAGATCGGCCGCATGGAGCAAGTCATGGACTTAAATCTCAGACGCATCGTCATCTTCACGGCCAACATGGAGCGCATGACCGCCTTCTACCGCGACGTCTTGGGCCTGAGCGTCGCCGGCACCGAGCCCGGCTGGATCGATTTCAACGCCGGCGCCTGCAATATCGCTCTGCATAAGGGGGCATCGACGGTCGGGAAACGGTCACCGAAAATCGTCTTCTACGCTCAGGACGTCGTCGCCGCCCGCGCCGCCCTGCTCAAGCGCGGCTGGACGGACGCCGGCCCGGTCAAATCGACCGGGCACTTCGACATGTGCGACGGCTACGACCCGGACGGCAACCGCATCGGGATTTCGGGGCGGGTTTAACCTCTCCTCCCCATCCCATGGGGAGGAGAGTATGATCCTTAGATCAACCCCTTGCTCTTGTAGACCGTCTCCAGCACCGCCAGAGGCACGGCGCCGGTCAGCAGGCCGGCATCATGGAAGCCCTTGATGTCGAAGGCCGCGCCCTGCTTGGCCTTCTGGGCGTCGCGCAGGCGCAGCCAAGTCAGCTTGCCGACCATGTAGCCAAGCGCCTGGCCCGGCCAGACGCAATAGCGTTCGATCTCGGCGGTCGCCTGGCTTTCGGTGTCGCCGGTATAGTCGCACATGTAGGCGATCGCCTGCTCGCGGCTCCAGCGCATGTCGTGGATGCCGGTGTCGACCACCAGCCGCACGGCGCGGAACAGGGCGTCGTGCAGGTAGCCGATGCGGCCCCACGGATCGGTGTCGTACAGGCCCATCTCACCGGCCAGCTGCTCGGCGTAGAGCGCCCAGCCTTCGACATAGGCGTTGAAGCCGGACAGCTTGCGCAGCATCGGCAGGCCCTCGGCCTCGTTCTGGATCGAGCCCTGCAGGTGATGGCCGGGGATCGATTCATGATAGGTCAGGGTCGGCAGCAGCCAGCTTGGGTTATTCCCCGTGTCGCGCAGGTTGATGTAATAGGTCCCTGGCCGCGAGCCGTCGAGCGACGGCGGATTGTAATAGCCGCCCGGCGCGCCGGCTTCAGTGGCGACCGGCACGCGCTTGATGACTACCTTGGCCTTGGGCAGGACGCCGAAATAGCCGGGCAGCTTGGCCTGGACGGTCGCCACCTTGGCGTTGAGATCGGCCAGCAGCTTGGCCTTGCCGTCGTCGGTGTTGGGATAGAGGAAGCGCGCATCGGAATACATGCCGCGCATCCGTTCGCCGGGCGAGCCCTGGGTCAGCCCCTGCGCCTTGAGGCGGCGGTCGATCTCGTCGCTCAGCTTGGCCACCTGGTCGAGGCCGAGCGCGTGGATGTCGCGCGGCGTCATGTCGGTGGTGGTGCCAAGCTTGGCGCACAAGTCGTAATAGGCGTCGCCATTGGGCAGGAAAGCGACCGAGGCGTCGTGTTTGGCCTTGTCCTGCAGGGCGGTCAGCGCGTCGATCTGGCGGCTTAGGGCCTCCTTGACCGGGCCGGTGACCAGGGCGGTGGCCTGGTCCTTCCAGGTGCCGGCGATGCCGGCCGCCGTGCAGCGCGTATCAAGCGAATTGATCAGGGTGCTGGCGGTCGGATCGACGTCGCGCAGGGCGGTCAGCTGGGCGATGGCGCCCTTGAGGATGAAATCGGGCGGCACGACGCCGCGCGCCGCGTCGAGCTTGATGCGCTCGTTTTCCTGGTCGAGCATGCGCGGGAAGGCTTCGAGACGGGCGAGATAGGCCTCGGCGTCGCTCTGCTTGGCGATGCTGTGCTGGCTGTCGAGGAAGTCGGGCACGAACTGGTAGGCGCCCGACAGCTGACTGACGACGTAGGGGTTGGAGAAACCGCCGGCATAGGTGCCCATGTCGCCGTAATTATAGCCCTGGGCCAGGACCAGCTGATTGGAGAAGTCCCAGACGACGGTGTCGTAATTGATGCGGTCGGCGGCATTGAGCTGGCCGCGATCGACCTTGTTCAAGGCATCGACGGCGCGGCGCAGGCGGGCGATGGTGGCCGCCTTGCTGGCTTCGGAGCGGTCCTCGAACTTGGACTTGAGATAGGCATATTCGCCCTTGTCGAGACCGAGATAGGTGACCAGGGCGGGCTGCGTGGTCAGCAGCTCGCGCAGGATGCCGTCGAAGGCCGCGTTCATAGCGGCGACGGCTTCGGGCGAGGAGGTTTCCGGCGCGGGCGGCGGCGGCGGTTCGGCGACGACCTTGGGCGGCGCCTTTTTCGGCGGGGCGGTCTTGCCCTTCTTCGACTTGCTGCTCTTGGCGCTGCTCTTCTTCGACGATTTCTTGCCGGAACTCTTGCCGGGCTTCTTCTTGGCCTTGGCCAGGGCGTCGGCGGCGGTGACGCCCAACAGGGCAGCGAGAGATGCGACAAGGGCGCGCCGGTCCATGAGTCTACCTTTTGAAAGCTATTTACCGGCCATCGAGCCTAAGCCGCGTTGCGCCGGTCCGCAACGGCTTTATCAAACCGTCGCACGGCCTGTATAAGGTAACGGATTGTCCGCGACGGCGGACAGGGTCTTGGGGGTAGCGGTGATCTCGCGTTTCTTTGTCTTGCAAATGGTGTGGCTGGTAACCGCCGTGGCGGCTGCGGCCGGCTTCTTGTGGCGGCCGGAGGTCTACTGGGCGCTGATCGTGCTCGCACCGCTGAGCCTGGTCGGCCTGCTCGATGTGCTCCAGACGCAGCATTCGATTTTGCGCAACTATCCGATCATCGGCCATTTCCGCTTCTGGTTCGAGGCGATCCGTCCGGAAATCCGGCAATATCTGATCGAGGACGATCGCGACCCGGTGCCGTTCTCGCGCGAACAGCGCGCCCTGGTTTACCGCCGCGCCAAGGACGTCCCTGACCAGTTGCCGTTCGGCACCATCCGCGACGTCAACGCCGTCGGTTACGGCTGGATCTCGCATTCGATGGCGCCGACCCATATCAAGGACCAGGATTTCCGCATCGAGATCGGCGGCAAAGCCTGCGCCCGCCCCTACCGCGCCTCAGTGCTCAACATCTCGGGCACCAGCTTCGGCGCCGTCAGCAGCAACGCCATCCTGGCCCTGAGCAAGGGCGCCAAGGCCGGCGGCTTCGCGCACAACACCGGCGAAGGCTCGATCAGCAAGTACCACGTCAAGGGCGGCGCCGACCTGATCTGGCAGATCGCCTCGGGCTATTTCGGCTGCCGGACCAAGGAGGGCCGCTTCGATCCGGACCTCTTCGCCAAGACGGCGCGTTCCGACCAGGTCAAGATGATCGAGATCAAGCTCAGCCAGGGCGCCAAGCCGGGCCACGGCGGCGTCCTGCCCAAGGCCAAGATCACGCCGGAAATCGCCCGCACCCGCCTGATCGACCGGACCAAGGACTGCATTTCGCCGGCGCGCCACCCGGAATTTTCGACGCCGCTGGAATTGATGGCGTTCATTTCCCGTTTGCGGGAATTGTCGGGCGGCAAGCCGGTCGGCCTGAAGATGTGCGTCGGCCATCGCTTCGAGTTCCTGGCCCTGATCAAGGCGATGCTGGACAGTGGCGTGACGCCGGACTTCATCGTTGTCGACGGCGGCGAAGGCGGCACGGGCGCCGCACCGGTGGAGTTGTCCAACCATGTCGGCCTGCCGCTGATCGAGGGCCTGAGTTTCGTGCACAATGCCCTGGTCGGCGCCGGCCTGCGCGGTGAGATGCGGCTGGGGGCGTCGGGCAAGATCGTCTCGGCCTTCGATTTCTGCCGCATCCACGCGCTCGGGGCCGACTATGTCATGTCAGCGCGCGCCTTCATGTTCACGCTCGGCTGCGTGCAGGCGCGGGCCTGCCACACCAATCACTGCCCGTCGGGCGTGGCGACGCAGGACAAGGGCCGCAGCCGCGCCCTGGTGGTGTCCGACAAGTTCAAGCGGGTCCGCACCTACCACCGCAACACCATGCGCGCCCTGGCCGAGATGCTTGGCTCGGCGGGCCTGAACCATCCGTCGGACATCCGCCCGTG
The DNA here is from genome assembly GCA_964445605.1 of uncultured Caulobacteraceae bacterium. Classification (GTDB taxonomy): domain Bacteria; phylum Pseudomonadota; class Alphaproteobacteria; order Caulobacterales; family Caulobacteraceae; genus Asticcacaulis. The sequence goes on along the minus strand of CAYULN010000316.1, from coordinate 428 downwards.
GCACCTGCATGTGCGCGCCGCCACCGGCGAAGTGGTGCGGGGCGATGTAGCTTATATCCACCTGTCGCCGGGCGCCCTGCTGAGCGGCAATGTCGACGACCGTCTGAAGCGCGAATGGGAACGGGCCAACCCGTCCAGTTTCGCCCCGAATTTCTGATCCTTCAAATAAGCGTGAAACCTGCGATTTTCCCCGAATACGGTTAACGGTGGCGGCGGGATTTGCGCTAAACCGGGCGCGCCCTTAAAGGAGCCCGCCATGCGCCTTGCTGCCCTTGCCACCGCCCTGCTTTTCGCCGCCTCCCCCGCCCTGGCCCAGGCGCCTGTCGTTGCCCACGGCGCGCTGAAAGGCCCGACCGGCGCCGACCTCGGCAGCATCACCGTGACCTCGGCGCCCAAGGGCGTCCTCCTGCGCGTCGAGGCCAAGGGCC